>NZ_JBIMKE010000017.1:0-172214 GCF_043673425.1 Streptomyces sp. M41 | reverse complement strand
CGGGAGCCGCCGGTGCCGGTGCGCCCGGGGCGCCGAACGCGGGCGGGGCGGCGGCCTGAGCGGGCGGCGCGAAGCCGGGGGCCGCACCTCCCTGGGGCTGCGGGGCGGCCGGGGCCTCCTCCTCGGCGACCTCGCCGCCGAAGTTCCTCAGCAGTGCGTCGAGGCCGCCGTCGAAGCCCTGTCCGACCGCGGCGAACCGCCAGACGTCCTTCAGATAGAAGTCGCCCAGCATCACGGCGCGCTCGGTGGAGAACTCCGAGCCGCTGAAGGCGTACCGGGCCACCTCCTCGCCGCCCGCGACGATGCGCAGGTACCCGGGGCCGATCTGCGACATCTGTCCGGCGCCGTCGATCGTCGCCGTGAAGGACAGCTTGTGGATCTGCGGGGGGATCTTGTCGAGCGTGACCCTGAAGGACTCCGTGTCACCGGCCTGGGCGCCGAGGAGCTGGACGGACTCCTCGGGTGACTTCGGCTGGTTGAAGAAGACGAAGTAGCGGTCGTCCGAGAGCCGTTCATCGGCGTCGAGACCGAAGCAGCTGATGTCGAAGGTCAGCCCTGGAGCGGAGATCTGCACGCCTACGTACAGATCTGTGCCCGCGGTGAGGTCACTGATCCGGGCCTTGTGGCCGCGTTGGAATTCCCTGGCCATGCGTAACGACCGTCCCCCATCCCGAGTGTGAGTGCGTCGCGCCAGGCTAACGGCAAACTCGGACATCGGACGAAGCCGGTACAGACCCGGTACACAACGTTCTCCGGCGAGAGGGGAAGAACTGCTTCCGCGGGCACCCGAGGTGGCTCAGGGCGCCGTCACTCGTCGCGCGCGCCGGGCACATGGGGCAAGCGCTCGGCGGCGACGACGCCTTCGAGGTAGCCCTTCGCACGCTCCGTACGGGGATACGCCTCCAGCAGCCGCCAGAAGCGCGGCCCGTGTCCGGGCACCAGCAGATGGGCGAGCTCGTGCAGGAGGACGTAGTCCACGACGTACTCGGGCATCCCCTGGAGGCGGTGCGAGAGACGGATACTGCCCTCGGCCGGGGTGCACGAGCCCCAGCGTGTGTTCTGGTTGGTGACCCAGCGCACCGACTTGGGGCGGGCGCGGCCGTCGAAGTACTGGGACGACAACTGCTGGGCGCGCTCCGCCAGTTCGGAGTCGCCGAGAAGCTGCCTGCTCTCCTGGGCGGCCAGCTTGTCGAGCATGACGTTGACCCAGCGCTGCTCCTCCGCCTCGGACATCCGGGCAGGGATGAGCACGACGGTGCGATCGCCCTCGCGGTACGCCGAGACCGTCCGGCGGCGCCGGGCGCTCCTGCGGACCTCGATCGCGTTCGCCCCCGAGCCGCTGGACGGCGGGCTCGTCGTACTGCGCTGTGGCGTTCCGGCGCGGTGCAGTGGGTCGGCGGACACGCCCCGACGTTACCCGCTGCACATGGGGGAAGTCCCGACTCCGGGACGGTTCGATGCCGATCCCCCACCGAGCGTTTGATTTGTACGACGAATATCCACTGCCTGTGGACAACTTCGGACGACGAGCGCCGCGCCAGGGCATGCTGGCTGTGCCGGCGGAGCTGGGACCGAGCTCCACCGACAACGGGGACGTTGGGCGACGACTACGGGGGCCTGTTCATGCATACGAAGTTCTCGGCATCATCAGACATTTCGAAGATGTCTGATACATCGGGCGGGTTGAGCTCGGCACCTTCGACGACCGTGCAGGTTCCGCAGATGAAGCCCGCGCTCAGGAGAGGCTGGCGCGACCTCAACACCGTGCAATTCGGGATGACTCCGGCACATGCGATGACGGTGGGTCCGATGGACACGGCGACAGGCAGCTTTCTCGACCTGCTCAACGGCACGCGCGGAATGGACCTGCTGCGCGAGGAGGGCCGCCGCATGGATCTGCCGGACGGTCACGTCGACGAACTGGTGCGACGGCTGGCGCGCGCCGGGCTTCTGGACGACGCGAAGGGTGGCGGCCCGGCCGCCGAGGCGTTGCGGGGAAAGACGGAAATCCTGGACCGGCTGCGCCCCGACCTGGCCTCGCTCTCCCTGATGACGTCCGAGCCGGGCGAGGCGATCGGCCGTCTGGCCGCCCGTCGTGCCCTGCGGGTCCAGGTGTGGGGTGCCGGGCGGGTCGGTGCGACGGTGGCCTCCCTGCTGGCAGGCGCCGGGGTCGGCGAGGTCGACGTACGCGACGTCGGCCGTGTCGAGCCCTGGGACGTGGCGCCGGGCGGCCTGCCCACCGAGGCGGTCGGCGACCGCAGGGACGAGGCCGCGCCTCGGGCGGCACGCCGCTCGGCACCGGGTCGTCCACCACGCCGACGCCCCCAGCCATCCGCCGGAGAGGACTGCGCGGGCCGCTCCCTGGTGATCCTCGCCCCACGCGACGACGTCGCGGTGCACGCGCCTGCCCCGTCCACGGCCGAACCCCTCATCGCCTCCGGTACGCCGCACCTGTACGCCGGTGTCGTGGAAGGAACCGGTGTCGTCGGCCCGCTCGTCCTGCCCGGCGAGACCGGCTGCGCCGGCTGCCTCCACGAGGGGCGCACCGACCGGGATCCCGACTGGCCGCGCCTGGTCACCCAGTGGCGCACGGGTTCGGTGAGGTCCCATGATGTGCGACCCTGCGATCTCACTCTGGCCACCACGGTCGCCGGGCTGACGGCCGCGCACGCCCTCGCCTTCCTGGACGGGCACGTTCCGTCCAGCGCTGGTGCACGCTGGGAAGTGTCCCTGCCCGGTCTGAACTGGCACGCCCGGCCGGTGGGGGCGCATCCCGCGTGCCCGTGCGGCGCCGCGCGAAAAGGTGAGGGAGAACACCCCTCCGAGGACGGGGAGTCGCACGAGACAATGGCGGAACAAGGGCCGTCGTCCGAGTCACGCCGTGAGGCGGACGCGGAGCGGCCGGCTGTGACCTGGAGGGCGCATGTCTGATCTTCCCCGCAAGGCGGTGACCCGTACCGCCAAGCTCGCCGCGCTACCGCTCGGCTTCGCAGGGCGCGCGACCTGGGGACTGGGCAAGCGGATCGTCGGCGAGTCCGCGGAGCTCGTCGGCCGCGAGCTTCAGCAGCGCACCGCCGAGCAGATGTTCAAGGTGCTCGGCGAGCTCAAGGGCGGCGCGATGAAGTTCGGCCAGGCCCTGTCCGTCTTCGAATCGGCCCTGCCCGAGGAGATCGCCGGCCCCTACCGCGCGGCGCTCACCAAGCTGCAGGAGGCGGCGCCCCCGATGCCGACGCGCACCGTGCACGCGGTGCTGGCGGAGCGGCTCGGCGAGGACTGGCACGACCTGTTCCTGGAGTTCGAGGACAAGCCCTCGGCGGCGGCCTCGATCGGCCAGGTGCACCGCGGGGTGTGGCACGACGGCCGCGAGGTGGCGGTCAAGGTGCAGTACCCGGGCGCCGGTGAGGCCCTCCTGTCCGACCTGAACCAGCTGAGCCGCTTCGCCCGCCTGCTGGGCCCCCTGGTGCCCGGCATGGACATCAAACCGTTGATCGCGGAGCTCAAGGACCGGGTCTCCGAGGAACTGGACTACGCCCTTGAGGCACAGGCCCAGCAGCAGCACGCGCAGGAGTTCGCCGACGACCCGGACGTCGTGGTGCCGGCGGTGGTCCACCACTGCGACCAGGTCCTCGTCACGGAGTGGATCGACGGTGTCCCGCTCTCGGAGGTGATCTCCGAGGGCACTCAGGAGCAGCGGGACCGTGCCGGTCAGCTCCTGGCCCGTTTCCTGTTCTCCGGCCCGGCCCGCACCGGTCTGCTGCACGCCGACCCTCACCCCGGGAACTTCCGTCTGCTGCCCGGCGGCCCGGACGGCGAGGACGACTGGCGGCTCGGCGTCCTGGACTTCGGCACGGTGGACCGGCTTCCGGGCGGTCTGCCGACCCCCATCGGCGACTCCCTGCGCATGACCCTGGACGGCGAGGCGGACGCGGTCTACGAGCTCCTTCGCACCGAGGGTTTCGTCAAGGAGACCATCGACCTGGAGCCCGACGCCGTCCTCGACTATCTCCTGCCGATCATCGAGCCGGCCCAGGTCGAGGCGTTCACCTTCACCCGCGGCTGGATGCGCAGCCAGGCCGCGCGGGTCGCCGATCCCCGCTCCCCCGCCCACCAGCTGGGCAAACAGCTCAATCTGCCTCCGGCCTACCTCCTCATCCACCGCGTGACCCTCAGCACCATCGGTGTCCTGTGCCAGCTGGGCGCGACGGTGCGGCTGCGCGAGGAACTGGAGGAGTGGCTGCCGGGCTTCGCACCGCAGGACACGACGGACGAGGAGGAGTCCGCGGCTCAGGCCTGAGCCGATGTGCGGCCTACCACCACTCCGAGTCCAGCCGCCCCTCGATGGCTCGGAGGTTCTCCCGGGAGCAGGCATCGCAGAAGTAGTGGCGGACGCCGTTCTCCACGGAGAAGGTCCAGGTGGGCTGCGGGGCCTCGGCCCGGGTGCCGCAGCGGGCACAGACAAGAGGCTCGGGCTTTGTGCCGGAGTCGTCGTCATCACGGCCGTTGTCATCACGACCGCTGTCGTCACGGCCGTTGTCACTGCCTCCGGGAAGACTCGTCACCCGGCGACGATAACGCCGCCGCTGACTGATCGCCGGGCACAACGCACCGCGGGGGCCGGTCCGTTCGCACGGACCGGCCCCCGCGGGAAGCCACTGCCTGCCGAGGCCGGGAGGCTGTCTGGCGGTGGGGTCGACTACTGCATGACCGCCATGGCGAGCGCACGGCGAGCGCGCAGCGAGGCGCGCTCGGCCCTGCGCTGCATGCGGCGAGCGGAGGCCAGGCGCACGGCCCGCCTTTCCCGCTCGGCCTCATGCTGTCGCTCGTGCATATGCGCACGCGCGAGGGCTTCTTGGATGAGTTGCATCTCTCGGTTCCTGTTCTGACGCGAGGCGTTCGCGCCGCTGGTGGTGAAGTCTTCAGGCGCGGGGCCTGCTGGTTCGTGGGTGGACGGCTTCATCGGGGCCTGCTTCTGGGGGTCGTGCGTGAAGGGACGGTCGATCGTTCCTGCGGTGTTCATGCCGTGACCGGGTTCTTGCGCGGGCGACCACGCGGCCGCTTCCGGGCGACGACGACACCCTGGACGAACAGCTCGCCACCCCAGACGCCCCAGGGCTCACGCCGCTCCTTGGCGCCGGCGAGGCAGGCCTCGATCAGCGGGCAGGTGCGGCAGAGGGACTTGGCGTACTCGACGTCCGCCGGCGACTCGGCGAAGAAGACCTCCGGGTCGTAGGAACGGCAGGGGACGGGTACGCCGAGGTTCTCGATGGCGTCGTCGAGCGCGGTGAGCGCAGTGAGCGGGGTCAAGGTGGGGTCCTCCGTGGAGCCGGGCTTGGGAATCGCGTCTGAAGGCGGTACGGACGGGGCGTGCGCTTCGAGTTGCACGGTTCGTCTTCCTCGTCTGGTCGTTCCGGCCCTGTTGGACCGGGTGGCGGCTGGTACCGGGTCTTTCCTGTCCCGAGGCCCCTTCACTCCGTCATCCCTGGTGGGGGACAAACAGAAGGGCCGCGGATCCCGGATGGGGTTCCGCGGCCCTGAAGGCGCCGGCCTGATCGACGATCAGGCTGGATCACTCCAGGGTTCTGGCCCACGGAAGGCCCACATCAGGTGGTGCTGCTTCGTCTGCTTCCGGAATCCGGCACCGGTCGCCGTAAAGGCATAGGCCTGTGCCTGTGCCTCTACTGCCGCTTCCAGTGCCTCGGTCGGTCGCTCATTGCGCTCACGGACGGGAAGGCCCGCGAGAGAGACGGAGGACGCCGGACGAACGGCACGGATGCCGGACAGACCGGTGCCCTGGCCCGAGGCGCTGAGCATGCACAGGGAAGCGACGACCGAGCGATCGGTCATTTTGACGGTGCTGATGGTGCTGGCGTTGATGCTGATCACTGGACTCGCCTCCTCTCGGCGTCTCGGGGGACTGGGGTGAACCAGTCCGACGGGTATGCAAGTACATCACGGAATTGGGGCCTCCGAGAAGGCCGCCGTTCGCGTGGTTAAGAACCTATGGGGATTGCTGGGGCATGCGCAAACTATTTTTTCGACGAGTTCGCATCATTCCCCGTCGCTGCCCTCACCAAGCTCCTGACCTGCGCAGATGGCGAGCACATCGGCTCCGTAGCGGTCCAGCTTGCGCTTGAGGACGCCGGGGATGCCGGAGAGCTCTACCGGAGTGGTCGGCTCCGCCTCGGCGATCGCCATCAGGGTGCGGTCCGTGAAGACGCAGAAGTCCGGCTGGCCGCTCTGCCGGGCCTGGACCGCACGCCACTCACGCAGTCGTAGGTAGAGGCCCTCGTCCATGTCGGAAGGGCAGTCCTCGCAGCGCATCAGCTTCATCTCACCGGCGTCGGTGAGGGTGCGCCCGCAGACGCGGCAGCGGGCGGGAGTGCGCTGAGTCCGTCTCGGGACGGCATCCGGCCTGCTGGTGAAGCCGCGCACGACCCCTCCGCCGCCACCGGCGGCGCCGCGTCCGACGGTGGCGGTCGAGCCGGGGCGCAGGCCGTCCAGGAAGCGGCTGGGGCGGCGGTTGGGCCTGCCGCCGG
Organism: Streptomyces sp. M41; assembly: GCF_043673425.1. Taxonomy (NCBI): domain Bacteria; kingdom Bacillati; phylum Actinomycetota; class Actinomycetes; order Kitasatosporales; family Streptomycetaceae; genus Streptomyces; species Streptomyces sp. M41. Next base: position 165,678 of record NZ_JBIMKE010000017.1, on the reverse strand, counting down.
GTGCCCGGGTGAGCGCCCAGGAGACATGGAGGTGCTGCCGGGCGCGGGTGACTCCGACGTAGAGGAGGCGGCGCTCCTCCTCGATCTGCTCGTCGGTCCTGGCGTAGGTGATCGGCATCATGCCTTCGGCGACGCCGACCAGGAAGACGACGTCCCACTCCAAGCCCTTGGCCGAGTGCAGGGAGGCAAGGGTGACGCCCTGGACGGTCGGGGCGTGCTGGGCGTTCGCGCGTTCGTCGAGTTCCGCGACGAGGTCGGCGAGGGTGGCCGCGGGTTTGGCGGCGGCGAAGTCCTGGGCGAGGTTCACCAGGGCGGCCAGCGACTCCCAGCGCTCTCTGACGGCGCCGGAGCCGGCCGGGGGCTCGGTCGTCCAGCCCTCCCCCGACAGGACGGCGCGCACCTGCGAGGGCAGGTCGACGGCGTCGTCGAGGAGCGAGTCGTTGCCTCCGAAGCGAGCCGCGCCGCGCAGCGCGATACCCGCCTTGCGCACCTCGGGCCGGTCGAAGAACCGCTCGGCGCCGCGCAGCTGGTAGGGGATGCCCACGTCGGCGAGGGCCTGTTCGTAGGTCTCGGACTGGGAGTTCGTACGGAACAGTACGGCGATCTCGCCGGCCGGGATGCCTGCCTCCATGAGTTCCCGGATGCGACGGGCCGCGCCCTCGGCCTCGGCGGGTTCGTCGGTGTACTCGGTGTAGCGGGGTTCGGGGCCCGGGGCGCGCTGGGAGATCAGCTCCAGGCGGTGGTCGGCGGCGCGGCCTCGGGCCTGGGCCAGCAGGCCGTTGGCGAGGTGGACGACCTGCGGGGTGGAGCGGTAGTCGCGGACCAGTTTGACGACGGTGGCCCCGGGGTGGCGGGTGCGGAAGTCGAGCAGATGGTCGGGGGTTGCTCCCGTGAACGAGTAGATCGTCTGACTGGCGTCGCCGACCACGCACAGATTGTCGCGGTCGCCGAGCCACAGCTCCAGCAGGCGTTGCTGGAGAGGGCTGACGTCCTGGTACTCGTCGACCACGAAATGCTGGTACTGGGAGCGGACCTGGTCGGCGACGTCGTGCCGGTCCTGGAGGATGCCGACGGTGAGCAGCAGGACGTCCTCGAAGTCGATGACCGAGCGGTCGCGCTTGAGGTCCTCGTAGACGTTGTAGAGCTGGGCGATCTCGGCAGCGTCGCGGGGGATGTCGCGACCCGCCTTGGCGGCGGCGAGTGCGTAGTCGGCGGGGACGGTCTGGGTGACCTTCGACCATTCGATCTCGGCGGTCACGTCGCGCAGCTCGTTCCGGTCGAGGCGGATGCGGCAGGCGGCAGCCGCGTCGACGACGATCTGGATCTTGCGGTCGACCAGCCGGGGCATGGAGCCGCCGATCGCTTTCGGCCAGAAATACTGAAGCTGACGGAGGGCTGCCGAGTGGAAAGTGCGGGCCTGGACTCCGGCGGCACCGAGCTGGCGCAGCCGGCCGCGCATCTCTCCTGCGGCGCGGTTGGTGAAGGTTACGGCGAGGACGCTGGAGGGCTGGAGGATCCCAGCACGCACCCCATAGGCGATGCGGTGAGTGATCGCCCGGGTCTTACCCGTGCCGGCACCCGCAAGCACGCACACCGGACCGTGCAGGGCGGTCGCCACCTCGCGCTGCTCGGGGTCGAGCCCTTCGAGCACCGCGTCGGCAGTGTCCGGTGCCTGCGGGAAGAGGGTGGAGTGCGTTGCTGCTGTCACACGGCCATGCTGCCAGGTCGCCGGAGACGGCTGCGCCGGTTGTCCACAGGCGGGCATGGATAGTCGTACTAATGCGGCAGGCGTCACGTGGCCGGGCATACCCCGGGTGGGAATGGCTCCCCGAGTCCGTGCGTTCATTACCCCGGACGAGTTCTTCCCCGACCCCCGAGGAGCGCGCGAGACATGCAGGGCACTGTGACGATGTACAGCACCACCTGGTGCGGCTACTGCCAGCGGCTGAAGAAGCAGCTGGACCGCGAGGGCATCGCGTACACCGAGATCAACATCGAGCATGACCCGCAGTCCGCGTCTTTCGTCGAGAAGGCGAATGGCGGAAATCAAACGGTCCCGACCGTGCTCTTCGCAGACGGTTCGACGCTCACGAACCCGTCGCTGGCTCAGGTGAAGCAGAAGATCGGCGTCTGACCGACGCCCGCGTTCATCACGCACAAGGAGAGGGTGGCCACCCGGGCTGGGCGGCCACCCTCTCTTTGTACGGCTCTTCGAGGCTCTTCCGGCTCAGAAGGAGCTGCGCGTCGGCAGCGGCTTGCCGTACCAGAGCTCGATCAGTCGGGCCGCGATCGAGATTCCGTACGGCGGCAGGACCTCGCCGGATTCGAAGGCGTCGCGCAGTTCCTCGCGGGAGAACCAGCGGGCCTCGTGGATCTCGTCGCCGTCGACCTGGACCTCGGTGGAGGTGGCGCGGGCCATGAAGCCCAGCATCAGGCTGGACGGGAACGGCCAGGGCTGGCTGGCGACGTACTCGACCTGGCCGACGCTGACGCCGACCTCCTCATTGACCTCGCGGCGCACCGCCTGCTCGATGGACTCGCCCGGTTCGACGAAGCCGGCGAGGGTCGAGAAACGCCCCTCCGGCCAGTGGACCTGGCGGCCGAGGAGGATGCGGTCGTCCTCGTCGGTGACGGCCATGATCACGGCGGGGTCGGTGCGCGGGTAGTGCTCGGCGCCGCATGCGGGGCAGCGACGGATGTGGCCGGCTGCGGCGATCACGGTGCGCTCGCCGCAGCGGGAGCAGAAGCGGTGGGTGCGCTGCCAGTTTTCCAGGCCGACGGCGTGCACCATCAGGCCGGCGTCGCGCGGTGACAGCAGCAGGCCCGCCTCGCGCAGGCCGGCCGGGCGGGCGGACTGGTCGATACGGCCGGGCAGCGCGTCCTTCTGGAGGGCGAAGTAGCTGACACCGTCCTCGTCGATGCCGAGGAAGTAGCGGTGGGCCTCGGTGAGGGGGGCCTCGAAGGACGGGGTCATGACGAGCTCGGTGCGCCCGTCCGTCGTCTCGTCGATGAGGACCTGGCCGCCGGAGACCACGAAGCAGCGGGTCGTGGGGTGGCTCCATGCCGCCGCGAGCCAGGCCTCGTCGAGCCGGTGGTGGGCGGCGCGGTCGATGCCGCTCGGGAGGGTCAGCGAGACGGGTCGGTCGGCGGTGTGGTCGGTCGAGGTGGTCACGGGTGCTTCCAACTCCCCCAGTGGAACGGTGTGCTTCGGCGGGTGGATCGGCGGGACGTACGACGGGTTGCGACCGGAGGCGGCAGGGCTCTATGACGCGGGGCGGCCCCTTCAGTGTGCCCCGCGCGCGAGGCCGGTCCGGACGGACGGGGGCGCTCAGGGCGCATGGCGCCAGTTCGCGGCGAGGTCGCCCCAGAGGTAGGCGGTGCTCTCGACGCCCTTGAGCAGCAGCTCGAGCTCGACCTTCTCGTTCGGGGCGTGCCAGCCGTCGGAGGGGACGGAGATGCCGAGGAAGAGCACGGGTGCGCCGAGGACGTCCTGGAGGTCGGCGGCGGGCCCCGAGCCGCCTTCGCGCGTGAAGCGGACGGGCCCTTCGAAGGCGCGGCCCATGGCCCGGGCCACGGACTGAAGGGCCGGGTGGTCCAGGGGCGTCAAGCATGGGCGGGTGCCCGCCGAGAAGGTGATCTCCGAGCGGATACCGGCGGGCGTCCGGTCGTCGGCCCAGGCTCGGACGATCTTCTCGATGTGGTCGAGGTCCTGCCCCGCGACCAGTCGGAAGGAGAGCTTGACCATGGCGGAGGACGGGATGATCGTCTTGCTGCCGGGGCCCTGGTAGCCACCTCCGATGCCGTTGACCTCGGCGGTGGGGCGGGCCCAGATGCGCTCCAGGGTGGTGTGACCGATCTCACCGTGGGTGGCGTACGACTTGGCGGTGCGCAGCCACTGCTGCTCGTCGAAGGGCAGCTCGGCGAAGAGCTCGCGCTCGCGGTCGGTCAGTTCCACCACACCGTCGTAGAAGCCGGGGATCGCCACGCGCGCGTGCTCGTCGTTCAGGGCGGCGACCAGGCGGGCGGCAGCGGTCGCCGGGTTGGGCACGGCGCCGCCGAAGGAGCCGGAGTGGATGTCCTGGTCGGGGCCGTACAGCCGGATCTCGCATTCGGCGAGGCCCCGCATGCCGGTGCACACGGTCGGAGTGTCCTCGGACCACATGCCGGTGTCGGAGACGATCACGGCGTCCGCCGCGAGGCGCTCGGCGTGCTCCTCGACGAGCGCGCGGAAGTGCGGGGAGCCCGACTCCTCCTCGCCCTCGATCAGCAGCTTCAGAGTGACGGCCGGGGTGGTGCGGCCGGTCGCGGCGAGGTGGGCACGGACGCCGAGTGTGTGGAAGAACACCTGGCCCTTGTCGTCGGCCGCCCCCCGCGCGTGGAGGCGTCCGTCGCGGAGGACCGGCTCGAAGGGCTCGCTGTCCCAGCCGTCCTCCAGGGCGGCGGGCTGCACGTCATGGTGGCCGTACACGAGGACCGTGCGGGCCTCGGGGTCCTCGGAGGGCCACTCGGCGAAGACGGCGGGGGCGCCCGGTGTCTGCCAGACCTCGGCGGTCGGGAAGCCGGTCTCCTTGAGCTTGGCGGCGAGCCAGTCGGCGCTGCGGCGTACATCGTGCGCGTGGTCGGGCTGGGCCGACACGGAGGGGATGCGCAGCCATTCGGCGAGGTCGGCGAGGAAGGCGGCACGGTGCTGCTCGATGTACGTACGGACGGCGCTGTCCGGGGTCTGGCTCATGGTCACGAGCCTATCGGCCCGCACCGACATCCTGATTGGGCGGTTCCTCACAGTCCGTCTCCGCGACCGGCTCCTGTGTGAGCAGTCGCTCCAGTGCTGCCCGGCCCGGCAGATCGTCCGGACGTACGACCTCACCGCTGCGGACGTACAGGAACGCGGCGCCGACCGATTCCAGGGGCACACCCTGCTGCTCGGCCCAGGCGAGCCGGTACAGAGCGAGCTGGAGTGGGTCGGCGGTGCGCGAGCGGTTGGTCTTCCAGTCGACGATCTCGTAGGTCGCCGCCGTGCCGTCGCCTTCCTTGTAGACGGCGTCGATACGGCCCCGTACGACGCGCCCGGCGATCGTGAGCTGGAACGGGGCCTCCACCCGGTATGGCGTGCGGTGCGCGTACTCCGTGCGCTCGAAGGCGTCCTTGAGCGCTTCCAGGTCGCGTTCGTCGGCGATCTCGGCCTCGCTGCCGGGCAGGTCCTCCGGTTCCAGCATGGGCAGCGTCAGCTCTTCGAAACGGGCCTCGACCCAGGCGTGGAATCGGGTGCCTCGACGTGCGGCGGGTTGTGGGGGGCGTGGCATGGGGCGCGCGAGTTCCTGCGCGAAACCATCCGGGTCGGCGGCCAGGCGCAGCAGCTGGGACGCGGTGAGGGAGGTGGGCAGGGGGACGTCCGTGACACTCGCGCGGGCGCGAAGGAGCTCGCCGGTGAGGGCGTCGAGGTCACGGTCCCAGGAGGCGATGGTGCGGGCCTCCTCCGGAGTGAGAGGACTCGGCTCCTGGGCGAGGGGATCCGGCGCCGCGGTGAAGGGGTTCGGTTCGGAGGTGAAGGGGTCCGGTTCGGAGGTGAAGGGGTCCGGTTCGGGGCTGACGGGTTCCGCTCCCGAGGTCACGGGTTCCGGTTCCGTGGGGTGGGGTGGGCGGGCCGGTGGGGTGACAGGGTCCGGGGACGCCGCCTGGTGCGGGACCGTCGGGCGGTCGGTGCTCCAGGAGTCCCAGTCGGCGGGGTCTTCCTCGGAGTAGGGGTCAAGGTCCGAGAAGGAGCCCTCCCCGGCGAACGGGTCCTCCTGCGCGTACTCCTCGGAAAGCGCTTCGGGGAGCGCTTCGTCGTCCGGGGGCGCGGGCCAGTCCGGGTCGTCGTAGGTGTCCGGGCCATGAGTCGCGGTGGGGTGGCCGTCCTCCTGGGACGCCAGCTCCTCCAGGTGGGCCAGGACCGTCTCGGCGGCTGCGCGGCGCCGGGCCAGCGCCCTCTCGTCGAGGGGCAGGGGCCACGCCTGGTCGGTGCTCTCGCGGTGCAGGGCAGGGTTCTGCGCGTTTTCAGCCGGCTCGTCGGCCCACGCCTCGATCTCGCCGTACCCGGCCGCGCAGTGCTCGTACAGGGCCGTCAGGAAGTCGGAGGGGCCGCGGGGCTTCTTCTGGGTGGGGCCCCACCAGTGGCCGGAGCCGAGGAGCAGGGAGCGGGGACGGGTGAAGGTGACATAGCCGAGGCGGAGTTCCTCGGTGTGCTGGTGGTCCTTCATGGCCTCGTGGAAAGCCTTCAGGCCGCGGGAGTCCCAGGAACCGACGTCGGGCAGGGTGTCGGCGTCGCCGCGCAGCTCGTGCGGGAGCACCTTGCCCTGGGCGGTCCACTTCTCGCGGCCCTGGGTGCTCGGGAAGCTGCCGGTGACCAGGCCGGGGACGGCCACGACGTCCCACTCCAGGCCCTTGGACCTGTGCGCCGTGAGCACCTTGACGGTGTTCTCGCCACCGGGCAGGGCGTTGTCGAGGCCCTTCTCGTACTGGGCGGCGGTGCGCAGGAAGCCGAGGAAGGCGAGCAGGGTCGCCTCGTTGTCACCGGCGGCGAAGGAGGCGGCGATGTCGAGGAAGTTGGAGAGGGTCTCGCGGCGACGGGCGGCCAGGGCGTGCGGGGACGCGGAGAGCTCCACCTCCAGGCCGGTGACGGCGAGGACGCGGTGCAGGACGTCCATCAACGGGTCGGACAGGGAGCGGCGCAGGTCGCGCAGTTCGCCGGCCAGGCGGGCGAAGCGCACGCGCGCGTCCGGCGAGAAGGGAAGGCCGTCGTTGTCACCGTCGCCGTCCAGCGGCGTCTCGAGGAAGGTGTCGAGGGCGTCCGCGAGCGAGATCACCTCGGCGGGGTCGACGCCCTCCACGGCCTCGGCGAGTCTGCGGTCCGGGTCGTCGTCGCCGACCACGCGCGCGGGGGACACCAGCAGCCGTGCGCGGCGCCCCAGGAGGGCGAGGTCGCGCGCGCCGATGCGCCAGCGCGGGCCGGTGAGCAGGCGGACCAGGGAGGCGTTGGCGCCGGGGTCCTGGAGGACCTCGCAGACGGCCACCAGATCGGCGATCTCGGGCAGGTGCAGCAGCCCGGACAGACCGACCACCTCGACGGGGACGTCCCGGGCGACGAGCGCGCCCTGGATCGCGGCGAAGTCGGTCGCCGTACGGCACAGGACGGCGATCTCGCCGGGCGCTTTACCGGTCCGTACGAGATGGGCGACGGAGTCGGCGATCCAGTCGATCTCGTCGGCGTGGGTGGGCAGCAGTGCGCAGCGGACCGTGCCGTCGCGCTCGGCACCGGGGGCCGCGCGGAGGGCCTCCACGCCCGCGTGCATGGCGCGCAGGGGGTCGGCGAGGCCGTTGGCGAGGTCGAGGAGGCGACCGCCGCTGCGGCGGTTCTCGCTGAGCGCCTGGCGGGTGGCGGGGCGGCCGTCGGCGTGGGCGAAATGCTCGGGAAAGTCGTCGAGGTTGGCGACGGAGGCGCCGCGCCAGCCGTAGATCGCCTGGCAGGGGTCGCCGACCGCGGTCACGGGGTGGCCGGTGCCGCCGCCGAACAGCCCTGCCAGCAGGACGCGTTGGGCGACGGACGTGTCCTGGTACTCGTCCAGGAGGACCACACGGAACTCGTCGCGCAGGATGCGGCCCACTTCGGGGATGCCCGCGAGCTGTGCCGACAGGGCGATCTGGTCGCCGAAATCGAGCAGGTCGCGCTCGCGTTTGGCGGCCCGGTAGCGGCCCACGAGAGCGGCGAGTTCGCGCCGCGCCGCTGCCGCCTCGGGGACCTTGCGCAGATCGGCGTTGGTGAGCTTGGCACTCCGCAGGCCCAGCAGCAGCTGGGCGTCGTACGCGCGCAGGGCCTCGGGGCGTACGAGGTGCTCGGCGAGTTCGGAGTCGAGGGCGAGGAGGTCGCTCACGAGGTCCGCGAAGGAGCGGGTCAGCGCCGGGTACGGGCCCGGGGCCTCGCGCAGCACGCGCGCGGCGAGTTGGTAGCGGGTGGCGTCGGCGAGCAGGCGGGAGGTCGGTTCGAGGCCGATGCGCAGGCCGTGGTCGGTCAGCAGGCGGCCGGCGAAGGCGTGGTAGGTGGAGATCACCGGTTCGCCCGGGGGGTGGTCCGGGTCGATGACGTCGGGGTCGGTGACACCGGCTTTGACGAGTGCGGTGCGGACGCGCTCGGCGAGTTCACCGGCGGCCTTGTTGGTGAAGGTCAGGCCGAGGACCTGTTCCGGGGCGACCTGGCCGGTGCCGACGAGCCACACCACGCGAGCCGCCATCACCGTCGTCTTGCCCGATCCCGCTCCGGCCACGATCACCTGCGGGGCGGGCGGCGCGGTGATGCAGGCCGTCTGCTCCGGGGTGAACGGGATGCCGAGGAGCTCCTTGAGCTGCTCGGGATCGGTGATACGGGCGGACACCTCAGAGAGGCTAGCGGCGGCCACTGACACTCGATGCCGGACCGGCCTCCGAGGCGTGAGAAGCGCAGGTCAGCACACGGGGTGCGATCGATCACGCCGGTCACTCGACCATCCGCGATGCGACCGATTCGCCCTCGTACAGACCGATTTACTCGACCACGTGCCGTCCTTCGGGTCGCGCGCTGCACGACGCCCGGAACGCGCAGTGTGTGCAGTGTTGTCCCGCACTGGGCGCGAACCGCTCGTCAAGGACCTTGCCGGCCGCCGTGGCCAGCAGCTCGCCGACCCACTCCCCCTCCGGCCCGTCCAGCGGCTGCTGCCCCTGCACCTTGGGCAGTGTCTCGCCGCCGTCACGCTTGGCGGCACCTTGGCGCAGCTGGACGAGTTCGGCGCCGCCGGGCTCGGGCCGCAGACCGTCGAACGCCTCGTCGACGGCGCCCTCGCGTACGGCGAGCTGGTAGACGGCGAGCTGTGGATGGCGGGCCACCTCGGCCGCGCTCGGCGCCTGCTTGCCGGTCTTGAAGTCGACGACGTAGGCCCGTCCCTCGCCGTCGGCCTCGACGCGGTCCATCTGACCGCGGATGCGCACCTCGAAGTCTCCGGCGCCCAGCGTCACATCGAAGTCGTGCTCGCTCGCCACCGGTGTGCGCCCGGCGCGGTCCATCACATGCCACTTCAGGAAGCGTTCGAGCGCCACGCGCGCGTGCTCCTTCTCCTGCGCCGACTTCCAGGGCGCGTCGAAGGCCAGCGCGTTCCACACGGAGTCGAGGCGCTCCATGAGGACGGCGAGGTCGGCCGGGGTGCGCCCGGAGGCGACCTCGTCGGCGAGGACGTGCACCACGTTGCCGAAACCCTGGGCGGCGGTCGCGGGCGCGCCGGCCTTCACCTCCCGGCCCAGGAACCATTGCAGGGCACAGGTGTTGGCCAGCTGGTCGAGGGCGCTTCCGGAGAGCACGACGGGCTGGTCGCGGTCACGCAGCGGCACTTTGGACTCGGTGGGCTCGAACATGCCCCACCAGCGGTAGGGGTGCGCGGACGGGACCAGCGGGCGGCCGTCCTCGTCGGCGAGCGCGGCGAGCCGGGCCAGGCGGCGAGCAGCGGCCTCCCTGAGCCCGTCCGAGACGCGCGGGTCGACCGTCGTCGCCCGGAGTTCGGCGACGAGTGCGGCGACGGACAGGGGGCGGCGCGGGCGGCCCGTCACGTCCTTCGGTTCGACGCCCAGTTCGGTCAGGAAGCGGGAGGGCTGGTCGCCGTCTTCGGCCGGGGCCTTGACCGCCGTGACGACGAGGCGCTCACGCGCGCGTGTGGCGGCCACGTAGAACAAGCGGCGCTCCTCGGCCAGCAGCGCGCCCGGCGTGAGGGGTTCGGCGAGGCCGTCGCGGCCGATGCGGTCGGCCTCCAGAAGGGAGCCGCGGCGGCGCAGGTCCGGCCAGAGGCCCTCCTGGACGCCGGCGACGACCACCAGGCGCCACTCCAGGCCCTTGGAGCGGTGCGCGGTCATCAGGCGCACGGCATCGGGGCGCACGGCACGCCGCGTGAGGGTGTCGGCGGCGATGTCCTCGGCGTCGATCTCCTCCAGGAAGTTCAGGGTGCCCCGGCCGCCGATGCGCTCCTCCGCGCGGGCCGCCGTCGCGAACAGGGCGCATACGGCGTCGAGATCACGGTCGGCGTTGCGTCCGGCCGCGCCGCCGCGCCGCGCCGCCCGCTCCAGCCGCGTGGGCCACGGAGTGCCCTCCCACAGGTCCCACAGCGCCTCCTCGGCCGTGCCGCCGCCCGCGAGTCGCTCACCGGCCTTGCGCAGCAGTGCGCCCAGTCGCTGAGCGCCTCGGGCGTAGGTGGGGTCATGCACCGCCAGCCGCTCCGGCTCGGCCAGCGCCCGCGCGAGCAGCTCGTCCGAAGGGGGTGGCAGCGGGTTGCCTGCGGCCCGCTCCTCGTCGCGCAGGGCGCGCCCCAGGCGACGCAGATCGGCGGCGTCCATGCCGGCGAGGGGGGAGGCGAGAAGGGTGAGGGCGGTCTCGGTGTCGAGCCAGCAGGCGTCGGGGACCGGCTCGTCGGGGCCGGACTCCGCTCGGGTCGCGTCCGGGTCCGCGGAACGGTCCTTCCGCTCTGCCGCACCGGCGTCCCCGGAGTGGTCCAGGAGGGTGCGGCCCTCATGCTCTGCCGTGTCCGCGTCTGCGTCCGTGTCCACGTCCGCGTCCGTCGAGCCAGCGCCGGCCCCCTGTTCGGCCGTCTCAGCCCCGTCGGACGAGATTTTCCGTCCCGCTGCCTCCGTCGCCGCCGAGGAGCCCTCCCGCCGCGCAGCCTCCGCGCCGGCCACCGCCCTCAGAGCCGTCAGCAGGGGCGCCACGGCCGGCTCGTGGCGTAGGGGCAGGTCGTCGCCGTCGATGTCCAGGGGCACCCCGGCGGCGGTGAGGGCGCGGCGCACCGTCGGGATCGTGCGCGACCCCGCGCGCACCAGCACGGCCATCTCGCTCCAGGGCACGCCGTCCTCCAGATGGGCGCGGCGCAGGATGTCGGCGATGTTGTCCAGTTCGGTGCCGGGCGTCGGACAGGTGAAGACCTCGACGCGGCCGGACTCGCGGATCGGGGTGAGTTCGCGGTGGGCGCGCACCTTCTCCGCCGGGAGGCGGGTGAGCGGCATGCGCTGGGTCAGCAGTCGGGTCGCGGTCAGCAGGGCGGCGCCGGAGCGGCGGGAGGTGCGCAGGACCTCGACGGGCGCCGGACGGCCGTCCACGCGCGGGAAGGCATGGGGGAACTCCAGGATGCCGTTCACGTCGGCGCCCCGGAAGGCGTAGATCGACTGGTCGGGGTCACCGAAGGCGACCAGGGTGCGTCCTGCGCCGGCGAGGGCGTGCAGCAGCCGTACCTGGGCCGGATCGGTGTCCTGGTACTCGTCGACGTACACGGCGTCGTACTGGGCGGCGAGCCGCTCTCCGGCGCCGGGGCGGCGGGCGAGGAGCACCGCGCGGTGGACCAGCTCCGCGTAGTCGAGCACGCCCTGCATGTCGAGCACGTCGAGGTACTCGGCGAGGAAGGACGCCGCGGCACGCCAGTCCGGTCGGCCGAGACGACGAGCGAAGGCGTCCAGGGCATCCGGGCCGAGGCCCAGTTCGCGGCTGCGGGCCAGGACCGCGCGGACCTCGTCGGCGAAGCCACGGGTGGTGAGGCAGGCGCGCAGTTCGTCGGGCCAGCGCACATGCGCCAGTCCGAGCCCCTCCAGGTCCGGCTGGCCCGCGAGCATCTCCCGCACGGTCACGTCCTGCTCGGGGCCGGACAGCAGCCGCAGCGGTTCGACGAACAGCGCGCTGTCCTGGTTCGCGCGGACCAGGGCGTAGCAGAACGAGTGGAACGTGGTCGCGCGGGGCGCGCGAGCCGCCCCCATGCGCAGCGCCATGCGGTCGCGCAGTTCCACGGCTGCCTTGCGGCTGAACGTCAGCACCAGGATGCGCTCCGGGTCCCCGCCGCGGGCGATGCGCTGTGCCACCGACTCGACCAGTGTGGTGGTCTTTCCGGTGCCTGGACCTGCGAGAACGAGCAAGGGGCCGGTCTCATGGTCAACCACGGCGCGCTGTGCGGCGTCAAGACGAGGGGGAGCCGCCCGCACCACAGGGGTACGCACCAGCCGGTAAGCGCCACGGCTCCCCTGTCGCATCCGGGGATGCGACAGGCGCCTGGTGGAGGAAGAGGAGCTCACGTGGTTCGCCGGTCCTGGTGGGTGTGCTGGTGGGTCGTCCCTCGCGTGGGAAGGGCGGGGGCCGCGGGATGAGGGCGACACGTGCAGCCGACGCTACGCCGACGGAGGGTGCGGAAGCAGGGCTTCCGATTTATCCTTCGGGCCACTCGCGGCACTCGCGGCACATGCGTCCCTCGACTCACGAACGTACGTCATGCCACAGACGTGCCCTCTTTCCCTCGTACGGATCACGGGTCACACCGAGGGTCGTCCGATGGCGGAAGCTGTCAAGTGTGACCCTGTGCGCGCTCACCGCCGTCCCACCGCGCCCGCTTCATGTCCAGGCGCGGCAGGTGGCCCTCGGCGGCCCTGCTCGCCTCCTTCAGGGGGGTGCACTCCCGGCGGTAGTGCCCCAGCGCTCTCAGCTCATGGCCCGGCAGCAGCGCCCCGTCCGCGCGGACCACGCGCCACCACGGCACCGCTCCCCCGTAGAGCGCCATCACCCGGCCGACCTGGCGGGGTCCGCCCTCTTCCAGCCACTCCGCGACGTCCCCGTACGTCATGACGCGCCCCGGCGGAATCAGTTCGGCGACCTCGAGCACCCGCTCGGCGTACTCCGGCAGCGTGTCGGCGTACTCCGAGCGGGTCTCCTCGTACTCCGGGCGGGCGTCGTCCGGCAGGCTCTCCTCGCTCATCCGCCCCATCCTGCCCCACGCCACCGACAATGTGACGCGCTCGCCACTGTGCGTACCCTTCGCCCCGAGGCGATGCTTCGGGCAGACTGTCCGCCCCCGCATTTGCACCCTGATGCCCCCGTGTGTCGGTGGGGCATGCCACCATCGTGCGGGCGGTGACTGGTGATACGAGACCAAGAAGAGACGATGAAGCAACAGGGTGTGCACCCGGAGGACGCGGAGAGCACCTCTGACGCTTCGTCGCGCCCGGGCACCGTGAAGGGCGACAAGAAGGACATCGACGAGCAGGCCGGCGACAAGAAGGACGTCGAGAACAAGGACGTCGAAGCCAAGGACGTCGAGAACAAGGACGTCTTGGACAAGAACCTCGGCGATAAGGCCGAAGCCGAGAAGGGCCGGGCCCGCAAGGGCGCCGGCTCCACGGACGTCGGCCGGAAGGCCGTCGAGGGGAAGGCCGCGTACGACGTGGACGAGGCGCACGTCGACGAGGTCGAGGGCGACGAACCACTGCTCCCCGCGCGCGTGCACCGTCCTTCCGACCTGATGCGGCTTCTGGTGGGTGTCCTGGGCATCGCCCTGCTGCTCGCGATCGCCGCGTTCGCGCACGGCACCACCTCGGGTCTCGAACAGGACATCAACAAGGGCACCGGCCAGGCGCCCGACGTGTTCAGCAAGCTGGCCGGACTCGTGTCCAGCATCGCGATCCTCCTCGTGCCGGTGGCGTTCGCGATCGAGCGGCTGATCAAGCGGGACGGGCTGCGGATCGCCGACGGCGTCCTCGCGGCCGTCCTCGCGCACGGTGTGACGCTCGCCACCGACCTGTGGGTCGCGCGGGCTGCCCCCGGATCCATCCGGGACGCGCTCACCCAGCCCGCCCCCGGCGACGTCGGCTCGCTCACCGACCCGGTGCACGGCTATCTCGCGCCGGTCATCGCGTACATGACGGCCGTGGGCATGTCCCGCAGACCGCGCTGGCGTGCGGTCCTGTGGGCGGTTCTGGTCCTGTACGCCTTCTCCATGCTGGTCACCGGCTACACGACGCCGTTCTCGATCCTGCTGACGCTGCTGATCGGCTGGACCGTCGCCTACGGCACCCTGTACGCGGTCGGCTCGCCCAACGTCCGGCCCACCGGACGGACCCTGATGGCGGGCCTACGGCACGTCGGCTTCCGTCCGGTGAGCGCGGCCCGCGAGGAGGCCACCGACGCTCAGGAGCACACCACCGACCGCGGCCGGCGCTACTTCGTCACACTCGAGGACGGCCCGCCGCTGGATGTCACGGTGGTCGACCGCGAGCAGCAGGCACAGGGCTTCTTCTATCGCGCGTGGCGCAATCTGACGCTGCGCGGGTTCGCCACCCGCAGCAGCCTCCAGTCGCTGCGCCAGGCCCTGGAGCAGGAGGCGCTGCTCGCCTACGCGGCCATCGCCGCCGGCGCCAACGCGCCCAAGCTGATCGCCACCTCCGAGCTCGGCCCGGACGCCGTCATGCTCGTCTACGAGCACACCGGCGGGCGCACCCTGGACTCGCTGCCCGACGACGAGATCACCGACGACCTGCTGCGCGGCACCTGGCACCAGGTCAAGGCGCTCCAGTCGCGGCGCATCGCCCACCGGCGGCTGGTCGGCGACGCCATCCTGGTGGATCGTTCCGGCAAAGTGATCATCACAGATCTGCGCATCGGTGAGATCGCGGCCAACAGTCTGCTGCTGCGCATGGACATCTCCCAGCTGCTGGTGACGCTGGGCCTGCGGGTGGGCGCCGAGCGCGCGGTGGCGACAGCGGTCAGCGTGCTGGGCCCCGACGCCGTGGCCGACTGTCTGCCCATGCTCCAGCCCATCGCGCTGAGTCGCTCCACGCGCGCGACGCTGCGCAAACTCGCCCGGGAACGCGCCGAGCGCGAGCGCGAGGCGGTGCTGGAGGCCTCCCGGCACGCCAAGCACGCCCGTAGCGAGGAGGCCGATGGCGAGACCGGCCCCGCGCTCGAACCGGACAGACCCGACAAGAAGACCGTGCGGGCGCAGGCGCGAGCGGAGAAGCGGGCCATCGACGAGGCCCTTGAGGATGCGCGCGAGGAGGATCTGCTCACGCTGATCCGCCACGAGGTGCTGCGGATCAGGCCGCAGGCGCCGGTCGAGCCGGCTCGGCTGGAGCGGGTGCGGCCCCGCACACTGATCAGTTTCATCGCCGGTGCCATCGGCGCGTACTTCCTGCTGACGCAGCTCACACACATCGAGTTCGGGCCGCTCATCTCCAACGCGCAGTGGGGCTGGGTGGCCGCGGCCGTGCTGTTCTCGGCGGCCAGCTACTTCGCGGCGGCGATGGCGCTGCTGGGCTTCGTGCCGGAGCGGGTGCCGTTCCGGCGGACGGTGACTGCCCAGGTCGCCGGGTCGTTCGTGAAGATCGTCGCGCCGGCGGCGGTCGGTGGCGTGGCCCTGAACACGCGGTTCCTCCAGCGCGCGGGGGTGCGTCCCGGGCTCGCGGTGGCGAGCGTGGGCGCGTCGCAGCTGTTCGGGCTCGGCTGTCACATCCTGATGCTGCTGGCCTTCGGCTATCTGACCGGGACCGAGAAGACGCCGTCGCTGTCGCCGTCCCGGACGGTCATCGCGGGCCTGCTGACGGTGGCGGTCCTGGTGCTCGTGGTGACCTCCGTGCCGTTCCTGCGGAAATTCGTCGTCACGCGCGTGAGGTCGCTGTTCGCGGGTGTCGTGCCGCGCATGCTGGACGTGCTCCAGCGACCGCAGAAGCTGATCACCGGCATCGGCGGCATGCTGCTGCTGACCGCCTGCTTCGTGATGTGCCTCGACGCGTCGATCCGGGCCTTCGGCAGCGAGGGAACCTCCATCAGCCTCGCCAGCGTGGCCGTCGTCTTCCTGGCCGGCAACGCGCTCGGCTCGGCCGCGCCCACCCCGGGCGGCGTCGGCGCCGTCGAGGCGACCCTGACCGTCGGTCTGATCGCCGTGGGCCTGCCCAGCGAGGTCGCGGCGCCCTCGGTGCTGCTGTTCCGGTTGCTGACGCTGTGGCTGCCGGTGCTGCCGGGATGGCTGGCCTTCAACCATCTGACACGCAAGGGCGCGCTGTAGCGGGAGGTGTGGGGCCGCCGGGGTGCGAGGACGTCGCGCACGGGACCTTGTCGTGCGAGGAGGACGGCGTCGTACGTTGTAAGGGCACGGAAAAGTGAGGCGTCGCGGTACCTCGTACGGGCCCGCGCCCGAGCGCCCCACCACGGACGACCGCAGGATGGGACCATGCCGAACCCCGCCCGGATGCGCGCCGCTGTCCTGACCGCCACGGCACTCCTGCTGTCCTCCCTGCTGGCGGGGTGCAGCGACGACGAGTCCGGCGAACAGGATCTGACGGCCCAGGAACTGAGCTGGGCGGACTGCCCCGCCCCGTCCCAGGCGCAGGGCGGTGGGGGCAGCCCGTCACCGCTGCCGGACGGCGGCACCTGGCAGTGCGCCACGATGAAGGCGCCCCGTGACTGGAACGAGCCCAAGGGCGACACGATCGACATCGAGCTGATCCGGGCCAGGAGCAGCGGCGACAAGAACCAGCGCATCGGCTCCCTGATCTTCAACTTCGGCGGCCCCGGCGGCTCGGGTGTCACCACGCTGCCCGCCTTCGGCGAGGGCTACGAGAAGCTGCGCACCCGCTACGACCTGGTGAGCTTCGACCCGCGCGGCGTCGGCCGCAGCGCTCCCGTGCGGTGCGAGAACGACCAGCAGCTCGACGCCTACTTCCAGCAGGACGCGACCCCCGACGACGCCACCGAGCGGACCGAACTGATCGACAGCACCAAGCAGTTCAACGAAGCGTGCGAGGACAACTCCGACGGGATGCTGCCGCATGTGCGCACCACCGACGCGGCCCGCGACATGGAACTGATGCGTCAGGTCCTCGGCGACGACAAGCTGCATTACTTCGGCATCTCCTACGGCACCGAACTCGGCGGCGTCTACGCCCACCTGTTCCCCAAGAACGTGGGCCGGGCGGTCTTCGACGCCGTGGTCGATCCGACGCAGACCCCCGAGCAGGGCTCGCTCGGGCAGGCCAAGGGGTTCCAGCGCGCGCTGGACAACTTCGCCGCGGACTGCACCTCCAAGGCCGAGGACTGCCCCATCGGGGACACTCCCCAGGACGTCAAGGACCGCATCGCCACCCTGCTGAACGACCTCGACAGCCAGCCGATCCCGGGCATCCTCCCGCGCCAGCTGACGCAGAGCGCCGCGGCCGGCGGCATCGCCCAGGCGCTGTACTCGCAGGAGTTCTGGCCCTACCTCACCCAGGGACTTGAACAGGCCTACGACGGCGACGGCCAGATCCTGATGCTGCTGTCCGACTCGATGAACGGGCGCAGCGAGAACGGCGAGTACAGCAACATCACAGCGGCCAACATCTCCATCAACTGCGCCGACGACAAGCCGCGGTACACGCCCGCGTTCGTGGAGGAGAAGCTTCCGGAGTTCCGGTCGGCTTCGCCCCTGTTCGGCGAGTTCATGGCCTGGTCCATGCTGAGCTGCACCGACTGGCCCGTCGCGGGCGCCGCCGACCATCCCGACGTCAGCGCGCCCGGCTCGGCTCCGATCCTCGTCGTCGGCAACACCGGCGACCCCGCCACGCCGTACGAGGGCGCCCGCAAGATGGTCGAGGCACTGGGCGAGGGCGTGGGCGTCGAGCTGACGTACCGAGGACAGGGGCACGGGGCGTACAACAGCAAGAACCGGTGCGTGCAGGCCGCGGTGAACGGCTATCTGCTGGACGGGAAGGTGCCGGCGGCGGGCAGCGTCTGCTCATGAGACAGACCTGCTAAACCAGCAGGTCAGAGGGTTATCCACAGGGTCGAACGGCCTTTTCGCGATCCGCCTACTATGGCCTGACCGCCATCCGCGGCACAGTGCGGACGGCCTGCGAGGGGGGAAGTGACATGGCGCGTTTCGTACGGTGGACGGCCCTGACGGCCGCCGCCGCGCTGCTGGTGACGGGGGTGACGGGGTGCAGCGGAGGCTCGTCCGACGGCGGCGAGGGCGGCGGTGAGACGAGCGGGACGGGCCCGTCGTCCGCGTCCTCCGTCGGCCCGACGACTCCACTGCCGACGTCACTGACCGCACAGAAGCTCGACTGGGGACGCTGCAAGGGCACGGCGGACTCCCCCGAACCGGGGGGCGCATGGCAGTGCGCGACGCTCAAGGCGCCGCTGGACTGGACGAAGCCGGAGAGCAGGACGATCGACCTCGCGCTGATCCGTGCCGAGGCCACCGGCGGCGACCGCATCGGATCGCTCCTGTTCAACTTCGGCGGCCCCGGCGGCTCAGGGGTGTCCACACTGCCGTGGTACGCCTCCTCCACGGCCGAGTTGGGCAAGCGCTACGACCTGGTGAGCTGGGACCCACGTGGAGTGGGCGCCAGTCAGGGTGTGCGCTGCCGCAGCGATCAGCAGATCGAGGCCGCCGAGTCCGTGGACAGCACCCCGGACACGCCCGCTGAGGAAAGGGCGTACTTCCGGGACGCCGCCGCGTTCGGCAAGGGCTGCCAGAAGTCCGCCGGGACCTTGATGGCGCATGTGTCGACGACCGACACCGCCCGCGACATGGACCTCATGCGCCAGGTCCTCGGCGACCCGAGGATGCAGTACTTCGGCGTCTCCTACGGCACCGAACTCGGCGGTGTCTACGCCCACCTGTTCCCCAAGACGGTGGGCCGGCTGGTCCTCGACGCCGTCGTCGACCCGAGCGCCGACTCGGCGGGCCACGCCGAGAACCAGATCAGGGGCTTCCAGCGCGCCCTGGACAACTACCTCGAGTCCACCGGCGAGGACGCGAAGGACGGCACCCGGAAGATCGTGGACCTGCTCCGGCGGATCGATGCGGAGCCGTTGTCGACGTCCTCCGGGCGCAAGCTCACCGAGACGCTCGCGCTCACCGGCCTGCTCTACCCGCTCTACAGCGAGACGAGCTGGCCGAGGCTGACCAGCGCCCTGGAGGCGGCCGGACAGGGGGACGGCACGGAACTCCTGGCCCTCGCCGACGAGTACAACGACCGCGACGCCTCGGGGCATTACCTGACGGGGAGCCATTCACAACGGGTCATATCGTGCCTGGACGAAAAGCAGCGGCCGACGATCGAGGAGACGAAGAAGCTGCTGCCGCGATTCAAGAAGATCTCACCCGTGTTCGGACCCATGCTGGGCTGGGACACGGCCGGCTGGTGCCACGACTGGCCGGTGGCCGGACAGTACGACACCCCGGAGGTGAGTGCCCCGGGTGCGGCACCGATCCTGCTGGTGGGCAACACCGGCGACCCGGCCACGCCCTACGAGGGCACCCGGAGGATGGCCGACGAACTGGGCCGGGACGTGGGCGTGACGACCACGTGGAACGGCGAGGGACACGGCGCCTACGGGAAGGGGAGCAGCTGCGTCGACTCCACGGTGAACGCGTATCTGCTTCAGGGGTCGGTGCCCAAGGACGGCAAGGTCTGCTCATGACGCCGGCCGCCGAGTCGGCGGCCCCGCCCGGCAGGGGCTTTTGCGGGGGCGGGGGCGGCTGCACCGGCCCGGCCCGCGCAGCAGAAACCCACGGCGTCCGAGCTGGTCGGACACCGTGGGCCTCAACTGGTCCGCCTGTCGGCGGAAGGGTCTGGCTAGTAGACCGGCTTGTGCGGTTCGATCTGGTTGACCCAGCCGATCACGCCACCACCGACGTGGACGGCGTCGGAGAAGCCCGCCGACTTCAGAACCGCGAGGACTTCCGCACTACGGACACCCGTCTTGCAATGCAAGACGATCTTCCTGTCCTGCGGGAGGCTCTCCAGGGCGGTGCCCATGAGGAACTCGTTCTTCGGGATCAGACGGGCGCCGGGGATCGAGACGATCTCGTACTCGTTGATCTCGCGGACATCGATGATGTCGATGCTCTCGCCGTCGTCGATCCACTCCTTGAGCTGCTTGGGAGTGATCGTGGAGTCGGCCGCCGCCGCCTGGGCCTCCTCGGACACGACGCCGCAGAAGGCCTCGTAGTCGATGAGCTCGGTGACGGTCGGGTTCTCGCCGCAGACCGCGCAGTCCGGGTCCTTGCGGACCTTGACCTGGCGGTACTGCATCTCCAGGGCGTCGTAGATCATCAGGCGGCCGACCAGCGGCTCACCGATGCCCGCGAGGAGCTTGATGGCCTCGTTGACCTGGATGGAGCCGATGGACGCGCACAGCACGCCCAGCACGCCGCCCTCGGCGCAGGAGGGGACCATGCCCGGGGGCGGGGGCTCCGGGTAGAGGCAGCGGTAGCAGGGGCCGTGCTCGGACCAGAAGACGGAGGCCTGACCGTCGAAGCGGTAGATCGAGCCCCACACGTACGGCTTGTTCAGCAGCACGCAGGCGTCGTTGACGAGGTAACGCGTCGCGAAGTTGTCCGTGCCGTCGACGATCAGGTCGTACTGGCTGAAGATGTCCATCACGTTGTCGGCCTCGAGCCGCTCCTCGTGAAGGATCACGTTCACGTACGGGTTGATGCCCTTGACGCTGTCGCGGGCGGACTCGGCCTTGGAGCGGCCGATATCGGACTGGCTGTGAATGATCTGGCGCTGGAGGTTCGACTCGTCGACCTCGTCGAACTCCACGATGCCGAGCGTGCCGACGCCCGCCGCGGCGAGGTACATCAGCGCCGGCGAGCCCAGGCCGCCGGCGCCCACACAGAGCACCTTGGCGTTCTTCAGCCGCTTCTGCCCGTCCATCCCGACGTCCGGGATGATCAGGTGGCGGGAGTACCGGCGAACCTCGTCTACGGTGAGCTCGGCGGCCGGCTCGACCAGGGGTGGCAGCGACACGGGGACTCCGTTGGTCGGTCGATCACTACATTTGTTCTCCTGGTAACAGTGCCATGGCCTTTTTCATTCCGAGACACCTGTTCCGATCCGCGAGACGATTTCGTCCCAGTAGCCGGGCATGGTCTCCCAGGGGTCGGTGCGGCCGGAGCGGTCCATGCGGTCGGTGAACCAGATCGTCGCGGCGCCCTGCCAGCGGGCGATGCGCAGCGCCTCGTCGAGATGGCCGAGGGGCACCCCCTGGACGAAGTGGCAGAAGCGGTCGGGCGGATAGTCGGCCGTCCACTCCGCGACCTGGGACCAGCGGTAGTCGTTCCACGAGCCCCTGAAGGTGACCAGTTGGTCGGCGCACTCGGCATAGCCGGGGTGCGGATGGGTGTTGTGGCCGAAGACGATGTGCGCCTTGTCACGCAGGGTGCGCAGTGCGGTGGCCATGCGGCGGATCTCGGGCAGGGCGGTCCGTTCGGTCGGGCAGCGGTCCAGGAGGAAGCCGTCGACCCGGTACCAGTCGATGTACCGGTGCGCCTCGGAGATCACCTCGCCGAAGGGGCTGCCGCCGCGTGCCGTGTCCAGGTGGCCGAGGACGCGGATCCCCGCGTTGCGCAGCCGCCCGGCGGCCTCCAGGCAGTGCGGATCGGGGCGGGTGCCGGGGCCGTCGGCGACGTTCAGGACGACCCAGTCCAGGGGGATGCCGGGGCGGGTGAGTTCGCCCCATTCGGTGGGCGCGAGCAGGGGGTGGGCGTAGCCGGGTACGCCGAGGCCGGTGCGGAGGGCGGTGCTCGACGCGGCCTGTTTTGTGCCGGTCAGATACGGCATGCGGCCTCCATCCAGATGTCGCCGAGGGACTCTTCGAGGTTGATGCGGGGGCGCCAGCCGAGCCGGTCGCGCGCGGTGCGTACATCGGCCTGCTGCCAGCTGCCGCAGCCGTCCGGGTACGGGTACGCGACCGGGGCGTGGCCGGCGTGGGCCGCGTGCGTCATGTGGTCCGGGTCGGTGCGGGGGTGGCCGATGGACGGTCGCAACGGGACGGGAGGTCCGTCGAGTTCATGGAGGGCGCCGCCGTAGCCGGCCACGCGGGCGAGGACCGCCGCGGCGTCACGGAGGCGGACGGCGCGGCCGGAGCCGATGTTGATGACGCCCTGGGCGGCGGAGAGCGAGGCGGCGTGGACCGCGCGGGCGACGTCGCGGACGTCGACGAAGTCGCGCTGAGCGCCCAGGCCGGTGAGCTTGAGCTCGCCGTCGCCCGACTGCATCGCTCGGCGCATGGCCTCGGCGAGCCGGCCGAGCGGGGAGCCGGCGGGGGTGCCGGGGCCCGCGGGCGAGAAGACGCGCAGGACCACGGCGTCCAGACCGGAGCCCAGGACCAGTTCGGTGGCGGCGAGTTTGCTGACGCCGTAGGGGCCGCCGGGGCGGGGTACGGCGTCCTCGGCCGTGGAGGAGCCGGGCTGGCTCGGACCGTATTCGGCGCCGCAGCCGATCTGCACGAGCCGGGCGCCGCAACCGCTGCGGCGCAGGGCCTCGCAGACGGTGGCGACGGCGACGGTGTTGTGGCGGGTCAGTTCGCGGGCGCCGCCCCTGGTGGCACCGGCGCAGTTGATGACCACGCCGGGGTGGACCGCGTCGAGGAAGCGGGTGAGGGCGCCGGGGCTGCCGGACGCGAGGTCGAAGCGGACATCGGCGTCGTCGCCGCGGCCCAGGGCGGTGAGTTGGACAGCGGGGTCGGCGAGGAGGCGGTCCGCCACGAAGCGGCCGAGGTAGCCGTTGGCTCCGATCAGCAGGACTCTCATCGGGCGGCTCCCGGAGCCGAGTGGTGATCGGGTCGGGAGGTGATCATTCGGGGGTCTCCTTCATGGGGCTTCAGGCCGAGGGACTTTCGGGGAGAAGGACTTCTGGGGGTTCGGACTTGTGCGGGTGCGGACTTCTGCGGGTGCGGGGCGTACGACTGCGGCGGCAGCTGCCGTCGGGCACGGGTTTGCGTTGCGCCCGACGGGGCGTCAGGGGTCGGGGCCGCTGCGCGACGGGGGTGGCCGGCGGGTCGTCACGGCCGGTCCTGTGAGGCGTGTGCCGACGCGGTGCTCAGCGTCCGCATCGAATGGAGCAGGAGGACCAGGGCCCCCGCGCCGCAGGCCGTTGCCGGGACGGCGCCCGGGCCCCAGGTGTCGACGAGGGTCCTGAACGGCGTCGCCAGCCAGGCGCAGCCGGGGAGGCGGGAGGCGAAGGCGGCGGCCAGGGCCGTTGCCTCGGCAGTGGCCGTGGCGGTGAGGACCAGGGCGGGGGCGTGGGTGAAGCCGTGGGTCGTCAGGAGGCGGGCGAGGAGCAGCAGGGCGCCGAGGGCGAGGGTCTGGGGGAAGGCGGCGGGCTCGTCCAGGGCCGTGGTGGTCAGCAGCAGGAGGGCCGTGAGGGCGCAGAGGTAGAGAGCGACGGTGCCGAGGAGCAGGGGCTTGACAGAGGTGGCGAACTCTTCCAGGGCTCGGCTGGCCGACAGTTTGCGACGCGCTCGTACGGCGAGGAGATGAGCGCACCATGCCGCGGGGGCGACGGACACGGTGAGGGCGAGGACGGGGGCGGTGGCGAGGGGCCAGGAGCCGTCGGCGGTGCCGGTGGGCAGGGCGTCTGGGGCCGCGGTGGCGGCTGCGCGGAGGAGTCCGTCGCCGAGGAGGGCGTAGGTGATGAGCCAGCTGATCCTGGTGGCCGTCGGGTGCCTGCGCTCCTTGGCCGCGAAGGGGCCGCGGGCCAGGGCCACGCGCAGGGCCAGGGCGACGGCGAGGGTTCCTACGGCGGCCGTGATCAGACGGGACTGGCCTTGTGTGAGGTGCAGGCCGGTCACGGTGGCCGCGCACAAGGCTCCGGGGAGGAGGGTGAGGAGCAGCCAGTCGGCACGGACGCGGGTCGTGGGGACGGCATGCGAGCTGGGCAGCGGCTGGTCCCCGTCGCGGGGCACTCGGGCGTACATCTCCTCGGCGAGGGAGAAGACGTCGCGGTGCAGAAAGCGTGCCGCTGTGCGGTCGGTGATGCCGTGTGCTTCCAGGCCGGCGGCGATCTCCAACGGGTCGACCGCTCGCTCGCACAGGTCACGATGCCGGTGCATGAGCGCTTTCACGGGGTCGGCGCCGGTCCGGCGGGCGGGGGCCGTCCGGTGGGTGGGGGTGGTGCGGGTGCCGGTGGCGTGGGGCGCGGTGGCGTGGGTCGCGGTGGGCTTCGAACTGCCGACGGCAAGGGGCTCCGGGCTGCCGGCGGCAGGCACCTGCGAGTTGCCGACGGCAGGCCGCTCCGCGCTACCGGCGGTACGGAACTCCGAACCGCCGACAGCAACCGGCTCCGGACTGCCGGCGGCAGGCGACTCCCCGCCACCGGCAACGGCTCCGAGGTCACTCATAGCGCCCCCTCCGTCGCCGGGAGCGCGGCGGCGCGCACCGGACGCCCCGAGCGGTCGGGGGCGCCGCGGGCCGGCAGGCGGGGGGCGCGTTCGGTCCAGCGGCCGGGGACGTGGGCCTCGGCGGGGAACGCGAAGGGCAAGGGGGCCCCGGCGTCGTCGAGGACGACGCGGCGGACCGGGGTGCGCGAGACGATCTCCAGGTAAATGCCGTGAAATGCCGCGACGTTCTGCTCGACGGTGAACAGTTCGAGCGCCCGCGCCCGAGCTGCCGCGCCCAGGCGCGCACGTCGCTCGGGGTCGCGCAGCAGCGCCACACAGGCCTCAGCGAGCGCCCGCGGATTGCGCGGCGGTACGACGAGACCGGTGCCGCCGATGACCTCCACCACCGCGCCGACGTCGGTGGACACCGTCGCGCGCCCGCAGAACATGGCCTCGACCAGGCTGACCGGGAATCCCTCGACGACACTGGACAGGACGGCCACGGCGCCCGAGGCGTACGCCTCGGCGAGCGTCGGGGCCTCCGGGCCGCCGAGTTCCTCGAAGGAGACCGGGTTGTCGCCGACGGTGTGCGGGCCCTCGGCCTCGTCGGGGAAGAGTTGCGCGGCCAGTGTTCTGCAATGGCCGAGGTAGGCGGCGCCCTCCACCCCCGAGGGGCTGCCGATGATGCGCAGGCGCGTCTGCGGCTCCTCCTTGCGGATCTCGGCGAAGGCATGGAGCAACGACACCAAGTCCCTGGCCGGTTCGACCCGGCCGACCCAGACGAGCGAGTCCGGGTCCGCGCACTCGGGGGTCTCACCGACCTCCGCGAAGCGGGTGGCGTCCATGCCGGGGTAGACCGTGCGGAGCTTGTCGCGGTCGGCGCCGCAGCGCTCCTGCCAGCGGCGGGCATGGGCGTTGCCGGGCGTGACGACGGCGGCGCGGGCATAGGTCTCGGCGGCGAGCCTGCCGTGGAAGGCGGCGAGCAGGGATCGTACGGCGGGTGAGGACTCGGTGGTGGCGAGGTAGTGCGTGCGGAGCCGGACGCCGTACTCGGTCACCAGCAGCGGTACGCCGCAGAAGTGGCGGGCGAGCAGCCCCGGCAGGGCCGCCGAGCCGCCTGAGGCGGCGTGGCACAGGTCGGCCGCGCCCAGTCCGTCGTCCTCGTACCAGTCGAGCGAGAGGGGGCGCAGGGCGCGCTCCAGGTGTGCGGCGACCGTCAGCAGATCGGGTACGCGCGCCTCACGCGCCGTGCGCAGGGCGCCCCGCGCCCGACAGGCGCGCTCGAGGGTGCGTACGGCGGACTCGGAGCGGAGCGCGCCCACCAGCCCGCCCTCGTCGCGGGCGAGTTCGGCGAGGCCGTACAGCGCGTTGGCGAAACGGTCCGCCTCAGCGGCCGAGGCGTCCTCGGCACCATCGCCGGCGCCTCCCCCACTCCCGGTGCAGAGCACGGCCGCCAACTCGCCGTAGCACTCGGCGAACCGCCTGCGCGCACGGCGGCCATGGGTGACCCCGTCCTCCTCGGCTGTCCAGAGCGGCGCGGTACGCACGCGGCTGACCTGCGCCGGCAGGGGAACCCAGCCTTCGTCCTCCTGCTGCTGGCTGCGGCTGAGCGCGTAGATGTCGAACTCGTGCTGTCCGAGCCCGCGCACGAGCCGGTCGCACCAGAGCCTGGCGTCACCGCTCACATACGGATAGCCACCCTCCGCAATCAGTCCGATGCGCACGAGTACACCCCCGATCTCCCTTGAGGGGAGCCGCCGTTCCCCCGGCGGCTCGCAGCGGGAAGAACGTATGCGGACAAGGCGGTGGCGCGACGGACGGTTGTCCATCGCGCCACCAAAAGGGGTGAACGGTCGTAACTTTCCCGTGCAGGACGCGTTTCGTCGCGCTAGGAGATCAGGCGCGTACGGATCGTCATGCCATGGCCGGCCGGACGGTCACATCGCGCCCGTCCGCAAGGCGACAGGTGAGCCGCCTGTCAACTCCCCGGATAAGGCCAGGGGTTGGCCCGGCAGCGGATCCCGTCGTGGTCGAGGAACTTGGTCTGCTGCTGCATGACCGGGGCGAGGTCGCCGTCCTTGTCGCAGGTGACGTGATCGAAGCCGAGCCGGTGGCCGACCTCGTGGTTGATCAGCATCTGCCGGTAGGCGTACATGCGGTCACCGTAGGTCTCGGCCCCCTGCGCCCATCGGTACGCGTTGATCATCACGCGCTCGGTGGAGGCCGAGTCGCACGAGACGTTCTGCTCGGCGGTGTCGAGTCCTGACTTGGCGCACCATTCGGCGGTGGTGCCGGGGCTGGCCAGGGTGATGACGAAGCGGGGCTTGCCGGAGTGGATGCGCTCGAAGGTACGGGCGCCGTCGTGGGACCAGCTCCGGTCGTCGTTGAGCGTCCTGTGCACGGCCTCGGCGAAGAGTTCACCGTCGAGCCCGAGCCCCTGCTCCACATCCACGCGATAGGTGAACTTCTGTCCCGTGCCGGGCGCCTTGTCGATCCCCGGAATCGCGTCGAACTTCCCCGACCCCTCGACCGTGGCACCGAGCGCGTACTTCTCGCCCATCTTCTGCTCGTACGTCAGGGGCGTCGCGCTCGGCGGACCGGAGGGCGTCGGCCGTCCGTCCCCGCGCGAGGCGGGGTCGCGCGCGTCCCTCGCCTGATCGGTGGAGGACTGCGACTGAACGTCGGCGTCGTCCCCGCCCTGTGCGACCTGACCGGCGACGACCACGGCCAGCGCGGTGACCACGGCTGCCGCCGCGATGCCGGTGAACGCACGGCCCTTGCCGCCCTTGCCCACCACGGGCTCGCCGGTCGGCGGTCGCTCGGCGTCGGCGTCGGTGTCGCCAGCCACTCCGACGCCGGGACCGGGGTCCCAGTCGGTGACGGAGGCGTACTGGTCGGAGGCGTACGGATCGGAGGTGTGCGGGGCCTCGGGCCTGAGGGGCGCGAAGACGTCGGTGTCCTCGCCGAAGGCGGCGAGGTAGTCCTGCCGGGGCCCCTCGGACGGGGACGCCCGCCGGGGGCGGGGCAGGGAGGCTCCGGTGGCCGACGGAGCGCCCGCCACCCCGGGAGCGCCGTAAGCGACCCCGGTCCGCCCCTTCAGCTCGCCCCACCCGCCACCGGGTTCACGCTGCTCGGGGTGCCCGGCACGGGTCTGCGGGATGCCGTGGCCGGGGGTGCCGTCGGGGAGCCCGGGGAAGCCGTGCGCCGGTGTGCCGTCGGAGAAAGCCGGGAAGCCGTGCGCGGGCGTGCCGTCGGGGAACCTCGGAACCCCCTGCGCGGGCGTGCCGTCCGACGCGCCCCGTCCGCCGTACGCCGGCACCGCACCCGTCGTCCAACTCCCCTGAGCCTCGCCCGGACCCGGACCCGGACCTCCATGCGGTCCCGGCACGGAGGGGCCCCGCTGGGCCGGGCCGGCCTCGGGCTGTGCCGCCCGGGCCCCCTGTCGTGCGGTTGCTTCCGCGGCGTCGCGCTGGGCGGCGAGCCCGCGGCGACTGTGGCGTCCCACTTCGCGCCTCAGCTCCCCGCGTTCTCGGTCACGGCCTTGTCCCTGTCCGCGTCCCCAGCGGCCCTCTCGCCACCGGAACGACCGGCGCCCGGCGGTTCCCCCACCTCGGCGGCGAACTCTCGGAACGCGCGGGCGACCAGATCGGGATACTCCATCATCGCCACGTGCCCGGCCTCCGGCAGGGTCAGCAGTCGGGAGGAACGGAAGCTGCGCGCGGCCTTGCGGCACATGCGGTAGCCCACGAGCTGGTCCCGGCCGCCGTAGATGAGCAGCGTCGGCGCCAGCACCCGCTCGGCCTGGCGCCACAGCGCGTGCTGCCCGCCCAGCGTGTACGCGTTGACCAGCCCCCGTGCGGAACGGGTCATCGCGTCCCAGAAGTACGGCAGTTGCAGCCGGCGTTCCATCTCCTGGACCGCGTTGCGGAACCCTTCCGGCGTCACGAGCCCGGGGTCGCCGTAGCAAAGGCGCGTCACGCCCCGGACCCGCTGCTCCGCCGTCCACCGCCTGGTGATCCGGGTGAAGAGCGCGGTCACCCCGGGCACCGCCAGCAGCCCCGTGGGCACGGCGGTGCGCTGGACGCGGAGCTCCGGCAGCGCGGGCGACACGAGGGTGAGGGTACGGACGAGGTCGGGGCGCACCGCGGCGACGCGCGTGGTGACCGCGCCGCCGAGCGAGTTGCCGAAGAGGTGAACGGGGCCGCGGCCGGAGGAGTCCAGATAACGGATCACCGCGCGTGCGTGCGCGGTGATCGAGTAGTCGCCGTCGTCCGGTGGCGGCGAGTCGCCGAAGCCCGGCAGGTCGACGGCCTCGCAGTCGACCTCGCCGTCGAGCCGCTCCATCAGCGCCGACCAGTTCTGGGAGGAACCGCCGAGCCCGTGGACGTACAGCGCGGGCGGCAGCCCCTCGCGCGCGGGGGGCCTCGACCGCACCGTCAGCGTGATCCCCGGCAGCCCGACCGACCGCAGGCGCTCGCCCTCCGCGACCCTGACGGCCGACACCTTGGGCAGCACATTGGCGGCCGGCACGGACGGGAGCTCGGTCGAAGACATGCGGCAATGTTACGAGACGATCACGTCGTGGTTCATGTGTTCGCCATCACAAGTCGACACGTACATGGCAGATTCCGGTCCGGGGAACGCGGACTCGGACGTCACGCTCACGGAAGCCGTCCGAAAGCAGTCCTGAAGCCGTCCGAAAGCAGTCCTGAAGCCGTCCGAAAGCAGTCCTGAAGCAGCCGAAGCGGTCCTGATCGGTCCGCCGAATCGTTCCGTCCATCGGTCCGCCGATCGTTCCGCCCTCGGTCGCCGATCAGTCCGACACCCGCCGCAATCGCCCGAGGATCCCCCCGCGCATGGCATAGCGTCCGAAATCGGTGTCTCCTAGGCTCGTACGCAGGGCACCCGTAGGAGTGCCCCTGCTTCACCCAGGGACGTCGTGCCCTCCGGGGACGTTCTAGGAAGGGAGCCCGCCATGGCCGTCGATCCCACCGACCCCGAGACCTTCACGGACGAGGACGTCGAGGAAGACCAGGAGTTCGACGTGGAGGCCCCTCCGGCCGACGCGGCCGAACAGCACGCCGATGTACGGCCGGACCGCGACGACCCGCTCACCGGCGTGGACCCGGACCGGGCCAACGAGGCGGATCTGGTCGAACAGGCGCGCGTCGTCTCCATCGACGAGGACGACTATCGGTGACCCCGGCCCGCTCGGAGCGTCGCTGAACAGGAAAGAGGCGCCCCCTTGCCCGTTCCGCACCGGTTTCAAACCCTCTGCGCGACTTTCGTCACCGTCCGGTCCGTGAAATTCTGCGCTCGTACCGCGCACACCCGGGTTACCGAAAAGTACGATGGCGACGCGGCGCACACCGCATGTGGACGACATTGGGAGGCGGCGTGACAGCCATCGAGCAGACAGAGGCGGCACGCCCGCGGGGCACGCGCCTGCCGCGCCGTGCCCGACGGAACCAGCTGCTGGGCGCTGCCCAGGAGGTCTTCGTCGCGCAGGGCTACCACGCTGCCGCGATGGATGACATCGCCGAGCGCGCCGGAGTCAGCAAGCCGGTGCTCTACCAGCACTTCCCGGGCAAGCTCGACCTCTACCTCGCGCTGCTGGACCAGCACTGCGAGTCCCTGATCCAGGCTGTACGGCACGCCCTCGCGTCGACGACCGACAACAAGCAGCGGGTCAGGGCGACCATGGACGCGTACTTCGCGTACGTCGAGGACGACGGCGGCGCCTTCCGCCTGGTCTTCGAGTCGGACCTGACCAACGAGCCCGCCGTGCGCGAGCGCGTCGACAAGGTCACGAACGACTGCGCGGAGGCGATCTGCGACGTCATCGCCGAGGACACCGGCCTCTCGCGCGCGGAGTCGATGCTGCTGGCCTCCGGCCTCGGCGGCCTCGCCCAGGTGGTGGCCCGTTCCTGGCTGCACAGCGACCGCAGCGTGCCGCGCGACCAGGCGGTGCAGCTGCTCACCTCGCTGGCCTGGCGTGGTATCGCCGGCTTCCCGCTGCACGGCTCCGAGCACCACTGACGCGACGCGCACGCGCGCGGGGCGCCGCACCGGCACGTACGTCCGGTACGCACACGCGTGTGCGGGGCGTTTGTTCCCGTCCGCTGTTCGCTCCTGGCGTTCTCGGGCGGAGGGTGCACGTCCCCTCACCGGGCTAATGTGTGCTGGGTACAGCGCGGAAGGTCGCGCACTTCACTGACCGTCGGAGGGACATAGCCGTGGAGGTCAAGATCGGCGTGCAGCACGCGCCCCGCGAGATCGTTCTGGAGAGCGGTCAGAGCGCCGAGGAGGTCGAGCGGGCCGTGTCCGAGGCGCTGGCCGGCAAGTCGCAGCTGCTGAGCCTCGTGGACGAGCACGGCCGTAAGGTCCTGGTCCCGGCCGACCGTCTCGCGTACGTGGAGCTCGGCGAGCCGGCCCCGCGCAAGGTGGGCTTCGGCGCGCTGTAGGAAGACGCCGACAGACAGGCGTGACAGCAGGGCCCGGCGACTCAGGTCGCCGGGCCCTGCTGCTTCAGCTCCCACCGCTTCCGCTGTCCCGCCGTACCCCTGGACTCCTCCACGAATGGAGCACGGTTCGATCACAGGGGAGGATTGCATTCCGCAGGTCAGGGGTATGACGGGCTACGACCGATTTGAGCAGGCCGGCCATGTGGGAGGGACCCCAACATGCTCTTGGAAGCGCTCAGCTCCGCGATCCTCGGCCTGGCCCTGGCGTGGGCTGCCGTCCACCGGCTGCCGCACCGTCTGCCCACCCGCTCGCTGGTCCTGCCGACAGGCGTCGCCGGTGCTCTCTTCGGCGCTTTCCTCACGCACACCGCGCTGGACTTCGCCAACCTCCTGGTGATCCTCGTCGGCGCCGCGATCGTCTCCGCCGCCTCGCTCTCCCTGCTGGTACGCCCGGCGGGAAGACTCCGCCGTCACTCGGCGACCGCGTAGACCCCGAGGACCGGCCGCCGGAGTCGTGACGCGCCTGCGGGGCCGAGGCCGGGGCTCACCGATCGGCCCCGGCCCGCGTCACACGCCGCACCCGGCTTCGAAGACGAGGCCCGACACCGCACGAGGCACGAGGCACCGGGCACCGGGCACCGGGCACCGGGCACCGGGCACCAGGCACCCCACCACTAAGCCGCGAGGCCCAGCGCGGCCATCCGCTTGGTGTGCGCCTCGGTGATCCGCGAGAACATCTTGCCGACCTCGGCGAGGTCGAACCCGTCCGCGACGCCGCCCACGAGCATCGTCGACAGTGCGTCCCGGTCGGCGACCACGCGCTGCGACTGCGACAGCGCCTCGCCCATCAGCCGTCGCGCCCACAGCGCGAGCCGTCCGCCCACGCGCGGATCGGCGTCGATCGCCGCGCGCACCTTCTCCACGGCGAACGAGGCATGCCCGGTGTCGTCGAGCACGGCCAGCACCAGCCCGCGCGTGTCCGAGTCGAGCCGGGCCGCGACCTCCCGGTAGAAGTCACTGGCGATCGAGTCACCGACGTACGCCTTCACCAGCCCCTCGAGCCAGTCCGACGGAGCCGTCTGCTTGTGGAACCCGTCCAGGGCGGCGACGAACGGCTCCATGGCCTGCGTGGGCTCGGCCCCGATGTCGGTGAGCCGGTCCCGCAGCTTCTCGTAGTGGTGGAACTCGGCCGACGCCATCTTCGCCAGCTCCGCCTTGTCCGCCAGCGTCGGCGCCAGCTTCGCGTCCTCCGCCAGCCGCTCGAACGCCGCCAGCTCGCCGTAGGCCAGCGCGCCGAGCAGATCGACGACAGCGGCCCGGTACTGCGGATCGGCCGAGGCCTGCGCCCAGTCCTGGGCGGCGACCCCGGTGTGTTCGACGGTGGAGTCGGCGGTGTCGGAGGCGTCAGGGGTGTTGTCAGGCGTCGTCATGAAGCGCACAATAGCCCGCTCATCGCGTCACGGAAGGCCCTGGTCAATCAGTGTGACGCCGACTACGTGACCAATTCGGCCATCGCATGTGCGCGATTCCGGGGTATGGTGGTAATGCGCCCGCTGAGTACTCAGACGTATCTCGACGGGCCGCACGTTATGAGGATGCCCGGTCGGTGGCCCGATCGGCTCCGACCCGACAGCCCTCCCCGGCCGTACGGCACTGTGCGTACGACGACCGGAGGGACACCCTCAGCGGTACGAGCGCTAGAGCGTCGGCAGTGGTCCCGTGTCCTACGGCCCGACCGTATGGCAGCCGACGTCCCCGACACGGTCCGTCAAGACCCCCGCGCTCGCCTCGCACCGCGTACACAGAAGAGGCAGCACCCTGACTACGACTTTCCGAGAGCTCGGAATCCTTCCCGAGACCGCCGAGGCCCTTGAGGCCGTCGGCATCGTCAATCCCTTCCCCATCCAGGAGATGACCCTCCCCGTCGCCCTCTCCGGCACGGACGTCATCGGCCAGGCCAAGACCGGCACCGGCAAGACGCTGGGCTTCGGTCTCCCGCTTCTGGAGCGCGTCACCGTCCCCGCCGACGTGGAGGCCGGCCGCGCCCAGCCCGAGGCGCTCACCGACGCCCCGCAGGCGCTCGTCGTCGTCCCCACCCGCGAGCTGTGCACGCAGGTCACCAACGACCTGCTGACCGCGGGCAAGGTGCGTAACGTACGCGTCCTCGCCATCTACGGCGGCCGGGCCTACGAGCCGCAGGTCGAGGCCCTGAAGAAGGGCGTCGACGTGATCGTCGGCACCCCCGGGCGACTGCTGGACCTCGCGGGCCAGAAGAAGCTCAACCTCAAGCACATCAAGGCGCTCGTCCTCGACGAGGCCGACGAGATGCTCGACCTGGGCTTCCTGCCCGACGTCGAGAAGATCATCGACATGCTGCCGGCCCGGCGCCAGACCATGCTGTTCTCGGCGACCATGCCGGGCGCGGTCATCGGCCTCGCCCGCCGCTACATGTCGCAGCCGACCCACATCCGCGCCACCGCGCCGGACGACGAGGGCGTGACCGTCGCGAACATCGCGCAGCACGTCTACCGCGCGCACAACATGGACAAGCCGGAGATGGTCGCGCGCATACTGCAGGCCGACGGCCGGGGACTGGCCATGGTCTTCTGCCGCACCAAGCGCACGGCGGCCGACCTCGCCGACCAGCTGCAGCAGCGCGGCTTCGCCTCGGGCGCGGTCCACGGCGACCTCGGCCAGGGCGCCCGTGAGCAGGCGCTGCGTGCCTTCCGCAACGGCAAGGTGGATGTCCTCGTCTGCACCGATGTCGCCGCGCGCGGCATCGACGTCGAGGGCGTGACCCACGTCATCAACTACCAGTCGCCGGAGGACGAGAAGACGTACCTGCACCGCATCGGCCGCACCGGCCGCGCGGGCGCCTCGGGTACGGCGATCACGCTGGTCGACTGGGACGACATCCCGCGCTGGCAGCTGATCAACAAGGCGCTGGAGCTCAACTTCAACGACCCGCCGGAGACGTACTCCACGTCCCCGCACCTCTTCGAGGAACTGAAGATCCCCGCGGGCACCAAGGGTGTCCTGCCCCGCTCGGAGCGCACCCGCGCCGGGCTGGCGGCGGAGGAGCTGGAGGACCTCGGCGAGACCGGTGGCCGCGGTGCGCGCGGTCGCGGTGGCCGGGGCGGCCGGGACGAGTCCCGTTCGTCCTCGTCCGACCGCGAGCGCGAACGCCCGGCGCGTACGCCGCGTCGCCGTCGCCGTACGCGCGGCGGGACCCCGCTGGACGCCACCTCGGCGCCCGCCGGTACGCCTACGCCGGACGAGTCGGCCGAGTCCGCCACGGCGGAGTCGGGCACCGCTCGCACCCCGCGCCGCCGTCGGCGTACCCGCGGCGGGGCGGCGGCCGAGTCGGCCCCGGTCGCCACGACCGCCGCAACGACCGCCGCCGCGGACGCCGCCGAGGCTGCCGTGACGACGGCGGAGGGCCCGGCCCTGGACACCGTCGAGGAGACCACGGCCAAGCCGCGCCGCCGTCGGACCCGCAAGTCGGCCGAGGCGAAGGCGACTTCGGCCGAGACGGTCGCGACGACGCCCGAGATCGCCGCGCCGGCGCCGGAGACCGTCGCGGCTCCGGAGGCCACGCAGGTCGCACAGGACTCGCAGCCGCAGGAAGCACCCGCCGCCAAGCCGCGCCGTCGCACCCGCAAGGCGACCGTCGCCGCGGAGACGGCCGTCGACACCGCCGAGGGCAACACCGAGGCCGTACGGGAGACCCCGGCGGCCGACGCCCCGGAGGCGACCGAGGCCAAGCCGCGCCGCCGTACGCGTAAGGCAGCGACTGCCGCCGAGCCGACCGCGCCGGAGACGGCCGTCGACACGGCGGAGGCCGCCGAGGCCAAGCCGAAGGCACGCCGCACCCGCAAGACCGCGGCCACCGCCGACGCTGCCACGGTGCCGGCGCAGACGGCCCAGGAGCCGGAGGCCGAGGAGGCCAAGCCGAAGACGCGCCGGACCCGTAAGACCGCGGTCGCCCCCGAGGCGGCGGTCGACACGGCCGAGGGCACGGAGGCCAAGCCGAAGGTGCGCCGCACCCGCAAGGCCGCGGCCACCGCCGAGGAAGCCGTCGACACGGCCGAGGCCACTGAGGCCAAGCCGCGCCGGACCCGCAAGGCCACCGCGGCGACCGTCGCGGAGCCGGAGGCCGCCGAGGCCAAGCCCAAGGCACGCCGCACCCGCAAGACCGCGGCCACCGCCGAGGAAGCCGTCGACACGGCCGAGGCCACGGAGGCCAAGCCGCGCCGGACCCGCAAGGCCACCGCGGCGACCGTCGCGGACCCGGAGGCCGCCGAGGCCAAGCCCAAGGCACGCCGCACCCGCAAGACCGCGGCGTCCTCCGCCCCGGCCGCGGGCATCCCGGCGCAGGCCACGCAGGAACCCACGGCCACGGAGGCGCCCGCGCCTCGCCGCCGTACCCGCAAGGCCACGGCCGCCGCGGAGCCCGCGGAGAGCTGAGTCCCGTACGACGGCCCGGTCCCACCACGCGTGGGGCCGGGCCGTCGGCATTCTCCCGGATGCCGTCCGGATCCCCCGGGATGACCCGAGGCGGTGCAGCACACGTCGGTGCCGGCGATCCGAGCCGTCCCGATGTTCTTCCCGATGTCCGCCCCGACGGCCGCCCCGACCCGCGCCACCGCCCGCTCCGCCCGCTACCCTCCCCCCGTGACCACCGAACCCGCCTTCACGCCGCCCCCGAACGCCCGCGCCTACCCCCTCCACACTTCACGTGGCGCCTTCGCCGTGGTCGACCACCCCGTCGCCCCCGGCGTCGAACCCCGAGGTGCCGCCCTGCTGCTCCCCGGGTTCACGGGCAGCAAGGAGGACTTCACGCTGATGCATGAGCCGTTCGCGGCGCGCGGCTACCGCACGATCGCCGTGGACGGACGCGGGCAGCACGAGTCGGACGGCCCCGAGGACGACGAATCGGCTTACGCGCGGGGCGAGTTGGCCAGGGATGTGCTGGCCCAGGCGGCGGCGCTGGAGACCGGTGACAGTCCGCTCCACCTCCTCGGCCACTCCCTGGGCGGCCAGATCGCCCGTGCCGCCGTCCTGCTGGACCACACGCCGTTTCGTTCGCTGACCCTCATGGCGTCCGGCCCGGCGCAGATCTCCGACTCCCAGCAGCAGCGTGTGAAGCTGCTGCGGGACGCGCTGGCGGTGATGACGATGGCCGAGACCTGGGAGGCGATCCTCGCGATGGGACCGCCGGAGGAAGTCGGCGGACCGGCGCGCGGCATCGGCGGTCCGGAGCTGCTGCGCCGCCGCTGGCTCGGCACGAAGCCCGCTCAACTCATCGCCACGGGACGGCAGTTGACCACAGAACCGGACCGCGTCGACGAACTCGCCGCTCTCCCGCTGCCGTTCCATGTGCTGTCCGGCGCGAGTGACGACACCTGGCCGGTTCCCCTGCTCGACGACATGGCCGTACGGCTGAAGGCCCGCCGCAGCATCATCCCCGGCGCCGAGCACTCCCCCAACGCCGACCAGCCCCTGCTCACCGCCCGGGCCGTCGCCGACTTCTGGGAGAGCGTCGACGGGCCGGACGCGTCCGCCACCGCGCCCACGGACGCCTAGCGCTCGCCTGGCCAGTGCCCGCCCGGTACGGCACCAGCGCTCGCCTAGTACTGCGCCTGGAGGTGCTCCCAGAACCCGTCGCGCAGCGCCCGCCGCAGATCCGCCTGCCCGCGCAGCGAGTACTGGAGCAGCCCCTCGGCCTCCACCAGTAGATCCTGGTCCACCGACCCGGGCAGATACGGGTGCCCGGGCAGCAGTTCCACCAGGGACTCCCGCCCGCGCGCCACGAGCCACTTCGCGGCGATCTGGGCGCCGACGAACCGGACGTCCTCGCGGGTGGGCCGCGCACCCGCGGTCTCGAAGGCGGCGGCGGTACGCCGGGAGACGTACGGCTTGAAGAAGTCGAGGTCGAAGGTGCGCTGGCTGTCGACCTCCCAGAGCAGCGGCTCGGCCTGGTTGCGGCCCTCCGGTGCCTCGATGCCCCACAGGTGCACCCGCGCCCCGTACCCCTGTGCCGCCTCGACCGCCGACACCAGGTCCTCGTCCCCGCCGAGCAGGGCCGCGTCGCTGATGGCGCGATGGCGGGCCAGTGATTCCAGGTCGGTCCTGATGAGGGAGTCGACGCCTTTCTGCTGGTTGTTGGCGTTGAGATTGCCCAGCCGCACCTTCACATCGGGCAGCTCGGCGATCGACTGCTGCTCCGCCGTGTGGATGCGGCGCCGGGCGCCGTCGTACCAGTAGACCCGCAGCAGCCTGCTGTCCGCGAAGATCGTGCGCGCCTTGTCGATGAGTGCCTCGATCAGCCCCTCGGCGTCCAGATCGAAGGCCCGGCGGTCCTCCGTTCCGGCGACCAGCCTGCCCGCAGCGGCGTACAGATAGCCCGCGTCGACGAAGATCGCATGGGTGGAGGGCGTCTTCGCCACCTCGGCGAGCATGCGTTGCAGCAGCTCGTTGGTGCGGTCGATGCGGGCGCCGAGCGCCGCGAGGTCGTCGTTCATCGTCTCCATTGTCCCGGCGGTCACGCTGCGAACACAACCGGTCCCGGTCGGTCCCGCATCGGTCTCTCAGCAGCCGCTTACCGGTCAGTAGTTAGCCAATCGAAAATTTTCTTTAGCGTAGGGAATGTTTGACCCTCACTCACCGTTGCATACGTGTGTAACCGAGTAGTTCTCCTCAGGAGGATGACCAGACGAAGGGAGAAGCCATGCGCTTCGAGATCATGCGACTCGACGAGGTCGACGGCACGGCCGTGGACAGCACCGTCGTGGACGCCGCCTCCGTCAACCGGATCGTTCAGCAGGCCGCCGCTGTCGGCCAGCGTCTTTGGATCCGCCCGACCGAAACCACGGCCTCGTGACATACGGCCTCGTGATTTTCTGAATCTACGGCTCGTAGTGTTCTGAGCTGATTGCCGATGACTCAGGGCCCCGTACGGCAGTGACGCCGTACGGGGCCCTTGTGCGTGGCGAGGCCGGGCGGGCCTCAGCCTCCCTTGATGACCTGGGTGACGCCGTTGATGATCTGCTGCACGGCGATCGCCGACAGCATCATGCCCGCGAGCCGCGTCACCAGGACCACGCCGCCGTCCTTGATGACCCGGATGATCAGCAGCGAGTACCGCATCACGAGCCACAGCACGACATGGATGGCGAGGATCGCCGACCACACGGAAACCTGCGTGGCGACGCTGCCGGCCTTCTGCACGGCGAGGATGACCGACACGATCGCACCCGGCCCGGCCAGCAGCGGCATGCCGAGCGGTACGAGGGCGACGTTGACGTCCTTGGTCTGCTTCGGCTCGTCCGTCTTGCCGGTGAGCAGGTCGAGCGCGATCAGCAGGAGCAGCAGCCCGCCCGCGATCATCAGCGCGGGGACGGAGACATGCAGGTAGTTGAGGATCTGGTGGCCGAGGAGCCCGAAGACCGTGATCACCGCGCCGGCCACACAGACGGCCTGGAAGGCCATGCGCCGCTGCACCTTGGCCGGCCGGCCCGCGGTGAGGGCGAGGAAGATCGGGGTGATCCCAGGGGGATCCATGATGACGAAGAGGGTCAGGAAGAGGGAGCCGAAGACGGCGACGTCGAACATACGGAGATGGCCTTGCGAGGTGAGTGAACGCGCGGTGGGCAGGCAGCACTACCGCTGTGGGCAGACGTTCCGCGAGGCGGAACGCGTGGGCAGAGCCGACGGTGCCGGGTGCCGTGACGGACAGGAAGGTGACCGGCTCAGTTCCCGCCGGCCCCCGGCACGGGAAACGCCCCGGTCGCCCGTCGCGTGATCTCGCCGTACACCTCGGGATCGGTCGTGTACTCCCCGAGCACGCAGGTCTTGCGGCTGCCGTGGTAGTCGCTCGACCCCGTCGCCAGCAGCCCGAGCTCCTTCGCGAGCCCGCGCAGTCGCGCCCGCGCGTCGGGGTCGTGGTCCATGTGGTCGACCTCGATGCCGTCGAGTCCGGCCGCGGCCATCTTCGCGATCGCGGCGTCCGGCACCGTCCGGCCCCGCTTGCTCGCGGCCGGGTGCGCGAAGACCGCGACGCCGCCCGCGGCCTTGATCAGCCGGATCGCCTCGAACGGATCGGTCTCGTGCTTCGCGACGTAGGCCCGTCCGCCGTCGGCGAGCCAGTCCTCGGTGAAGGCGTCTCCCACGGTCGGTACGACCCCGAGCTCGACCAGCGCGGAGGCGACGTGCGGGCGTCCGACCGAGCCGTCACCGGCGATGCGCAGCACCTGCTCCCAGGTGACGGGCACGTCCAGCGCGTTGAGCTTGGCGACCATGCCCCGGGCCCGGGGAACCCGGTCGTCGCGCACCAGCTCACGCTCCGCGAGCAGCGCGGGCTCCTCGGGGTCGAAGAGGTAGGCGAGCATGTGCATGCTGATGCCATCGACACGGCAGGACAGCTCGGCGCCGGTGACGAGGGTGAGCCCCGCCGGCAGCGCGGCGATCGCCTCGGCGTACCCGCGGGTGGTGTCGTGATCGGTGAGCCCCACCACGTCCAGCCCGGCCGCGGCGGCACGCCGCACCAGCTCGGCCGGCGTGTCCGTGCCGTCGGAAGCGGTGGAGTGGGTGTGCAGGTCGATACGCACGACACGGACTCCAGACGACGACGAAACGGAAAGGGCCGCTCAAGGATAACCGCATTTTCAACGACCCCTGTCACACCCGCACCCCACTAGCGCCCCCTACACCCGACCCGCAGGGCGCGCGGAACGGCGTGACCGGCCACCGAACACAGACAGCGACAGCCGCACACGCCGACCGGCCACGAGGCCCGGACCACCGACATTGCCGCACACGCCGACCGACCGCGAGACCCCGGACCACCGACAGCCGCACACGCCGACCGACCGCGAGACCCGGACCACCGACAGCCGCGCACGCCCCCGATGCCCGCGGCCCACGCCCGCGGCCCACGCCTGCGGCCCGCAGCCCCAGGCGCCCTACGACCCCAGGGCCCCTACGGCTCCAGCAAGCGCGGCGAGAGCGCCCCGCACGGCACCAGATCCACCTCGGCGCCGGCGTCCCGCAGGTCCGTCAGCACCATCTCGTCGTACATCAACAACCCGGACTGCTCGGGCCACACCACCGCCCACAGCCACATCCCGAGCGCCTCCCCCGCGAAGACGGCACGGTCGTCGGGGGTGCCGGAGACATGCCACAGCGGCGTGGGGCGGCCGGCGGCGAGGACTTTGACCTGGGGCGGCTTCTCGACGTTCATGTACAGCCCGGGGTCCGGGCCGTCCATGCCGGCATAGCGCGCGCCGAGGCCGACGCCGAGTTCCTCGGCGACCAGGATCAACTCCCCCATGCCGCCGAGCGGGCCGGGCCCGGAGCAGGCCACGGCGGTGGCACGGCCGCCGCCGCGGTCGTCGCCCGCACTCGCGACACCCGTGAACAGCCAGCCGATCGGCAGCGGCCACGGCATCCACACCGGCACCTGTGTGCGGTGCACCACGACGCCGAGGGCCTCGACGCTGGGCGGGATCACGGGCTGCACCGGATGCACGGTGCCGTGCACAGCACACTGCCAGGTGTCGGCGAAGAGTCCGGGAGCCCTGACCCGGCCACCACACTTCGGGCAACTGGGTTCGCCCCTCATAGGGCCCCACGGTCCTACCCCTTGTGCGTCACGTCAAGGACGATCACCCGTCCGGACGGAACCCGCGCGCACCTATTTAGATGTAGCTGACATTAATTAGATTAGCTAATATATTCTTTGCATCGACCACGCAATCAACCAACCAGCACCGTCGGGATTGGAGAACGGAATGGACCCCCTCGACGCGGGAGCGGGCGGCATCCTCCGGCAGCCGAAGGCCGTCTGGGCGACCGCCGGCGCGTCCGTCGTGGCCTTCATGGGCATCGGGCTCGTCGACCCGATCCTGCCGTCCATCGCCAGCGGCCTGAATGCCACGGCCGGCCAAGTCTCCCTGCTCTTCACCTCGTACTTCCTCATCACCGCCGTGGCGATGCTGCTCACCGGGTTCGTCTCCAGCCGTATCGGCGGGCGCCGAACGCTGCTGCTCGGCCTCGCCCTCGTGGTCGTCTTCGCCGGACTCTCGGGGACCTCCGGCTCGGTCGGCGAACTGGTCGGCTTCCGGGCGGGCTGGGGACTCGGCAACGCCCTGTTCGTCTCCACGGCCCTCGCGGTCATCGTCGGGGCGGCGGCCGGCGGCAGCGCGGCGGCGATCCTGCTGTACGAGTCCGCGCTGGGCCTCGGCATGGCATGCGGTCCACTGCTGGGCGCGCTGCTCGGGGACGCGAGCTGGCGCTACCCGTTCTTCGGTACGGCCTTCCTGATGGCCGTCGGCTTCCTGTGCATCGCGGCCTTCCTCAAGGAGCAGCCGAAGCCGGCCCGCAGGACCTCGCTCCTGGACCCCGTGAAGGCGCTCGGCCACGGGGGCCTGGCGGCCACGGCGGTCTCGGCGTTCTTCTACAACTACACGTTCTTCACCGTGCTGGCCTTCACACCGTTCGTGCTCGACATGAGCCCGTACCGCTCGGGTGCGGTGTTCTTCGCCTGGGGTGTGCTGCTCGCCGTGTTCTCGGTGATCGTGGCGCCGCGCATGCAGAAGCGGTTCGGCTCACTGAAGGTGCTCGGCGGCTCCCTGGTGCTGCTCGCCGCGGACGTACTCGTCCTCGGCTACGGCGGCCACACCACCGCCGTCGTCTGCACGATCCTGTCCGGCGCGTTCATCGGCGTGAACAACACCGTCTACACGGAGCTGGCCCTCGGCGTCTCGGATGCCCCGCGCCCGGTGGCGAGCGCGGGCTACAACTTCGTCCGGTGGTTCGCGGCGGCTGCGGCGCCGTTCTTCGCGCCGAGGATCGAGGAGTGGACCGGCAGTGTCCGCGTCCCGTTCGCCGCGGCGACGGTCACCGCCCTCGCGGGCGCGCTCGTGGTCGTCGTACGGCGGAGGGCGCTCACGCACGAGGCGGCGGAGCTCCGGCCGAAGCACGCGGCCGGGGACCCGGTCACCGTGTTCGCCAACTGATGCTTTTCGGCCACCGGTTGGTGAGGTTACTCACTCCAGCGGGACGGACCTGCGGGCGGGATCCCGCAGATCCGTCCCGCCGGCCAGCCAGCGCTCCTGGAGGGCCTGGGCGCCGTGCACACGCTTCCAGGCGGCCTCGTTCGGGGTCATGGGCAGCAGCGGCAGGAAGGCGACCGGCCCGGCGGGCCCGTCGAGCTCCAGGTCCTCGATCAGGCCGCCCGGCTCGGCGACCAGCACCGAGGTGAAGGGGGCGCCGGGCCACAGCGGCTCACCGACGTCCAGGGAGGCTCCGGGGGCCACGATCACACCCTCCACCTGCGGGGACGCGGCGAGCACGGCGAGCGGGCGAAGCACCTTGTCGGTATCGGCGACCCCGGAGCGGACGGAGAGGACCAGCTCGGCGCGGGGGCCCGCGACCGGGTCGGCGACCATCGCGGTGGGGTCGTTCATGGGCTGTGCGGACATGCCGAGCGTGGCGTAGCGGACGATGTCGCCCTCCTGGAAACGGAGCACCTCGATGCGTTCCGTACCGAGGAAGGTGACTGCCGCGCGCGCGTCCGGTTCGCCCAGCGCGCTGCGCAACCGGGCCTCGACCAGAGGAAGAACATCAGCCATGCGGCGAGCATAGAACTCGTCAGTACCCGGCAAAGCAGCGCCTTGACACTTCAGTCGGCTGATACTCTTGGCCGGTGTTCGGGGCAGCACGCAGAAGCGTCGCAATCGAGTCCCGACGCCTGAATACTCCCCTACGGGGAACCCTTGACGGGGTATGGAACGTCCCTCACGAGGGACCGGCCGGAGGAGGTGGGGCTGTCATGGATCGAAGTCGACCGTGCAGTACCACTCGCTCTTCCCGCCACTGATGTAGCTGATTCGGCTGTTCCGCTCCGGCTGACCGCCGTCCTCTCATGCTTGCGTCCTACCCGGAAGAGCACTTCGTTTCGCTTTGCCTGATCGGTCCGATCTGAATCAGCAACGAAGCCCATCACCGCAACGGTGCGGTGCTCCCCGCTTTGTGGACGTACCAAACATCCTGAGGTCAGGACGTCCCCATTCCGGGCAGTTCCAACCGTGCTGCGGTTACCGACGCTTCGTTGCCCGTTGCGAAGGAGCCTGCTCATGTCGATGATTCGCGACCTGCGTGCCGTGGTCCGCCCGTCCCGCGTCTCGCTGCGCAAGGACAACGGCGCTTACGACACCACCCGCGACCCCGCGACGCCGTCGGCCGTCGTCGACTGTGCCGTCTACCGCGACGGGCGGCGCGTGACCACCGAGAACGCGCTGACCCCGCACGAGGCGATGCGCCAGGTGCGGCGCGACGGGGGCTTCGTGTGGATCGGGCTGCACGAGCCGACCGAGGAGGAATTCTCCGGTATCGCGGGCGAGTTCGGGCTGCACCCGCTGGCCGTCGAGGACGCGGTGCAGGCCCACCAGCGGCCCAAGCTGGAGCGCTACGACGACTCCCTGTTCACCGTCTTCAAGACCATCCACTACGTCGAGCACGACGAACTCACCGCCAACAGCGAGGTCGTCGAGACCGGCGAGGTCATGTGCTTCACGGGCCGGGAGTTCTTCATCACCGTCCGGCACGGCGGGCAGGGCTCGCTGCGGGCGCTGCGACACCGCCTCCAGGACGACCCCGAACTGCTCGCCAAGGGCCCCTCGGCCGTGCTGCACGCCATCGCCGACCATGTCGTCGACGGGTACATCGCCGTCGCCGACGCCGTGCAGGACGACATCGACGAGGTGGAGACCGAGGTCTTCTCGCCGGGCCGCAAGGGCGCGCCGCGCGGTACGGACGCGGGGCGGATCTACCAACTCAAGCGCGAGGTGCTGGAGTTCAAGCGGGCGGTGTCGCCGCTGTTGCGTCCCATGCAGCTGCTGAGCGAGCGGCCGATGCGGCTGATCGACCCCGACATCCAGAAGTACTTCCGGGACGTCGCCGACCATGTCGCGCGCGTGCACGAGCAGGTCATCGGCTTCGACGAGCTCCTGAACTCGATCCTCCAGGCCAACCTCGCCCAGGCGTCGGTCGCGCAGAACGAGGACATGCGGAAGATCACCTCCTGGGCCGCGATCATCGCCGTACCGACGATGGTGTGCGGTGTGTACGGGATGAACTTCGACTACATGCCGGAGACGCACTGGAAGTACGGCTACCCGGTGATCATGAGCATCACGGTCGCCATCTGTCTGGGCATCCACCGCACGCTGAAGCGGAACGGCTGGCTCTGACCCCTCGGGGCGGCGCTGGATAGTCTTGGGGCCATGACAAGCGAGCTGCTCGACCAGGCCCTCGTCGAGGAGGCCACGAAGAAGTCCGGCCTCATCTGGGTCAAGGGTCCCGGCGTCCCGGCCCGGGCGCTGTGGCACGTGTGGCACGAGGGTGCAGCGTGTGTCGTGGGCGACGGACCGGGCGAGCAGCCGCTGCCGGGGCTGGCCGACGGGGCCGGCGCCGAGGTCACGGTCCGCAGCAAGGACAAGGGCGGCCGGCTGGTGGCGTGGTCGGCGACGGTGGTGGAGCTGGCGCCGGGGTCGGAGCAGTGGGACGCGACGGTCGCCGAGCTCAAGGGCAAGCGGCTGAACGCGCCCGACGGCGAGGCCATGCCCGAGCGCTGGGCGCGTGAATGCCGGATCCTGCGCCTGGAGCCCACCGGCGCCACCGCCCCGCTGCCGGACGGTTCCCTGGCCGAGGCGCCGCTGCCCTCCCCGGCCGTCACCCGCCGGCCGATTCCCGCGGCCCTCCCGCGACTGCTGCTCAAGCGGAAGCGGCGTCGCTAGGTCGTGTCAGGCGGTCGCGGAGCAGGCGGCACTTAGCGGACACGACCTGGCCGGTCACGACGTCGGCAGCTGTTTGCCGTAGTCCACCGTGTCGTTCTTGGCCGGCTTCTTCAGGGGGAAGTCCTGGCCCCAGGAGGAGAACGTCAGCGTGCCCGCGTCGCCGCCTCGGGTCAGGCGGAGGGGGTACGGGGTGCCCTCCAGGGAGACGTCGAGGGTGCCGCCGGAACCGGCGTCGCCGGTGATGCGGATGACCCGGGTGCCCGCCTGCTCGTGGTGGCCGTCCTTGCCCAGGCTGCCGTGCAGCGTCAACAGGCCGCCGAGGAGTACGTCCTTCTCCGTGAAGCCGCTGAACTTCTTGTACGACGGATCGCCCTGCGGCACCTTCACATACTTGCCGCCCAGCTTGTCCACGGCCGCCGCGTCCGCCTTGCCGTCCGTGCCCGCGTCGCTCCAGAAGCCGGCGTCGGCCTTCAGATAGAGCTGCTCACCGATCCGCAGCAACTGGAACGTCGACCCCTGCGCGGTGACCGACCCCGTTCCGCCGTCGGACTTCAGCTGCATGTCGAGGGTGTAGGTGCGCCCACTGGTGACCACGTTCCCCGAGAGCCGCACCGCGTCGGCGGAGTCGGCGGCGGCACGGGACTTGCGCTGGATCTCGGCGGCCGACAGCTTGCCGACCCCGTTGGTGCCCTCGTCGGGGTCCTCACTGC
Source organism: Streptomyces sp. M41 (assembly GCF_043673425.1). NCBI lineage: Bacteria > Bacillati > Actinomycetota > Actinomycetes > Kitasatosporales > Streptomycetaceae > Streptomyces > Streptomyces sp. M41. Next base: position 120,761 of record NZ_JBIMKE010000017.1, on the reverse strand, counting down.
ATCCCGTCAGCGCCGTTCCCGACACGAGCAGCGCGCACACGGCGCCCGCCAGCGCGGCCCGGCGCGTACGACCCCGCGGAATCGCAGTCACAGGTGGGGCTGCCTTTCTGTCGAGTGACGGGAGCGGCGTACCGCAGCGTACCGGCCGTTCGGGGCACGAGCGGAGCCAGTCCGTCCGGACCCCTCACCAGGGCGTACCGGATCCGGACGGGCTAGCCTGAAGCCCACCCGAGCGGGCAATTCGCAAAAAGCGCCACAGTCAGCGAAACGGCACGACCAGCAGCAACAGCACCACGGCACACCCCGCACGAAAAGGAGCCGCAGCCATGGCAGCCGGCGCCCCCCGGATCTTCGTCTCGCACCTCGCCGGTGTCGCCGCGTTCGACCCGAACGGCGACCAGGTGGGCCGCGTCCGCGATCTGGTCGTCATGCTGCGCGTCGGCCGGCGCCCCCCGCGCCTGCTCGGCCTGGTCGTCGAACTGTCCACCCGGCGCCGCATCTTCCTGCCCATGACCCGCGTCACCAGCATCGAGTCCGGCCAGGTCATCACCACCGGTGTGCTCAACGTCCGCCGCTTCGAGCAGCGCCCCACCGAGCGCCTCGTCTTCGGCGAGCTGCTCGACCGGCGCGTCACCCTCGTCGAGAGCGGCGAGGAGGTCACCGTCCTCGATCTGTCCGTCGGGCAGCTGCCGGCCCGCCGGGACTGGGAGATCGACAAGGTGTTCGTGCGCAGGGGCGGCCGGAGCGGCGCCTTCCGGCGGGCCAGGGGCGAGTCGCTGACCGTCGAGTGGTCCGCCGTCACCGGGTTCTCCCTGGAGGAGCAGGGCCAGGGCGCGGAGAACCTCCTCGCCACTTTCGAGCAGCTGCGCCCGGCCGACCTCGCCAACGTCCTGCACCATCTCTCCCCCAAGCGTCGCGCCGAGGTCGCCGCGGCCCTGGACGACGAGCGTCTCGCCGATGTCCTCGAGGAGCTCCCCGAGGACGACCAGATCGAGATCCTCGGCAAGCTGAAGGAGGAGCGCGCGGCCGACGTCCTGGAGGCCATGGACCCGGACGACGCGGCCGACCTGCTCGGAGAGCTGCCCACGGACGAGCAGGAGCGGCTGCTGAACCTGATGCAGCCCTCGGACGCCGCCGACATGCGCCGCCTGATGGCGTACGAGGAGCACACGGCCGGCGGTCTGATGACGACGGAGCCGATCATCCTGCGCCCGGACGCCACCGTCGCCGACGCCCTCGCGCGCATCCGCAACCCCGATCTGTCCCCCGCCCTCGCCGCCCAGGTCTATGTCTGCCGCCCACCGGACGAGACGCCGACCGGCAAGTACCTGGGCACCGTCCACTTCCAGCGCCTGCTGCGCGATCCGCCGTACACCCTGGTCAGCGCGCTCCTGGACGAGGCCCTCGAAGCCCTGGAGCCGGACGCCGCGCTGCCGGTCGTCGCCGGGTTCTTCGCGACGTACGACATGGTCGCGGCGCCCGTCGTCGACGACTCGGGGTCGCTGCTGGGCGTGGTGACCGTGGACGACGTACTGGACCACATGCTGCCCGACGACTGGCGGGAGACGGAGTTCCATCTGGACGAGGACACGGGCGAGGGGATGACGGCCCATGGCTCCTGACCGCGAGGGCACGCGCGAGCGCACTCCGACGGGTGCGACCGCCGCCGGCCGCGGGCCCCGCGCGCGCCTGGACCAGCCCCGGCCGCCGCGCCGCCGGATCCTGCCCGAGTGGGACCCGGAGGCTTTCGGACGGCTGTCCGAGCGGATCGCCCGCTTCATCGGCACCGGACGGTTTCTCGTCTGGATGACGGTCGTGATCATCGTGTGGGTGCTGTGGAACATCACCGCCCCCGGTGACCTGCGGTTCGACGAGTACCCGTTCATCTTCCTGACCCTCGCCCTGTCCCTCCAGGCCTCCTACGCGGCCCCGCTGATCCTGCTCGCGCAGAACCGGCAGGACGACCGCGACCGGGTCAACCTCGAACAGGACCGCAAGCAGAACGAGCGCTCCATCGCCGACACCGAGTACCTGACCCGTGAGATCGCCGCGCTGCGCATCGGCCTCGGCGAGGTCGCCACCCGCGACTGGATCCGCTCCGAGCTCCAGGACCTGGTGAAGGACCTGGAGGAGCGGCACGACGGCCATCGCGGCAACGGCCACCACGAGCACGGCGTATTCCCGGCGGAACGGTCGCGCGGACGTGACGTAGACGACCGCTGACAGGCTTTCCGGGGCATGGCTACCGAGCCGTACCATCGTCCTATGGCTACGGAAGACGCGGTGCGCGAGGCACTGGCGACGGTGAACGACCCCGAGATCAACCGCCCCATCACCGAACTGGGGATGGTCAAGTCGGTGGAGATCGGTGCGGACGGTGCGGTCGCGGTCACCGTGTACCTGACCGTCTCCGGCTGCCCGATGCGCGAGACGATCACGCAGCGCGTGACGGACGCCGTCTCCGCGGTCGGGGGTGTCACCCGCGTCGACGTCACGCTCGACGTGATGAGCGACGAACAGCGCAAGGAGCTGGCGAACGCCCTGCGCGGCGGAGGCGCCGAACGCGAGGTCCCCTTCGCCAAGCCCGGCTCGCTCACCCGCGTGTATGCGGTCGCCTCCGGCAAGGGCGGCGTCGGCAAGTCCTCCGTCACGGTCAACCTGGCGGCGGCGATGGCGGCCGACGGCCTGAAGGTGGGCGTCGTCGACGCCGACATCTACGGGCACAGCGTGCCGCGCATGCTGGGCGCCGACGGGCGTCCGACCCAGGTCGAGAACATGATCATGCCGCCGTCCGCGAACGGCGTGAAGGTCATCTCCATCGGCATGTTCACGCCGGGCAACGCCCCGGTCGTCTGGCGCGGCCCGATGCTCCACCGCGCGCTCCAGCAGTTCCTCGCCGACGTCTACTGGGGCGACCTGGACGTGCTGCTGCTGGACCTGCCGCCCGGCACCGGTGACATCGCGATCTCCGTCGCCCAGCTGGTCCCGAACGCCGAGATCCTGGTCGTGACGACCCCGCAGCAGGCGGCGGCCGAGGTGGCAGAGCGGGCCGGCGCGATCGCCGTGCAGACCCACCAGAAGATCGTCGGCGTGGTCGAGAACATGTCCGGCCTGCCCTGTCCGCACTGCGACGAGATGGTCGACGTCTTCGGCACGGGCGGCGGCCAGCTGGTCGCCGACGGCCTCACCCGCACGACCGGCGCGACCGTCCCGGTCCTCGGCAGCATCCCCATCGACGTCCGCCTGCGCGAGGGCGGCGACGAGGGCAAGCCGGTCGTCCTGACGGACCCGGACTCCCCGGCGGGCTCGGCCCTGCGCGGGATCGCCGGAAAGCTCGGCGGACGGCAGCGCGGCCTTTCGGGGCTGTCCCTGGGGATCACCCCCAAGAACAAGTTCTGAGCCGCCCTGCCTGAGACGCCCTCAGGGGGCGCGAGTGCGCGTGGAAAAGGGCGCGGGAGGCGCGGGGAAGGGGCACCGATATCCACCGGTGCCCCCTTCTGTCCGCCGCGCCGTCCGTCACTCCGTACGCCGCTCCACCCGCCTACGCGTACGCGCTGATGTCCTTGATCACGGCGAAGCCGAGGCCGTAGGCGCTCATACCGCGCCCGTAGGCACCCACATGCACGCCCGCCTGCGTCGACCCGGCCAGCACCCACCCGAACTCCGACTCCCGGTAGTGGAAGGGCGTCGGCACGCCGTCCACCGGCAGCGACAGCGTCGACCAGTCCGGCCCGTCGAGATCGTCGGCCAGCGCCCACGCCGTCTCCGTCTGCTGATCCAGCCAGTTGTCCCGCAGCGAGTGGTCCATCTGCCCCGGCCAGGTGAACGACAGCAGCCCCACACCCGCGAGCCACGCCGCCGAGGACACCGAAGTGGCCTCCAGCAGCCCCGTACCGTCGGCGCTGCGCCGGTCCGGATTCGCCGCGACGGTCACCACCACCGCGAACTTCTCCCGCTCCTCCGCCGTCGCCTCGTTCCGTACGGAGGGCTCGTCACCGTGCCCGATCGATCCGTGTTCCACGGCCCCGTCGGCCGCCGTTCCGACCTGCATCAGCCAGCGCGGTCCCGTGAACGCCTCGTCGAGGCCGTACCAGGGAAAAGGCGCCAGCAGGTAGCCGTCGACCGTGCGCCGGGCGGAGGGGACCTGCTGTCCGCTCTCCTCGGCCGGTGCCTGCGCGACTGCCCGACTCGTCGTCTGACTCGTCGTCTCCATGTGCCCGGACGCCTCCTCGCTCTCGCCGGACCGGCCCGCCCCCCTTCGGGCGGCGCTACCTTTTGGGTACGGTCCGCACAACAACTCGGCAGCATAGCCACACCGCTCCGAGCAGCAGGGAAAGCGCCCGGCGCGTGGGCCGCGCGAAGGGCAGGTTCAGGCCGTGTGCGACCCGGGCGGAGTATGAGAAGCGTCACGTACGGGCGGTGTTCCGCCCTGGTGTTCGTACGCGGTGTCCGTACCCGCGCGCCTACCCGTTTCGTACTGCTCAGGTGGCGTCCGCGTCGAACGGCGGGCGCTCGTCGCGAGGGTTCTCGGGCTTCTTCGTCATGTCGATGGAGCCGCCGGAGGAACCCGAGGAGGTCGACGAGCCCGAGGACGCGGCGGACGAGTCCGAGTCACGGCCGTGCACGGCGTCGGTGACCTCGGCCATCTCCTTCTTCAGGTCGAAGCCGTTGCGGATCTCCTTCAGCCCCAGCTCGTCGTTGTCCAGCTGCTTGCGGATGAACGTCTTGGGGTTGAGGTCCTCGAATTCGAAGTCCTTGAACTCCGGGCCCAGTTCCTGCCGGATGTCCTGCTTGGCGCTCTCCGAGAACTCGCGGATCTTGCGGATCGTCCGGGTGATGTCCTGGATGACCTTCGGGAGCTTGTCCGGACCGAAGACGAGCACGGCAAGGACGATGAGCGTCACCAGCTCGAGCGCACCTATGTCATTGAACACCTGAAGCTCCTTGCGATGTCCTCGGTCCTCGGCCCTCGGTGGTCGATTGCGGGTCTTCCGTGGTCCGGGCCGGATCCACGGTACCTGCCCATCCCGTACGACCGGTACTGTCCCGAGCCCTCCGACTGCGCGTACGCGTGCGGTTTTGTGGGCTGTTTGCCTCGTCGGAGCTGTTTCGGAGCTGTTTCGGAGCTGTTCGGGGCGGCCATCGGGATCTGTCCTGTCTCAGTCACCGCCCGACGAGCCCAGGGTGAGGGAGATCGTCATTTCCTTGCCGCCGCGTTCCAAGGACAGCTCCAGGCGGTCGCCGGGGCGGTGGGCGCGGGTCTTGACGATCAGCTCCTCACCGGAGTGGACAGGCTGGCCGTCGACCTCGGTGATGACGTCGCCCGGCTTGATGCCGGCCTTGTCACCGGGGCCGCCCCGGGTGACCGCGGAGCCGCCGTCGCTGCCCTTGGTGCCCACGCGGGCACCGTCGCCGGTGTAGTCCATGTCGAGGGTGACGCCGATGACAGGGTGGGTCGCCCTGCCGGTGTTGATCAGCTCCTCCGCGACCCGCTTGGCCTGGTTGACCGGGATGGCGAAGCCGAGGCCGATGGAACCGGCCTGCCCGCCGTCGAGGTCGGAACCGCTGTCGGCGGAGCGGATGGCGGAGTTGATGCCGATGACCCGGGCCTCGGCGTCGAGGAGGGGGCCGCCGGAGTTGCCGGGGTTAATGGGCGCGTCGGTCTGCAGGGCGTCCACGTACGACACGTCGCTGGCGTCCCCGCTCTCGCCGCCGGCCGTGATGGGCCGCTCCTTGGCACTGATGATGCCGGAGGTGACGGTGCCCGCCAGGTCGAAGGGGGCGCCGATGGCCACGACCGGGTCGCCGACGCGGACGTTGTCGGAGTTGCCGAGCGGCAGGGGCTTCAGGCCGCTGACGCCGGTGACCTTGACGACGGCGAGGTCGTAACCACCGTCGCGCCCGACGACGGTGGCCTTGGCCGTGTCGCCGCTGTGGAAGGTCACCGTTATCTCGCCGTCCTCACCGGCGGGTTCGACGACATGATTGTTGGTGAGGATGTGGCCCCGGTCGTCGAGCACGAAGCCGGTGCCGGTGCCTTGCTTCTCCTGTCCGCTCACATGCAGGGTCACGACGCTGGGCAGGGCCCGCGCGGCGATCCCGGCGACGCTGTCCGGCGCCCGCCCGGCGGGCTCGGCGTCGGCCTGCGGCAGCTCCACGGTCCCCACGCCACCGTTGCGCTCCAGATAGGCCCCCACGATGCCGCCGACGCCCCCGGAGACCAAGGCGACCAGCAGCACCACGAAGACCAGCACCTTCTTGACCCGCCCACGCCGCTGCCGCTCGGTGGCCACGCCGACGCCGTTCTGCTGGAGAGGTGCCATGGGATGCGTGGAGCGGGCCCAGGGGTCGTAGTTCTGCCAGGGGTCGGCGGGCGGCGGGGCGTCGGCGTGGGCAGGAGTGGGGGCGGGAGTGGGCTGGGCGGGGATGTCGAGGGACGCGGACGCGCCGGCCACTGTGGGGGCGGAGGCGTCGACGGCGGTGGAGACCGGGGGCGGCACGGGGGTGGGGGGCGCAGGGGCCGGGACCGGGGGTGCGGGCGCGGCGGGGATGCCGGGAGCGGGTGACTGGGCGGACGGGCCGGACGTGGGCGTCCGCAGGCCCTGTGCCGACGGCTGCGGCATCGGTACGGCCGTCCCGTGTGCGGGCGTGGTCGCCGGGTGCTGCACCGGTGGAGCGGGCGCCCAAGGGCCGGGCTCGCCGTAGGGCGGGGTGCTGTAGGGGTCGGGGTCGTGCAGCGGCTTGGGGCGTTCGGCTGCGGGGGCCCGGTCTTCTCCGGTGGGGGTGGGGGCGGAGTTGTCGGTGAGAGCAGGGGCCGGGTGGCCGATGGCCTCGGAGGTGGCGGGGTCGGTGGCCTCGGCGGCGGGACCCGCCTGCACGGCGACCGAGGCACCGGCGTCGGCGGAGGCAGGGCGGCCGGTGGAAGCAGGGGCGCAGTGGCCGGTGGTCTCGGCGGCGGGGCCCGCCTGCACGGCGACCGAGGCACCGGCGTCGGCGGAGGCAGGGCGGCCGGTGGAAGCAGGGGCGCAGTGGCCGGTGGTCTCGGCGGCGGGGCCCGTCTGAGCGGCGGCCGAGGCACCGGCGTCGGTGGAGACGGGGCGGCCGGTGGCCTCGGCGGCGGGGTGGTCGGTGGGAGCAAGGGGCGGGTGGCTGACGCCCTCGGAGGCGGACTGGCCAGTGGTCTCGGCGGCGGGGCCCGTCTGAGCGGCGGCCGAGGCACCGGCGTCGGTGGAGACGGGGCGGCCGGTGAGAGCAAGGGCGGAGTGGCCGGGGCCCTCCGAGGCGGCGGGGCCGGTGCCCTCCGAGGCGGGGCCCGTCTGCGCGGCGGCCGAGGCGTTGGTGTCGATGGAGGCGGGCCCGGCTGTCGTGTCTGTCGGCGGCGTGACCCCCCTCTCCCCACTCGGCCGTGCCAACTCGAAGTCACCCTCGTCGGAAGCCGCGTCGAAGCCGCTGCCGCCCGCGTCGGGCCGGCGAAGCTCGAAGTCACCCTCGGGCGAGATCGCGTCGCCGCCGCTCTGCGCCGCGGGGCGGGCCAGCTCGAAGTCGCCCTCGGACGAGGTCGCGTCGGCGGAGGGGCGGCCGGCCGCCGGACGTGCCAGCTCGAAGTCGCCGCCCGGGTCCATGGGGAGGGCCTGCTGGGCGGGGCCGCCGGCTGTCATGGGTGCGTCGGCGTGCGGCCCCGCCGCTGCCGTCCCGGTGTCCGCCCTCACCGGCGCCGGCCCGGTCATCCGGCCCGGCGTCAACTCCATGCCGCCCGCCGACGCATCGGTGCCGCCCGCCTCGGCCGAAGGCCCCTGGGGGCGAGGGCGCTGCCACCACTTCGGCTTTGTGGGCTTCCCCTCGTTCATGCTCTGCTTCCTACTCCGCTGCTGACTGTTGCTCGAGCAGGACGTCGCACTCTTTGTCGTGTCCGAAGAGACACGGCACCGGTCCACGGCAGGCCCGCCACCGGGGCGCCCCGGTGCCGATGCCTGCTCAACCCTGCGCTGTCGCACTCGAGTTCCCTCACGGAACCGGCGACCTGGTGCTACCTCCCCCTCAGGCACGCGGCGGCCCACCCCGGATTCAATCAGGTTCGCGGGCCGCTGCGCAGAGGCCGGGTCAGCGACCGGTCACAGGGGAGGCGGAGGGGGAGGAGGGCGCGTCGGTGACGGGTGCGGTGAGCAGGTCCGGAGCCGCCGTGACCTCGGTCGCCATGGACCAGGCGGTCAGGGCGAGCGGCGGGGTCGCGGTGAGCGGACGTATCAGCGGGGACATGGCAGCCGCGCCGGCCACCACGGGCGCCGTCAAGGTGTGTACCTCCTGGTCGGCCGCCTTGGCGGGCGTCCCCGGCAGCAGGGGAGCCGATACCTCGGTCGGCGCGACCGCCGCGTCGAGGGAACGGTCGCCCTGCCCCTGCGCGACCAGCGGGCCGGACACCCGCCGACGCTGGTTGTCCGGCGTCGGAGTGGCGTTGGTGCCCTGCGTACGCGTGGGCGTCACCTTGCTGCCGCTGCCGGAACCGCCGCGTGCCTCGGCGTCGGTCGGCACGCTGGTCGTGACGCCGCCCAGCGCGATCGCGGCCAGGGACACCGCGCCCGCCGCGACGAACGCGAACCGCATCCGGGAGGATGCCGGGCGATCGGTGTCGTGACGGCCCACGGGGTGGGTGCGGAAGCCGCCGTCGGAGGCGGGGAGCGCGGTGGCGTGCGCCCGGGCAGGGGCGTATCCGAACTCGAAGCGGTCGCCGCGCTTCATTCCGAACGCCCCGGCGCCGTCCGACCGTCCGGACAGTCCGCCGAAGCCTCCCCCGCCGAGCGGCGAGCCACCGCCGTCCAGGTCCCCGCCACCGGGGAGGCCCTGAAGACGGGCGAGGAAACTCTCGGAGGGAGGCGGCGGGGCCGCCTCCGCGAAGACGTTCTTCAGCCGGCGCTGTGCGTCGACCTCGGCCTTGCACTTGGCGCAGGTCGCCAGGTGGGCCAGGACACGCTCGCGCGTCTCATGACCGAGCTCCCCGTCCACGAGGGCGGAGAGTCGGTCGCCGAGGTGCTGCTCGGCCAGGAGCCGTTCGGCGGGGTTGGGTCGGGAGCCGTTCACGCGGTCGCGCCCCCTCCCCCCAGAGCTGCCACACGCGGCACGAAGGAGCGGCGCTCGGCACGCGCCTCCGGCGAGCGGTGGGCGAGGGCCTTGCGCAGCTGCGAGCGGCCCCGGTGGATACGGGACCGGACGGTGCCGAGCTTGACGCCGAGGGTCGCGGCGATCTCCTCGTACGACAGCCCCTCGATGTCGCACAGGACGACCGCGGCGCGGAACTCGGGCGCGAGGGTGTCGAGCGCCTGCTGGACGTCCGCGTCGAAGTGGGCGTCGTTGAAGACCTGCTGCGGGGTGGGCTCCTTGCTGGGCAGCCGCTCGGCGGCGTCCTCGCCCAGCGCGTCGAAGCGGATGCGCTGCTTGCGGCGGACCATGTCCAGGAAGAGGTTGGTCGTGATGCGGTGCAGCCAGCCCTCGAAGGTGCCGGGCGTGTACGTCGACAGGGAGCGGAAGACACGGACGAAGACCTCTTGCGTCAGGTCTTCCGCGTCGTGCTGGTTGCCGGTGAGGCGGTAGGCCAGCCGGTAGACCCGGCCGCTGTGCGTGCTGACGATCTCCTCCCAGGTGGGCGGAGTCCACGCCTGCCCGTCCGCGTCGGTGGAGAAGGTCGCGGTCTGGGCGAAGTCGCCGGCGTGGCTGTGGTCAGCGGTGTCGTTCACGGATTTCGGCCTGCCCGCCGATCCGAGGAAGCGCCGCAGCACTCCTCCCCGATCCACAGGCGCAGCCGCACCTCCCCTGTCGGCTCTGGTGGTGTCCAGCGGAGCCCCTACCATAGCCACCTCGCCCGTTAGCTCCGGATAAGCGGTTTTACGAGAATTTGATCTGGGCTGACACGGCTGGTGCGCCTGCGTCAGCACTTGCTCGCGGCCGTGCTCGGCATCGTGATCCAACTGTGTCCCCCCGCTCGTCTTCCCACCCCTCTAAACGCCTGGTCCCATCTGCGGGTTCCCGGCCGCAACGGATACAGTCACGCCCAGGCAACCACGGGGACAGGAGAGGGTCATTACCGGCAACCGGCAGACGAGCTGGGCGTTCGCCGACGCCTATGTCGCCGAGGACGACGCGCTCCGCTGGGCCCGCGACCGGGCCCGTGAGGCGGGGCTGCGCTCGGTGTCGCCCGGCACGGGTGCCGCGCTGCGGTTGCTGGCCGCGTCGGTGGACGCGAAGGCCGTCGCGGAGATCGGCACCGGCACCGGTGTCTCCGGGATCCACCTCCTGCACGGCATGCGCCCCGACGGCGTGCTGACCACCGTCGACCCGGAGCCGGAGCACCAGCAGTTCGCCCGCCAGGCCTTCCGCGCCTGCGGCTTCGCCAGCAACCGGGCCCGCTTCATCCCCGGCCGGGCCCTGGACGTCCTGCCCCGTCTCGCCGACGCCGGCTACGACCTGGTCTTCTGCGACGGCGACCGGCTGGAGCTCCTCGACTATCTCGCTGAATCGTTGCGCCTGCTGCGTCCGGGTGGACTCGTCGTCTTCGAGGGCGTCTTCGCCAACGGCCGCACCGTCGACTCGGGCCCTCAGCCCACCGAGGTCATACGCATCCGGGAGCTGCTGCGGGCGGTGCGCGAGAGCCAGGAGCTGGTGCCGTCGCTGCTCCCGGTCGGGGACGGGCTGCTGTGCGCGGTCAAACGCTGATCATACGGGTGACCGGGCGCCGCCGACGCACCGGACGAGCGGGGCGGGCCGGACGAGCGGCGACCCCGGCACCATGCACGATGCCGGGGTCGCCGAAAGGGTAGGGTCGCTGCCGCGTCAGCCGACGACCTTCTTGAGGGCGTCGCCGAGCGCGTCGGCCTCGTCCGGGGTCAGCTCGACGACGAGCCGACCGCCGCCTTCGAGCGGAACGCGCATGACGATGCCCCGCCCCTCCTTGGTCACCTCGAGCGGGCCATCGCCCGTCCGCGGCTTCATGGCCGCCATGCTCGTTCCCCTTCCTGAAACCAGCTCATCGTCAAAGCCGACGGCCCCATGGAGGGCACGCGCGTCAGGCATGAGACACGCGACACCGGCATCGAACACATTGCTTCCAAGCCATTATCCCGCATCTCAGGACCCGATGACCAACATCAGTAGGCATCGCTTGGGCAACGCACGCGAGCAAAACCACTCAATTCGGCGATGTGACTGCGATACTGCGCCACCGCACGTACTTCGGCCGAACGGAACCGGGCGACGATTCTTTGACGCAGGTCACACGTCCGGTCAGACCCGTTGTCCGTGATCTCCGCCATGCTGTCCTTCAGACGAGCGCGTACCGACGAGTACGCCGAGCCGCTACCGGAGGGGATACGCCATGACCGACGCCGTGCTCTACGAGGTGAGCGACGGACTCGCGACGATCACGCTGAACCGCCCCGAGGCGATGAACGCGCTGAACGTCGCGGCCAAGGTCGCCCTACGGGACGCGGTGCAGGCCGCGGCGGACGACGACGCCGTACGGGCCGTGCTGCTGACGGCGGCCGGGGACCGGGCGTTCTGTGTGGGGCAGGACCTCAAAGAGCACATCGGGCTGCTGGTCGCCGACCGGGAGACCGGGTCGCGGCAGACCATGAGCACGGTGCGGGAGCACTACAACCCGATCGTGCGGGCGCTGGCCGGCATGCGGAAGCCCGTGGTGGCCGGGGTGAACGGCGTCGCGGCGGGCGCCGGATTCGGGTTCGCGCTCGCCGCGGACTACCGGGTGGTGGCGGACACGGCCGCCTTCAACACGTCGTTCGCGGGGGTCGCGCTGACCGCCGACTCCGGCGTCTCCTGGACGCTGCCGCGGGTGGTGGGGCCGGGGCGCGCCGCCGACCTGCTGCTCTTCCCGCGGAACATCAAGGCGCAGGAGGCGTACGAGCTGGGTATCGCGAACCGGCTCGTCCCCCAGGCCGAGCTGCGCGGGGAGGCCGAGAAGGTGGCGCGGGCGATGGCCGAGGGGCCGACGGTGGCGTACGGGGCGATCAAGGAGGCGGTGGCCTTCGGACTGTCGCACTCCTTGGAGGAGACCCTCGAGAAGGAGGACGAGCTCCAGACCCGGGCGGGGTCCTCGGAGGATCACGCGATCGCCGTGCAGGCCTTCGTCAACAAGGAGAAGCCGAAGTACCTGGGCAGGTGAGCTCGGGGCCGTAGCGTCGTCGGGGCCGGGAGCGCGTGGGGCTGCTCGCGCGGTTCCCCGCCCCTCCTACCGCGCCCCTAAACGGCGCTTCTCGCCACGCACGCTTCCAAGTGGTCGTCCACCAAGCCGCACGCCTGCATCAGCGCATATGCCGTCGTCGGTCCTACGAACCTCAGTCCCCGCTTCTTCAGCGCCTTCGAGAGGGCCGTCGACTCCGGGGTGACGGCAGGGACGTCGGCGATCGTCTTCGGTACCGGGCGGGCAGCCGGATCCGGGGCGTGGGACCAGATCAGCTCGTCCAGCTCGCCCGGGGCCCAGTCGGCCAGCACGCGCGCGTTGGCGAGGGTCGCGTCGATCTTCGCCCGGTTGCGGATGATGCCCGCGTCGGCGAGGAGCCGCTCCCTGTCGGCGTCCGTGAAGGTCGCGACCTCGGCGATCTGGAAGCCCGCGAAGGCCGCGCGGAAGCCCTCGCGGCGGCGCAGGATCGTGATCCAGGACAACCCGGACTGGAAGGCCTCAAGGCTGAGGCGTTCGAAGAGGGCGTCGTCGCCGTGGACCGGGCGGCCCCACTCGTCGTCGTGGTACGTCACATAGTCCGGGGTGGACAGGGCCCATGGGCAGCGCAGGGCGCCGTCCGCGCCCGCCAGGGCCGTGCCGTCGCTCACTGCTGGTCCTCGCCTGCGGGCTTCTCCATCGACACATGGCCGGTCGGGGCCTGCGCGCCGGCCAGCGCGGACTCCAGGTCGGCGATGCGCGCGTCCCGCTCGGCGAGCTCGGCGCCGAGGCGGCCGAGGGCGTCGTCTACGTCGGCCATGCGGTAGCCGCGGACGGTGAGGGGGAAGCGGAGGCTCTCGATATCGGTGCGGTCGACCGGGCGGTCCAGGGGCAGCAGGTCCTGGAGTCGCTCGGGCGGCGCCTCCGGCAGCGGGCCGTCGCCCTCGCCTCCGCCCACCACGGCGAGGGTCACCGCGGCGACCACGACGGCCAGCGCGACGACCAGGAACAAGAACATAACCATCGCTGTGGCCCCCACGGTCGGTGAATGCGAGCGGTCGAGTGTGTCAGTGTCCGATCGTGCCATGCGACTCTGACAGTTAGGGTCGCAGGCGGCCGAAAGGCCGGACGGACCAGGACGGACAAGGAAGAGGTCACAGGGGATGCTCAGGCTGGGCAGGCGTGAGTTCGACACGCACGAGCCGGTGATCATGGCGATCGTGAACCGGACCCCGGACTCCTTCTACGACCAGGGGGCGACGTTCCGCGACGAGCCGGCCCTCGCGCGCGTGGAGCACGCCGTGGCGGAGGGCGCGGCCATCGTCGACATCGGCGGGGTCAAGGCCGGGCCGGGCGAAGAGGTGACCGCCGAGGAGGAGGCACGGCGGACGGTCGGGTTCGTGGCCGAGGTGCGGCGGCGTTTCCCGGATGTCGTGATCAGCGTGGACACCTGGCGGGCCGAGGTCGGCGCGGCCGTGTGCGAGGCGGGGGCGGATCTGCTGAACGACGCCTGGGGCGGGGTGGACCCGGGGCTGGCGGAGGTCGCCGCCCGGTACGGGGTGGGCCTGGTGTGCACGCATGCCGGTGGCGCGGAGCCCCGGACCCGGCCGCATCGGGTGACGTACGACGACGTCATGGACGACATCCTGCGGGTGACCGTGGGCCTGGCCGAGCGGGCGCTCGCGCTGGGGGTGCCGCGGGAGTCGATCCTCATCGACCCCGGGCACGACTTCGGAAAGAACACCCGGCACAGCCTCGAGGCGACCAGACGGCTCGGGGAGATGGTTCGGACGGGGTGGCCGGTGCTGGTGTCCCTGTCCAACAAGGACTTCGTCGGGGAGACGCTGGACAAGCCGGTGAAGGAGCGGCTGCTGGGGACGCTGGCCACGACCGCGGTGTCGGCGTGGCTGGGGGCTCAGGTGTACCGGGTGCACGAGGTCGCGGAGACGCGGCAGGTGCTGGACATGGTGGCGTCGATCGCGGGTCACCGGCCGCCGGCGGTGGCGCGGCGGGGGCTGGCGTAGCGAGGCCGTTCCCTCGCCCGAGCAGGGGGCCGGGGCTGGTCGCCCCGGCCCCCTGCTCGCCTCGCATTCCGGTGCTAGCGGCCCGCCTCCTTGGACACCAGCGCCACCGCCTCCTGCACGTCGTCCGTGACATGGAACAGGAGCAGGTCCTTCTCCGACGCCTTGCCCTGGGCCGCGACCGTGTTCGTCAGCCAGTCGACGAGACCGCCCCAGTACTCGGTGCCGAACAGGACGATCGGGAAGCGGGTGACCTTCTGGGTCTGGACCAGGGTGAGGGCCTCGAAGAGTTCGTCGAGGGTGCCGAGGCCGCCGGGGAGGACCACGAACCCCTGGGCGTACTTGACGAACATCATCTTGCGGACGAAGAAGTACCGGAAGTTCAGGCCGATGTCGACGTAGGGGTTCAGACCCTGCTCGAAGGGCAGTTCGATGCCGAGGCCGACGGAGGTGCCGCCCGCCTCGCACGCGCCCTTGTTCGCCGCCTCCATGGCACCGGGGCCACCTCCGGTGATCACCGCGAAGCCGGCCTCGACCAGCCCTCGGCCGAGCCGGACTCCCGCGTCGTACTCGGGCGTGTCGGCCGCCGTGCGCGCCGAGCCGAAGACGCTGATCGCGGGCGGGAGTTCGGCGAGGGTGCCGAATCCCTCGATGAACTCCGACTGGATGCGCAGGACTCGCCACGGGTCCGTGTGGACCCAGTCGGAGGGTCCGCCCGCGTCCAGCAGGCGCTGGTCGGTCGTACTCGCCGTCACCTGGTCCCGCCTCCGGATGACCGGGCCCAGGCGTTGCTCCGACGGTGGCTGCTTCTTCCCCTCGGGGTTACCGGTAGCCATGTACGCTCCCTCCGCTGCGGGGCCTGCGGTCGTGCAGGTCGTTCCACCTCAGCGTAGATCCACCCGGGTTACGGACGAGGGACGTGAGCATGTCCGCCGTGCAGCGCCGGGCCCGAAAGGCGGCCGCTACGCCGTGAGCCACGCCCTCAACCGCTCCTCCCCCGCGAGGATCTTCGCCGTTTCGACCCGTTCGTCCCGCTTGTGCGCAAGGTGCGGGTTGCCGGGGCCGTAGTTCACCGCCGGGACGCCCAGGGACGAGAAACGGGAGACGTCCGTCCAGCCGTACTTGGGCCGCGGGGTGCCGCCGACCGCCGCCATGAACGCCGCGGCGGCGGGGTGGGACAGCCCCGGCAGCGCGCCGCCGCTGTGGTCGTCCACCACGAACTCCTCGACCCCGCAGTCGGCGAAGACCTCGCGGACATGCGCGATCGCCTCCTCCTCCGTACGGTCGGGCGCGTAGCGGAAGTTGACCGTCACCACGCATTCGTCGGGGATCACGTTGCCGGCCACACCGCCCGAGATGCCGACCGCGTTCAGGCCCTCGCGGTACTCCAGACCGTCGATCACCGGGTAGCGCGGCTTGTACGAGGCGAGGCGGGCCAGGATCGGGGACGCCGCGTGGATCGCGTTCGAGCCCATCCAGCCGCGCGCGGAGTGGGCGCGCTCGCCCTTGGTCCTGAGCAGCACCCTGAGCGTGCCCTGGCAGCCGCCCTCCACCTCGCCGTCCGACGGCTCCAGCAGCACCGCGAAGTCGCCCTCCAGCCACTGCGGGCGGTGCTCGGCCACATGCTTGAGGCCGTTGAGTTCCGCCGCGACCTCTTCGTTGTCGTAGAAGACGAAGGTCAGGTCGCGGTTGGGGGCCGGGACCGTCGCCGCGATCCGGAGCTGGACCGCGACGCCCGACTTCATGTCACAGGTGCCGCAGCCCCACAGCACGCCGTCCTCGTCCAGCCTCGACGGGACGTTGTCCGCGATCGGCACCGTGTCGATGTGACCGGCGAGGATGACGCGCTCGGTCCGTCCGAGGTCCGTCCGCGCCACGACGTTGTTGCCGTACCGCTCGACCGTCAGATGCGGCAGGGCGCGCAGGGCGGCCTCGATGGCGTCCGCGAGGGGCTTCTCCGTCCCGCTGACGGAGGGGAGGTCGACGAGCTGCGCGGTGAGCCGCGCGGCGTCGAGCGTGAGGTCAAGGGAGGTGTCGGCCATGGTGCCGACCCTAACGCGCGTGGCCTTCCCCCCACTTTTCGCTCCGGCCTCATACCCCTCAGTAGCCTCGGCTACCTTGTAGGCGTGCCAGAGCTGTCCCCTTCCCCCAAGCGCCGTGGCCGCCTCCTCCGCCGAGGGGCGTCCTTCCTGGTCCTGCTCGCCGTCGCGGGCTATCTCGCGGTGCAGTACGTCACCGGAGGCACAGGGGCGCCGGGCTGCCAGGTCGTCTCGGGCAAGGGCGACGGGGCACGGTACGAGTTCACACCGGAGCAGGCGGTGAACGCGGCGACCATCGCCGCCGTCGGCACCGGGCGCGGGCTGCCCGAGCGGGCGGTGACGATCGCGCTCGCCACCGCCCTCCAGGAGTCGACGCTGCGCAACATCAGCCACGGCGACCGTGACTCGCTCGGCCTGTTCCAGCAGCGGCCCTCCCAGGGCTGGGGCACCGAGCGGCAGATCATGGACCCGATCTACTCGGCCGGCATCTTCTACGAGCACCTGGTCAAGGTCCGGGACTACACCGAACTGCCGCTCACCGTCGCCGCGCAGCGCGTCCAGCGCAGCGGCTTTCCGGACGCCTACGCCAAGCACGAGCCGGACGCGGCACTGCTCGCATCCGCTCTCACGGGGCGTTCTGCGGCCACGCTGACCTGCGAGGGGCGCCCCGGGATCACGCGGACCGCCGGTCCGGACGCCGTACGGGCGGCGCTGGTACGGGACTTCGGGCGGGACGCGCTGCTGCCGGCCGGGGCCGAGGTGGGCGCCTCCGACACGACCGACCCGGCACCCACCGCGTCCGGCGACGGGGGCGACGAGCGGACCGTCGTGCTGCCGGTGACCGGGGACGGGGGCGCGAAGGGCGGGCGCGCCGTCGATGAGCGTGGCTGGCAGCTGGCCCACTGGGCCGTGGCCAACGCCTCCG
Organism: Streptomyces sp. M41; assembly: GCF_043673425.1. Taxonomy (NCBI): domain Bacteria; kingdom Bacillati; phylum Actinomycetota; class Actinomycetes; order Kitasatosporales; family Streptomycetaceae; genus Streptomyces; species Streptomyces sp. M41. The sequence continues at coordinate 103,616 of NZ_JBIMKE010000017.1, read as the reverse complement.
ATCTGCATATCAAGCGGGTGTCGTACGCGGGGCGGGAGTGGACCGCGGGGAACACCGACAGCCAGTGGCGCGCGGGCGGTGCGCCGGGGGCTTCGGGGGCGGACGGCGATCTCAAATCGGTCCGGATCATGACGAGTCGGTAGTACGCCCAGCCGTTCGGGAGCTCACTCCGCGGAGTTACCCGGGGTGTTGGCCGGCCGGGGTGTGGGCAGGTTTAGGCGGGGTCACCCTTCGATCCACCAAACCCCTTGAGAACAAAGGGCTGTAAGGATTCGGCAGGCTTTCCGTCGGGAAGCGTTTTGACCGTTTTTATCCGCAGGCGATTATGCGACGCATTGCCAACTCTTTACGTTGTGCCGCCGCAACCTTCGAGGGCTTCGAGCGGTAGTCACTGCGTCCGAGCCCGGAGATCAACAGCCAGTCGGTCAACTGCCGGGAGCGGTCGGACACTTCATCGTTCTCATCCGACATACCCGTCGAAGGAGCATCATGTCCCTCCCCCTGTCCCGCCGGATCGCCCGTGCCGCGCTGATCGTCGCTGCGGGAGCGGCTGCCGGGGTCGGTGCGGCCGGCTCCGCCAGCGCGGCCCCCGAAATGCCCGACGCCTCGAAGGCCGGCCTGACCGCCCTGGACGGCGCGAGCGTCGTCGACGGTGCGGCCCAGAACGCCACCGGGATCGCGGGTGGCGCCGTCAACACGGCGGTCGACAAGGCGCTGCCGGCCGCGCAGAAGGCCAGTGGCAAGGTGACCAAGACCGGCGGCAAGGCCGCGAAGAAGGCGATGCCCGCGGCGGCCAAGGCCGGCAGCAAGGTCACGAAGAAGGCGACGCCTGCCGCGCAGGCGACCGCGGGTGGTGTGGCCGGGTCGGTCGGGACCGTGCTCGGTGACGCCGCCGGGACGGCGACGCAGGGTGGCGTGCCGGCGACCGGGTCGCTGCCGGTGCAGGGTCTGCCGATCAGCTGACGGCCGGCCGCGCCCGCTCCAGCCGGCGGAGTGCAGGGAGTTCCCTGGGCTCCGTCGGCTTTCGTATGTCGAGTCCCTACTTCAGGCGTTCCACCGCAGCCCTGACGCGTTCGTCCGTCGCCGTGAACGCCACGCGCACGTGGCGGGCGCCCGCGTCGCCGTAGAAGTCGCCCGGGGCCACCAGGATGCCGCGCTCGGCGAGGTGGGCGACCGTGGCCCAGCAGGACTCCTCCCGCGTGGCCCACAGATAGAGGCTGGCCTCGCTGTGCTCGATGCGGAAGCCGTGGGACTCCAGGGCCTCGCGCAGGGCGATGCGGCGGGCCGCGTAGCGGTCGCGCTGGACGCGGACGTGCTCGTCGTCGCCCAGGGCCGCGACGACCGCCGCCTGGGTCGGCGCCGACGTCATCATGCCGCCGTGCTTGCGGATCTCCAGGAGGGGCGCGAGGACCGCGGGGTCGCCGGCCAGGAACGCGGCACGGTACCCGGCCAGGTTCGAGCGCTTGGACAGGGAGTGGACAGCGACGATGCCGTCGTACGAGCCGCCGTTCACATCCGGGTGCAGGACCGAGACGGGGTCGGCCTCCCAGCCCAGCTCCAGGTAGCACTCGTCGGAGAAGACGAGGACGCCGTGCGAGCGGGCCCATGCCACGATCCGGGTGAGTTCCGCCTTCGACAGGACCTTGCCGGTGGGGTTGGACGGCGAGTTCAGCCAGAGGAGCTTCAGGCCCCGCGGGTCCAGCTCGGCCGGGTCGTCGTACACCTCGTGGTCGGCGCGGGCCAGGCGGGCGCCCACCTCGTACGTCGGGTACGCGAGCCGCGGGTAGGCCACCCGGTCGCCGGGGCCGAGGCCCAGCTGGGTCGGGAGCCAGGCGACGAGCTCCTTGGAGCCGACGATGGGCAGGACGTGCCGGTGGGTGACCTCACGGGCGCCCAGCCGGCGCTCCACCCAGCCCGTGATCGCGTCGCGCAGCGCCGGGGTGCCCCAGACCGTCGGATAGCCCGGCGAGTCCGCCGCGTCGACCAGCGCCTTCTGGATCAGCTCGGGGACGGGGTCGACCGGCGTGCCGACGGAGAGGTCGACGATGCCGTCCGGGTGCGTGGCGGCCGTCTTCTTGTACGGCTCCAGCTTGTCCCAGGGAAACGTCGGAAGGCGGTCGGAGACTGCGGACACGGGATCAGGCTCACTTTCTGGTACTGCCGGATACGGCAACGCCTCGGTCCCGTACGGCGATCAGGTGATCAGGCCCGATCAGGCCGTACGGGACCGAGGCGGCACGCTGTGCGGGTCGCCGGGGGTGACTACTCGGCCTGCGGCGGCAGCGCGGCGATGAACGGGTGGTCCCGCTCGATCAGGCCCAGCTTGCTGGCGCCGCCCGGGGAGCCGAGCTCGTCGAAGAACTCGACGTTGGCCTTGTAGTAGTCCTTCCACTCCTCCGGAGTGTCGTCCTCGTAGAAGATCGCCTCGACCGGGCATACCGGCTCACAGGCACCACAGTCGACGCATTCGTCCGGGTGGATGTACAAGGACCGCTGGCCCTCGTAGATGCAGTCGACCGGGCACTCCTCGATGCACGCCTTGTCCTTGACGTCGACACAAGGCTGCGCGATGACGTAGGTCACGCTGTCGTTCCTCCTCCATAGGGCGCTGGCGGGCCTCCGTAGGCTCCGCCGCCTGGCGCGCGGGAGCGCGGCGTCGTCGATGCCCGCCCCTAGTATCTCCGTTCTTGGGCATGATCCGAACAGGAGGGGTGAACCGACCTGTGGAAATCTCTGCGACGGGGCGCTTCGAGGTCCGTATCACCGCTGCTGACGTGGGCAAACGAGTCTCCGTACGCTGCCGACACGATCCTCGTCGCGAGGGTGAGAAGTTCACCGACACGGTGGGTGTTCTCGCATCCTGGGACAACGGTGTGCTGCTGATCACACGGAAGAGTGGCGAGACCGTCCACATTCCGGAAGCGTCGCTGGTCGCGGGCAAGGTCGTACCGGCCGCTCCGGCCCGGCGACGGGGCCCGGCGGCCTCGTACGCGGAACTCGCGCGCGTCGCCACGCGCGCGTGGCGGCCGGTGGAGAGCGAACGGCTCGGCGAGTGGGAGCTGCGCGCCGCGTCCGGATTCACCCGGCGGGCCAACTCGGCGCTCCCGCTCGGCGACCCCGGCATGCCGTTGCCGGCCGCCCTGGACGCCGTGCGGCGCTGGTACGGCGACCGTGGGCTGCCCGCGTACGTCCAGACCGCGACCGGGGCCCCGACGGGCGCTGAGGGCACCCAGGAGCTGCTGTGCGCGGAGCTGGAGCGGCTGGGGTGGGTGCGGGAGGTCTCCGCCGAGATGTGGATCGGGGCGCTCGCGCCGCTGGCCGACCGGGACGAGCCGGCCGAGGTGACGCTGTCCCGGGAGGCGGACGAGGCCTGGCTCGCGCGCTACCAGCGCAAGGGGGTGAGTGAGGTGGCCCTGAAGGTGCTGGGGGCGGGCCCGTCGGTGTGGTTCGCGACGGTGCCCGGTGCCGGGGGCGGTGTGCCCGCCGCGATCGGGCGGTGTGTCGTGGACGGGCGCTGGGCCGGGTTCGGCGCCGTGGAGGTGGATCCGGCGCTGCGTCGGCAGGGGCTGGCCACCCGGGTGATGGCCGCGCTGGCCCGGCGGGCCCTGGACGAGGGGGCCTCGGCGGCCTGGCTCCAGGTCGAGGCGGAGAACGCGGGGGCGCGGGAGCTGTACGCCGGGATGGGGTTCACCTCGCATCACGCGTACCACCACTACCGAGCGCAGTGAGCAATCACCGCCGTCGGCGGTACCGATCGCCGTGAAAGGGCACGAGCCAGCTATGCGTCCCCCCTACCCCCCATCGCCCGAGCGTTCCGCCGAGCTGCGGCGGCGGTTCGCCGAAGAGGCGCGGTCCGAGCGGCCCGATCTGTCCGTGCTGTGTCTGCTGGTGGGCGCCGAGGCGGACCGCGAGCTGGACGAGGCGGGGATGGACGCCGTGCAGGTGGAGCTGGACGGCCTGGCGGGGCAGCTGCCGTTCCGGCCCGGGGGGCCGCGGGCGTGGGCGGTCGCGGTACGGGACCTGCTCGGGGAGCGGTACGGGTTTCGCGGTTCCGCCGCCGACTATCAGCGGCTCGAGTCGTCGTTGCTGCATCAGGTGCTGGAGCGGCGGCGGGGTCTGCCGATCCTGCTCTCGGTGCTGTGGATGGAGGTCGCGCGGCGGGCGGGGGCCCCGGTGTACGGGGTCGCGCTGCCGGGGCACTTCGTCGTGGGCTTCGGGCCGGCCGATGAGCAGGTGCTCGCCGATCCGTTCGACGGCGGGCGGGTGCTGACCGGGGGCGATGCGGAGCTGCTGGTGGCGGGGGCCACGGGGGCGGCGTTGGAACCGTCGATGCTGACGCCGGCCGATCCGCTGGAGGTGGTGCAGCGGATTCTGAACAACGTGCGGGCGTGGGCCGCGGCCCGGCCCGAGCGGACGGATGTGGCGCTGTGGGCCGTGGAGCTGGCACTGCTGCTGCCGTCGCATCCGGCTCGGCTGCGGTTCGAGCGGGCGCAGTTGCTGGTGCGGCGCGGGGAGTTCGTCGAGGGGGCCGTGGAGTTGGAGGGGTACGCGGAGTTGATCAGTGCGGTGGATGAGGGGGCGGCGGAGCGGGTGCGAGGGGAGGCTCGGGCGGCTCGGGCGATGTTGAACTGAGTTCGCCTGTTGCCTGTTCGCCTGTTCGCCGTGGGGGGTCTGGTGTCGGGCGGGTGCGGGTTTGTTGTGGCTTGGCGCGCAGTTCCCCGCGCCCCTGGGTGGGATGGGCAGCCCGGCGAGCGGAGTGCGGGCGCCTGAACGCCGTGGGGGGTCTGGTGTCGGGCGGGTGCGGGACTGTTGTGGCTTGGCTTGGCGCGCAGTTCCCCGCGCCCCTGGGTGGGATGGGCGGCCCGGCGAGCGGGGTGCGGGCGCCTGAACGCCGTGGGGGGTCTGGTGTCGGGCGGGTGCGGGTTTGTTGTGGCTTGGCGCGCAGTTCCTCGCGCCCCTGGGTGGGATGGACAGCCCGGCGAGCGGGGTGCGGGCGCCTGAACGCCGTGGGGGGTCTGGTGTCGGGCGGGTGCGGGACTGTTGTGGCTTGGCGCGCAGTTCCCCGCGCCCCTGGGTGGGTGGGGCACCCGGGGTGGGTCGGGTGCCCCGGGTGTGGGTGGGTCAGGTGGGGTTTGTTTCGATTACTGCTGTGCGGGCGCCCTTGCTCTTCAGGGCCTGGCGGAGGGCGCCGTACACGTCCTCGGGCGTGACCGGTGTCTTCTTGCCGTTGCCCCTGGTGATGAGCACGCCGTCGAACGCGCCGCCGTAGAGCTGCTTCAGCGCGGCCAGGTCGGGGCTGTCGACGAGCTTGCCGTTGACGGCCTTGACCCGCAGGAACTTCCAGAGGGACTTCTCCGGGCTCATGGGGACGGGGCTCACCCCGGCCGCCTGAACCGTCACGGGGGCCGACATGGCCGGCTGCGCGAACTCCTTCATCATCCGGTCGACCTCGGCGTTCGAGACCGTCGGCTGCTGTGTCGTCGTCGGGACGGTCACCGGGTCGGACGAGCCGGTCTCGACCTGGGTGCGGTAGGCCTGCTCGACGGCCGCGGTGGACTTGGCGACGTCGATGCCCTTGCCCGCCTTGCCGTAGACGGCGACGGCCTTGCCCGCCTGGAACTTGATCGTGCCCTCGGTGACGGAGCCGGAGCCGCCGGACGCGGACTCCAGTGCGGCGTGCAGCTTCTCCTCGTCGGTGGGCATGACCGGGTCGACGACCCGGTGGTTGCCGAAGAGGGAACCGATCACCGAGACCGGGTTGTAGTCGCTGGACGCGGCGGCGCTGACCGTCTGCTGCATGTCGAACTGGAGGCCGGCCTTGTCGGGCTCGAGGCTGACGGTCCTGCCGCCCACGGAGAGCTTCAACGGCTTGCCGACCTGCTCGTCGAAGGCGTCGTTGAGCTTCTTGATCGCGTCGTCACGGGTGCCGCCGCCGATCTCGACGCCGAGCACGGTGGTGCCCTTGGGCACGTCGGAGTGGTTCATCAGCAGGCCGGCGCCGTAGAGGCCACCGCCGAGGACGATCACGCCGCTGCCGATCAGGGCCAGCTTGTTGCGGCCCTTCTTCTTGGGCGCGCGGGAGGTCGACGTGTTCGAGGCGGCCGGCTCGGGCAGCTTCGGGGGCGTGTGCGGCACCGGGCCGTCGCTGCCGCCCGGACCGAAGGGGCCGCCCTGGGCGCCCGGCGGGACGACGGGGATGCCGCTGGTGACGGTGTGGCCGGAGACGTTGTCGGCGACGCCGCCGTACTGCGGGTTGCCGCCGGGCTCGGGGGCCGGTTTCTGCGGGGTGAGGATCGCGGTGTCGTCGCTCAGTCCGCCGCCCGGGCCACGGCCCGGGGTGTGCGGGGAGGCGCCGGGACCGGCGGGGCCGGGAGGACCGCTCGGGCCCGTGGAGATGCCGGAGCCCGGGCCGTTGGAGATACCGGGTCCACCGGGCGCGCCGGGGCCGCGCAGCCCGCGCTGTCCGCCGCCGGTGACCGGCGGGACCGGCGGGCCGTCGCCGGTGACCGGACCGGTCGTCGGGCCAGAGGGGCCCTGGCCGGCCCGGCCGTTCGGGCCGCTGAAGTCGCCCGGCCCGTTGAAGTCGGCGGAGCCGTCGAAGCCGTTGGGGGCGTTGAAGTCGGCGGCCGGGTCGAACCCGCCGGGGCGGCCCTGGGCGCCGTAACCACCGCCACCGCTGCCGCTCCGGTCGCTCTGACCGCCGTTCTCCGAGAAGTACGGCAGGTCGTCGCGGCGGGCCTCGGCGCCGGGGCGGGAGCCGTTGCCATTGCTGCTGTTGCCCGTGCTGTTGCTGTTTCCGTTGCTGTTGCCGTTGCCCAGCGGCCCGGCCGCCAGGGCCTCGGTCACGTCGAAGGAACCGGTGCCGCCGCCGTGCCCGGGAGCCACGGGACCGCCGGTCGCGCCGGGGAGGCCCGCACCCTTCGCACCGCCGGGGCGGGAGCCGCCCGGCGCGCTCATCGAGCCGACGACGCCACCGGGCCGCCCGGCACCCGCGCCACCGGCCCCGCCGGCAGCGGGACCCGAACCGCCGGGCAGACCGGCGCCGTTGCTGGGCGGGCCGCCCTGACCGGGCTTGCTCGGCGAGGACTTGCGCGGCGCGAACCAGTCGCTCGTCTTCTCCTCCGGCTGCGCGGCCGGCCCGGCCGCAGGCTCGACGGTCCCCGTGGACGCGGACGCGGGCGGGGCCGTGGGCGCGGTCGGTGCCGGCGCCTCGGCGTCGGTCTTGGCCGCGGAGCTCTCGGCTTCGGCGACGGGCTTGCGCACGACCACGGGCGGAATCGGCCGCGATCCGGGGATGTTGATCCGGATCCGGGTCGTCAGCGTGGTCTCGGTCTTGCGCTCCTCCGGCTGCGTGGCCGCACGGCCCGCGTCCGCACCACTGTCGGAAACCATGGGGGTCCCGTACGGCGGTGTGCCCGAGGGGTATGCGGCTCCGCCGCGCCCGTTGGGCCCGGAGGACGGAGTGTCAGTTTCACGACTCAAGGCAGGTTCTCCCGGTTGGCTCCGCCGCCCGTACCTCACTGCTTCGGGCGGCTCGGCGGCGCGCACCACCATACTGGCCACGTCTGTCCCGTATCCCACGACCGCCGGGGAAACCCACACGGGACTCGCACGAGTGCGCCGTGGAGAAGTGGTACGTCACTTGCCAAGTCGGGCGTCGTCAGCGACCGGTTGCCGCACGGGTGCGAGGGTGGCGCAGATCACAGCCACGGCCATGCCGCCGAGCAGGAAGAGATAGGACGCGGCGCTGGTGCCGAAGACGAAGTCGCCTTCCGGGCGGCTCGCGGTGAGCAGGATGACGGTGATCATCCAGCCGCCGGCGGGCGCGACGGCCCCGGCCCGGCTGCCCGTGAGCCGGGCACCGCCCAGACAGAGCCCGGCCTCGCCCGCGAGCGCGAGCAGCAGGCCGCCCGGGAACCAGGCCGGCTGGACGAGTGCTCCGGCCACGCCGACGACCGCGCCGAGCACGAAGAGCCCCAGGCAGGCGAGGATCCGCAGGCCGGAGGGCCGCTTCAGGGGCTGGGTGAGCAGCGAACTCATGACGCCTCCTCGGCGACGACACCGGCGAACAGGTCGGACTCCGTGCCCGCCGACTCCCCCGGGCCCTCGGCCGTAGGCACCCCGGTTTCGCTTCGCTCGCCGCGTACCAGTTCGTAGTACTCGGTGGTGAAGAGGGGTTGCGCGAGTTCGTTGGAGAGCGCGAAGTACAGATCGGCCACGTCGATCTGGGTGGCGTGCGCCCGCATCGCCGCTGCCTTGGCGGCGGCGTACGCGGTGCCGTCGATGACGGTGGTGACGCGCGCGTCGTCGATGACTCCGGGGACGTCGTCGACGGTGGCGGCCTTACTGAACGGCAATCCGGGCAGATCCGCCTGAAGTTGGGCGAAGGCCGCTTCGGCGACCGTGCGCGGGACGCGGTTCCAGAAGACCCTGGGGATCCGCCAGCCCGCCGCGTCCGCCAGCTCGGCCGCGCGCATGGCGATCCGGTGGGCCTGGATGTGGTCGGGGTGGCCGTAGCCGCCGTCGGGGTCGTAGGTGACGAGGACCTGGGGGCGTACCTCCAGGATCACCTCGACCAGGGCCCGGGCCGCCTCGTCGACGTCCGCCTGCCACAGGCTCGCCGGGTCGTCGTTGTCGGCGATGCCCATCATCCCCGAGTCCTCGTAGCGGCCCTTGCCGCCGAGGAGACGGAAGTCCTCGACGCCGAGCTCGCGCATCGCCGCGGTGAGCTCGGCGAGCCGGTGTTCGCCCAGCTCGGTGCCGGTCAGGTGGCGCAGCTCGGGGGGAATGACCTCGCCGTGCTCGCCGAGGGTGCAGGTCACCAGGGTCACCCGGGCACCCTCGGCCGCGTACTTGGCCATGGTCGCGCCGTTGTTGATCGACTCGTCGTCCGGGTGCGCGTGCACCAGCAGCAGACGCCGAGCAGGCAGTTCCGTCATGGCCCCACCCTACGAGCAGAGCGGGTCGCTCAGAACTTGATGCTGCCGATCATGCCCGCGATGTTCGTCGTCAGCTCACTGATGGTGGGCGCGACGGTCGAGGACGCCAGGTAGAACCCGAGCAGCATGCAGACAACCGCATGGCCGGCCTTCAGACCTGATTTCTTGATCAGCAGGAAGACGATGATCGCCAGCAGCACCACCGCCGAAATCGAGAGTGCCACGGCGGCTCACCTCCAAGAATCCCAGGCGCGGGGTCGGACTATGGGGGCAGAAAAATCGCAGATAAATCCATGCAGCAGCCAGCAGGTTCATACCCACTATGCGCTTGTGATCATAACTATCCGTCCGTGCGCATCGATCGGCGCACAGCCGCACAAGGGGCGCACTGGCCAATATGGTCAGGGCATGACGACCGAGCCTGTCTCCTTCCCCCGACGGCACGCCCGCACCCAGAGGTTCACGCTCGGCGCGCCCCGCGCGTTCACGGTGGCGCCCGACGGTTCGCGTGCCGTGTTCCTGCGCTCCACCTCCGGTACGGATCCGGCGAATTCGCTGTGGGTGCTCGACACGGCGGACGGCGGGGAGCGCGTGGCGGCCGACCCGCGCGCCCTCCTGGGCGGCGCCTCGGAGGACCTCCCGCCGGAGGAGCGGGCCCGGCGCGAACGCAGCCGTGAGGCCGGCGCCGGCATCGTCGCCTACGCCACCGACACGGCCGTGGAGTGGGCGTCTTTCGCCTTGTCAGGGCGGCTTTTCACGGCCGAGCTGCGGGTCGGCACGGCACGCGAACTCGCCGTCCCCGGGCCGGTGATCGACCCCCGCCCCTCCCCCGACGGACGGCACATCGCCTACGTCGCGCAGGGCGCCCTGCGGGTGGTCGGCGCCGAGGGCGAGGGCGACCGTGCGCTCGCCGAGCCGGAGTCGGACGGCGTGACCTACGGACTGGCCGAGTTCATCGCCGCCGAGGAGATGGGGCGTTACCGGGGCTTTTGGTGGGACCCGGAATCGGACCGGCTCCTAGTGGCGCGCGTGGACGACACGCCGGTGCGCCGGTGGTGGATCGCCGATCCGGCGCGTCCGGAGCGGAAGCCGCAGCGGGTGGCGTACCCGGCGGCGGGGACCGCCAACGCGGACGTACGGCTGTTCGTGATCGGCCTGGACGGGGCGCGTACGGAGGTCATCTGGGACCGGGCTCGCTATCCCTATCTGGCGCGAGTGCACTGGTCAGCGGCGGGCGCGCCGCTGCTGCTCGTACAGGCGCGCGATCAGCGCAGCCAGCTCTTCCTGGCCGTGGACGCGGCCACCGGGGCGACTCGGATGGTGCACGCGGACGAAGATCCACAATGGCTGGATCTTTTCCCTGGTGTGCCCTGCTGGAGCCCTTCCGGGCATCTGGTGCGCATCGCCGACGAGGGCGGCGCGCGGGTACTCACGGTGGGCGAACGTCCGTTGACCGGACACCAGTTGCATGTCCGGGCGGTGTTGGACGTCTCCGACGACGACGTACTGATCTCGGCGTCCGCCGGTGAGGCCGCGGCCGATCCCGAGCTCGGCGAGGTGCATGTGTACCGGGTGAACGAGCTCGGTGTGGAGCGTGTGTCACAGGAGCCCGGCGTGCACTCCGCGGTGCGCGCCGGGGGCGTGACGCTGCTGGTGTCCCACACGTCGGACCGGCCCGGGGCCCGGGTGCGGGTACTGCGGGACGGGAAGCAGACGGCGACGGTCCGGTCGTATGCCGAGGACCCCGGGCTGACCCCGCGCGTGACTTTCACCGAAGGGGGCGCACGCCGCATCCCGTGCGCCGTGCTGTTGCCTCGGAACCACCAGGGGGACGCCCCCCTTCCCGTCCTGCTGGATCCCTATGGCGGTCCGCACGCCTCCCGGGTGGTCGCCGCGCACAACTCCCACCTCACCTCGCAGTGGTTCGCCGACCAGGGGTTCGCGGTGGTCGTCGCGGACGGACGCGGCACACCGGGGCGCTCGCCCGCCTGGGAGAAGGCGGTCCACGGGGACTTCACGGTCTCCCTCGACGACCAGGTCGACGCCTTGCAGGACCTCGCCGGGTCCCACCCCCTCGACCTGTCCCGGGTGGCGATCCGGGGGTGGTCGTACGGCGGCTGGCTGGCCGGGCTGGCGGTGCTGCGCCGCCCGGACGTCTTCCACGCGGGCATCGCCGGGGCGCCGGTCACGGACTGGCGGCTCTACGACACGCACTACACGGAGCGCTACCTGGGCGACCCGGCCGCGCAGCCGCAGCCGTACGCCAAGAGCTCGCTGGTGACCGACGAGGGCCTGTCCTCCGCCGCCGGGCCGCACCGCCCGCTGATGATCGTGCACGGCCTCGCCGACGACAACGTGGTGGTCGCCCACGCCCTGCGCCTGTCCTCGGCGCTGCTGGCCGCCGGCCGTCCGCACGAGGTGCTGCCGCTGTCCGGGGTGACGCACATGACCCCGCAGGAGCAGGTCGCGGAGAATCTGCTGCTGCTCCAGGTGGACTTCCTGAAGCGCTCGCTCGGGCTGAACTGAGGCGTCGGGGACGTCAGTTGTGGGCCAGATGGCGAGGCAGGTGCCGTCCTGAGCCGCACTCAGGGCGGCAAGGCAACGAGCCGGGGTGGCAAGACGCACCCCGGCTCGTTTCACGGCACCCGCACGGCCGTACGCTGTTCAGCCTGACGCGTCCGTATATCGGGATCGGGTCGGTGAAGTTGCCTGCGTGTTAACGAAGTTCATGGGTGTTTGTACAGCTATCGGCTGCCGGGGTCATGACTCCACCGCCGCCGCGACCACCGTCTTCTCGTCCGCGAAGTGGCAGGCGGAGTCATGTGCAGCGGGCCCGCCCGTCCCCCGCAGATGCGGCGGCACCGCGAGCACCGGTACCTCCTGCGCGCAGCGCTCCCGGGCCTTGAAGCAGCGGGTGCGGAAGCGGCAGCCGGAGGGGATGTTCGTCGGGGAGGGGACGTCGCCCGCGAGGATGATGCGCTCGCGCAGTTCGCGGGCCTCCGGGTCGGGGACCGGGACCGCGGAGAGCAGCGCCTGGGTGTAGGGATGCGTCGGGTGGTCGTAGATCTCGGTGTCCCTGCCGGTCTCCACGATCCGGCCCAGGTACATCACCCCGACCCGGTCGGAGATGTGCCGGACGATCGACAGGTCGTGGGCGATGAAGACGTACGACAGGTCGAACTCGCTCTGGAGACGGTCCATCAGGTTGATGACCTGGGCCTGGACGGAGACGTCGAGCGCGGAGACCGGTTCGTCGGCGACGATCACCTCGGGGCGCAGGGCGAGGCCGCGGGCGATGCCGATGCGCTGGCGCTGGCCGCCGGAGAACTGGTGGGGGTAGCGGTTGATGAACTCGGGGTTGAGGCCGACCACGTCCAGCAGGTCCCTCACCTTGCGCCGCCGGTCTCCCTTCGGGGCGACCTCGGGGTGGATGTCGTAGGGCTCCCCGATGATGTCTCCGACCGTCATCCGGGGGTTGAGGGAGGTGTACGGGTCCTGGAAGACCATCTGGATATTGCGGCGTACGGTCTTCAGGGCGCGGCCGGAGAGTCTGGTGATGTCCTCGCCCCGGTACTTGATCGCGCCGGCCGTGGGGCGTTCCAGGTTGACCAGCATCTTGGCGACCGTCGACTTGCCACAGCCGGACTCGCCAACGATGCCGAGGGTTTCGCCGCGGTGGAGGGTGAAGTCGACGCCGTCGACCGCCTTCACCGAGCCGACCTGTTTCCTGAAGAGGATGCCCTGGGTGAGCGGGTAGTGCTTGACGAGCCCGCTGACCTCCAGAATCGCCTCAGCCATGCAGGCACTCCCTCCAGAAGTGACAGGCGCTTGTGCGGTCCGCGTCCGAGTCGGTGACCTGGTGCGACCCCGGTACGTCGGTGCGGCAGACGTCCTGGGCCAGCGGGCAACGGGGGTGGAAGGCGCAACCGCGCGGGATGTTCGTGAGGCTGGGGGGCAGGCCCTTGATCGCGTAGAGCTCCCGGCCCTTGAGGTCCAGGCGCGGGATGGAGTCCAGCAGGCCCCTGGTGTACGGGTGGGCGGGGGCCTTGTAGATGTCGTGGACCGGCGCGGACTCCACGATCCGCCCGGCGTACATGACGGCGATCCGGTCGGCCACGTCGGCGACCACGCCGAGGTCGTGGGTGATGAGGATGAGCCCCATGCGGTACTCGCGCCGCAGCTCGGCGAGCAGCTCCATCACCTGGGCCTGGACGGTGACGTCGAGGGCGGTGGTGGGCTCGTCGGCGATGATGAGCTTCGGTTCGAGGGCGAGGGCCATCGCGATCATGATGCGCTGGCGCATGCCCCCGGAGAACTGGTGCGGGTACTGCTTGACGCGCTCCCTGGCGGCCGGGATGCGCACTCGGTCCATCAGCTCGACGGCCTTGGCCCGGGCGTCCTTCCTCGACATCCCCCGGTGCACCACGAACATCTCGCCGAGCTGGTCGCCGACGGTCAGCACGGGGTTCAGCGACGACAGGGCGTCCTGGAAGATCATCGCCAGCTCGGCGCCGCGGATCCTGCGCCGCTCCTCTTCTTTCAGCTTCAACAGGTCCCGCCCCTGGAAGAGGATCTCGCCGCCCGTGATCCTTCCCGGCGGCATGTCGAGGATCCCCATCACGGCCTGGGCGGTCACCGACTTGCCCGACCCCGACTCCCCGAGCACGGCGAGCGTCTCCCCCTCGTCCACGCCGTAGCTGACACCGTTGACGGCCTTGGCGACGCCGTCCCGGGTCCGGAACTCCACCTGAAGGTCACGCACTTCGAGCAACATGCCGCCGCCTTACGTCAGCTCCGGATGAAGGGCGCCGCGGACCGCGCCGCCGGGTGGGACGCCGGGTCCGGTGACCGCGACCCCCTGAGCCGCCGCGGTGCCGGCGAGCCGGACCACATGACGGGCTCGACGCCTCCGCGGGCCCCCGGCACGGGGCGCCACCCGGCGCCGCCGCCTCCCTCGCCCGCGCGGCAGCGCAGGCATTGCCGACCGCACTCGGAACCACGGCCCCGGCGCCGTCCGCCGACTCCACCGTGAACCTTCCGGTGGCATCCCCACAGCCTCGACACGAGGCCGGACGCGGCGCCGCCGGCCGACAGCGGCCGCCACCACAACAACCGACGCGCGGAGCAGCTGCCGCTCCCGCATGCCCAGCAAGGGAACCGCCACGGACCCGCCCCGCATCCGTGCCCACGCCACCGACCGCAGACCCCGCCCCGAAACCCCAGACCGCGTGCCCCCGGCCTCGATGCGAGAGCGCCGGACGCCGAGTCGCCGGCCGACAACAGCCGCCACCACAAGAGGCCGCGCCCGGAGCCGCTTCTCCCCCGGTCGCATTCCCGCAAGCTCGAAGCGAGGGCGCCGGACGCCGTGTTGACGGGTAGGAACAGGCGCCAGGGTGAGGGGCGGGGCGGGGGCGGGGCGTCCGGGCTCATGGTCGCGGTCACCTCAGCTTCGGGTCCAGGGCGTCGCGGACCGCGTCGCCCAGCATGATGAAGGCCAGGACCGTGAGGGCCAGGGCGCCGGAGGGCCAGAGGAGGGCGTGGGGGGCGTTGCGGATGTAGGGGGAGGCCGCGGAGATGTCGATGCCCCAGGAGACGCTCGGGGGTTTCAGGCCCACGCCGAGATACGACAGGGTCGCCTCCAGGGCGATGTACGTGCCCAGGGCGATGGTCGCGACCACGATCACCGGGGCGACGGCGTTGGGCGCGATGTGGCGGAGCAGGATGCGGGTGTTGGAGGCGCCCAGGGCCCGCGCGGCCTGTACGTAGTCGTTCTGTTTGGCGGTGATGACCGCGCCCCGGGCGATGCGGGAGATCTGCGGCCAGCCGAGCAGCACGATGAAACCGATGACCGGCCAGACGCTGTTGCTGGTCACCACCGACAGCAGGACCAGCCCGCCGAGGACGACCGGGATGGCGAAGAAGATGTCGGTGACGCGGGAGAGGAACGAGTCCGGCAGGCCACCGAAGAACCCGGCGAGCGCGCCCAGCGCGGAGCCGAGGACGGCGACCCCGAGCGTGGCGCAGACGCCGACGACGACGGACGTACGGGCCCCGTAGACCGTACGGGTGTAGACGTCGCAGCCCTGGCCGTCGTAGCCGAAGGGGTGGCCGGGCGAGGAGCCCTGCTGGGCCTTGGCCAGGTCGCACTTGAGGGGGCTGCCGGAGGCGATCGCCGAGGGCCAGAGCGAGATGAAGAGCAGGAAGAGGATGATCAGGGCCGAGACGATGAAGACGGGGTTGCGGCGCAGGTCGCGCCAGGCGTCGGACCACAGGGACCGCGCCCTGTCCTCTGCTTCCGTCCCGTCCGGCCCGTGCGGCGCCCCTCCCGCCGAGGCGCCCGGCGGCTGCGCCTGCTTGGTCTGCGTCTCGGTCGCGGACAGCTCCACGGCACCCGCCACACCGGCGCCGGCGAGCGCGCCGTCGGGCTGGAAGGGCTGTTCAGGCATAGCGGATCCTCGGGTCGAGCACGGCGTACAGGAGGTCGACGACCAGGTTGCAGAGGAGGAAGACGAGGACGAGCACGGTCACGAAGCCGACGACGGTCTGGGTGTTCTGGCGCAGGATGCCTTGGTAGAGCTGATAGCCGACGCCGTGGATGTTGAAGATCCGCTCGGTGACGATCGCCCCGCCCATCAGGAAGCCGATGTCGGCGCCGATGAAGGTGACGACCGGGATCAGGGAGTTGCGCAGCAGATGCCGCGTGACGACCCGGCGCCGGGGCAGGCCCTTCGCGATGGCCGTACGGACGTAGTCGGAGCGCCGGTTCTCCGCGATGGACGTGCGGGTCAGGCGCGTGACGTAGGCGAGGGAGACCGAGGCGAGGACGAGGCCCGGCAGGAGCAGTTCGCCGAAGGGTGCCTGCGGGGACACCGACGGCCGGATCCACCCCCACTCGACGCCCAGCAGCAGCTGGAGCAGCAGGCCGGTGACGAAGGTGGGGACGGAGATGACGACGAGGGTGAGCAGCAGGACCCCGGTGTCGACGGGGCGGCCACGGCGCAGGCCGGTGAGGACGCCGAGGGTGACCCCGATGAGGACCTCGAAGACGATCGCCACGATGGTGAGCCGGAAGGTGACCGGGAACGCCGTCGACATCAGCTCGGTGACCTCCTGACCGTTGAACGCCGTACCGAAGTCCCCGGTGAAGACGTTGCCCATGTAGGTCAGGTACTGCTGCCACACCGGCTGGTCGAGGCCGAACTCCTTGCGCAGCTGGGCGGCCGTCGCCGGGTCGCACTGCCGGTCGCCGCACAGCCCCGCGACGGGGTCGCCCATCACGTTCACCATGAGGAAGATCAGCAGCGTGGCCCCGACGAACACCGGGATCATCTGCACCAGGCGCCGGACGACGTACCGCCCCATGGCGTGCTCAGCCGACCTTGATCTGGTCGTACACCGGGACGCTGAACGGGTTGAGGGCCACGTTCGACAGCCGCGCGGACCAGCCGGCGCTGCCGTTCTGGTACCACAGCGGGATGGACGCCATGTTGTCCCGGACGACTTCCTCGGCCTGCTGGAACATCTCCACCGCCTTGGCGGGGTCGGTCTCGGCGTTCGCCCGGTCGACGAGCCTGTCGAACTCGGGGCTGGACCACTTGCCGTCGTTGGAGGAGGCGTTGGTGTAGTAGAGCGGCTGGAGGAAGTTCTGCGGCAGCGGGTAGTCCATCTGCCACCCCGCCCGGAAGGGGCCGGAGAGCTTCTGGGTGGTGGACTTGCTCCGGAAGTCGGCGAAGGTGCCGATCGGGTTGCCGACACAGGCCCGGTCGTTGTCGAGGGCGTTGTTGATGGAGTTGCAGACGGCGTCCACCCACAGCTTGTGGGAGCCGGTGTCGGCGTTGTACGTGATCTTCACCTGGCCGCCGGGCAGCCCGCCGCCCTCCTCGATCAGCTTCCTGGCCGCCGCGGCGTCGTACTCGCACCACTTGCCGCACAGCCCCGCCTTGTAGCCGCCCTCCACGCCGAGGACGGGCGAGGTCCAGTCGGTGGCGGGGGTGCGGGTGCCGTGGAAGATGGTCCTGGTGATCTGCTCGCGGTCGATCGCCCGGGAGAGCCCCTGGCGGACCTTGACCGAGCCTTTCTTGTTCCAGTCCTTGTCGTAGTGGGGGAAGGACAGGGTCTGGATGATACCGGCCGGGGTGTTGAGGTAGCGGTCGCCGAGGTCGCTGCGGACGTTCCTCAGCTGCTGGGCCGGGACGTCGTCGACGAGGTCGAGGTTGCCGGCGATCAGGTCCGTGTAGGCCGTGTTGTTGTCCGTGTAGACCTTGAGGGTGACGCCGTCGTTGCGGGCCGCGTCGTCCCCCGGGTAGGCGTCCCACTTCGTCAGCCGCATCTCGGAGCCCTTGGTGTAGGAGTCCACGGCGTACGGCCCGTTGCCGACGGGCTTGGCCAACCAGGCGGCGTGGTCGTCGAAGAACGCGCGGGGCAGCGGGACGAAGGCGTTGTAGCCGAGGGTGTCGGGGAAGCCGGAGAACTTCTGGCTGAGCTCGACGGTGAACGTCCGGTCGTCCACCACCTTCAGCCCGGACATCGTCTCGGCCGACTGCGCGCCCTTCTCCGGGTGGACCTGGTCGTAGCCGTCGATGTAGCTGAAGAAGTAGGCGTTCTTCTGGTTGTTCTTCAGGCTCGCCCCGTAGTTCCACGCGTCCACGAAGGACTTGGCGGTGACCTTCTCGCCGTTGCTGAAGGTCCAGCCGTCCTCGAGGGTGACGGTGTAGTTCTGCGAGTCGGTGGTCTCGATGCTCTCGGCGAGCATGTCCTCGGCCTCGCCCGTCTTCGGGTTGTACTGCTTCAGCCCCCGGAAGATCATGGAGAGCACCTTGCCGCCCTGCACCTCATTGGTGTTGGCCGGCTCCAGCGGGTTCTGCGGATCCGTCCATGAGGAGCTGAGCACCGCGCCACCGGCGCTGCCGCTGTCTCCCCCGTCTCCGCAGGCGGTCGTCGCGAGGGCGACCGCCACCGCGCAGGCGGCCCATCGGGCGTGCGTGGCTCCGCGCATGGAGTGCCTCCTCTGATTGATCCCTTACGGGCCAATATCAAGTCAAAAGGCACATATCGCACATGGGCTCCGGCCAATGGGGCGACGTTCCATCCGGATGCACGAACCCATGCGGGCGACGAAACGGACTTCTCCCCTCAGCTCTCCACACCCGAGCCGTCGATCTCCGTGCAGGACGCAATGGATCTTCGCGATCCGATGCTGAACCGTTTTATTTCGACCCTTGGATGTACACATTTCGGCACAGGTGCATCCGCATATCGAACCCGTCGCCCGATTAGTCCAGTTGGTCCATGTCAAGGCACGACTCGATCACGTTGCGCTACCCGCGTAGCTACGGAATGGTCAAGGCAGGGTAAAGAACGTAAAGAGACAACCAAGTCGGCCGAGAATTTATTGACCTTGAATGAATTGCGTTGAAAAAGTCCGGCGTAGCCCGTAGGGGAGCGTGCCCTGCGGAGTCATCAGACCCTCCCTTGGGCCAGGAGCACCATGACCCCCCCAACTCCATCCGCGGCTGCCCCGCTTGAGGCGACTGACGAAAGCATCGACAAGTCGCCTTCGCCCTCCACCCCTAAGGGCAACGAGAGCCGCTCGCCGGGACGGCTGGCGTGGAACCGCTTCAAGCGGGACCGCACGGGCGTCATATCGGCGTACGTCGTGATCTTCTTCTTCCTGATCGCGATCTGTGCGCCGCTCATAGCCAAGCTGTACGGCAAGGACCCGTACACGACCTACGCGAGCGAGCGGCCCGAGCTGCTCAACGCCTTCGCATACCCGGCGGGTCCGAACGGCGGTATGAGCTCCGAGTTCTGGTTCGGTGTCGAGCCCCAGCTCGGACGCGACGTCTTCACCTTCCTGCTCTACGCGATCCGCACGTCGCTGGGCATCGCCGTCGCCGCCACCCTGATCACCGTGCTCCTCGGTGTCGTCATCGGCACCACCGCGGGCTATCTCGGGGGCAAGACGGACTATTTCGTCGGCCGGGTCATCGACATCCTGCTGTCGTTCCCGTCCACCCTCTTCTTCATCGCCTTCATGCCGGTGGTGTTCGGGCTCTTCGTCGCCCCCGACGAGAACATCCCGACGTCACTGCGGGCCGCCGCCCTGATCATCGTCCTCTCCGCCTTCGGCTGGGCGTCCATCGCCCGACTGCTGCGCGGCCAGGTACTCGGTCTGCGCGAGCGGGAGTTCGTCGAGGCGGCCAAGGTCACGGGCGCATCACCGCGGCGTATCGTCTTCAAGGAACTGCTTCCCAACCTGTGGACGCCGATCATCATCCAGGCCACGCTGATGCTCCCGGCGTACGTCACCGCCGAGGCGGGTCTCGCCTTCCTCGGGGTCGGCATGATCGACCCGACCCCGGACTGGGGCGTCATGATCGCCCGCGGCGCCCAGTTCTACACCGAGGACCTCACCTTCATGCTCTTCCCGGGCATGTCCATGGTGATCTTCGTGCTCGCGTTCAACCTCCTCGGTGACTCGGTGCGTGACGCACTCGACCCCAAGTCCAAGCGCTAGCTCCGGCCCTCTTCAGGACCACGGCTGACGCCGGGGTGCCGGATCTCTCTCATCACTCCCACTTTCAAGGCAGGAAGCATGTCCTTCTCGCGTAGAAACTTCCTCATCGCCACCGGTGTCGCCGCGGCGTCGACCTCGGTGCTGAGCGCGTGCAGCAGCGGCAGCGAGGGCGGTTCGCAGAACAAGGCCCCCAAGGTCACCGGCTCCAAGACCACGGAGATCCCGGTCGGCACGAAGGCCGACTCCACCGGTCCGGCTCCCGAGGTCAAGGGCGCGGTCAAGGGCGGGACGATCTACTCGCTCCAGCAGTTCGACATGGACCACATGGACCCGGGCCAGATCTACGTCTCGACCGAGGGCGCCATCACCGTCCCGATCATGCGTGGTCTGACCGGCTACAAGCTGGACGACAAGGGCGGGGCGACCCTGGTCGGCGACGCCGCGACCGACGCCGGCACGATGAAGGACGGCGGCAAGACCTGGTCCTTCACCATCAAGGACGGCATCAAGTGGGAGGACGGCGCCGACCTCTCCATGGACGACGTCCGCCACACCTTCGAGCGCCTCTTCGCGAGCTTCATCACCGAGGGCCCGATCTACGTCCAGGAGTTCCTGGAGGGCGGCGAGAAGTACGAGGGCCCGTACGAGGGCAAGCACCTCGACTCCATCGAGATCGACGGCAAAACCATCACCTTCCGTCTCAAGGAAGCCCGCGTCGACTTCAACTACACGCTCGCGATGCGTGGTTACTCCCTGGTGCCCAAGAAGGGCGACACCAAGGAGAAGTACGACAAGAAGCCGGTCTCCTGCGGCCCGTACAAGATCGAGAGCCGTAGCATCGGCAAGTCGATGACCTACGTGCGCAACGAGCACTGGGACCCGAAGACGGACCCGATCCGCAACGCCTACCCGGACAAGTTCATCTTCCAGATGGGCTACGAGCTCGTCGCCTCGACCGACCGCTGGATCGCGGACCAGGGCAACGACCAGTACGCGGTGCCGATCTTCAACGAGGTCGCCCCCGAGCGCCTCGCCCAGGTCCTCACCAAGCCCGAGCTGAAGAAGCGCGTCCTCACCGCGGTCGACACGGTCACCTACTACTGGCCGATCAACATGACCCGGGTCAAGGACCTCAAGGTCCGTCAGGCCATCAACCACGCCTGGCCGCACCAGCAGCTCCAGACCATCGGCGGCGGTGCCGCGTCCCAGGAGATCGCCACCACGATCTTCGCCCCGGTGACGCCCGGCTACACCAAGTTCGACCTGTACGGCGTCGACAAGAAGCCGGGCGGTGACCCGGCGAAGGCCAAGGCCCTGCTGAAGGAGGCCGGCAAGCTCGGCTACAAGCTGGTCATCGCCTACCAGCAGTCGGACACCGCGGTGAAGACCGCCGTCGCCATCAAGAACGCGCTGGAGGCGGCCGGCTTCAAGGTCGTCAACAAGCAGGTCGACAAGTCGACCTTCTACACCCAGATCGGCAAGATCGACAACGACTTCGACCTGTTCGCCGCCGGCTGGAGCCCGGACTGGCCGGGCGGTTACTCGCAGTTCTACCCCTGCTGGAGCGGCAAGAACATCGGCGACGGCCG
This sequence comes from Streptomyces sp. M41, assembly GCF_043673425.1. NCBI lineage: Bacteria > Bacillati > Actinomycetota > Actinomycetes > Kitasatosporales > Streptomycetaceae > Streptomyces > Streptomyces sp. M41. The sequence goes on along the minus strand of NZ_JBIMKE010000017.1, from coordinate 82,572 downwards.
CAGCAACTACGCCCAGCTGGACGACCCGGGCGTCAACAAGGCCATCGACGCGGCCTCGAAGATCGCGGACGTGGAGGAGGCCAACAAGGCCTGGGGCAACGTCGACAAGATGATCATGGAGCTGGCGGCGGTCGTTCCGGACTACCACAAGATCCGGAACTACCTGTACGGCTCCAAGGTCGGCAACGTCGTCTGGGACGGCGGCAACACCTGCGTCGCGCTCACGAAGCTCTACGCCAAGAAGTAAGCGAGCACGACTCCTCGGGGGCGGCCAACACCCATGGCCGCCCCCTGCGGCCCACCCCCCTCTCCTCACCCCGGCGACGGCGCCCCGTCCGGAAAGTCACGCCTCATGTTCCGCTTCCTTGTCCGCCGAGTCACCGGCGCGCTGGTCATTCTGTTGATCATCAGCGCCATCACCTTCTGGCTCTTCTACGCCGTGCCGCGTGACCCCGCGATGATGTCCTGCGGCAAGAACTGCACGCCCGAGAACCTCGCGCAGATCCGGCAGAACCTGGGCATCGACAAGCCGATCCCGGTGCAGTACTGGCTGTGGCTGGTCGGCGTCTTCGTCGGACGCGACTACAGCACCTGGGGCTACTGCGAGGCCCCGTGCCTCGGATACTCCTTCGCGAACAACGAGCCCGTCTACGGCACGATCATGGACCGTCTGCCGACGACCCTCTCGCTCGCCTTCGGCGCGGCCGTCGTCTTCCTGATCCTCGGCATCGGCGCCGGCATGCTCGCGGCCCTCAAGCAGGGCAAGTTCCTGGACAAGTTCGCCAGCTCGGCCTCGCTGCTCGGCTCCTCGCTCCAGATCTACTTCGTCGGCTACATCGCGATGTTCTTCTTCGTCGCCCAGCTGGGATGGCTCGACCAGCCGCAGTGGACCCCGCTGACCGACGACCCGAGTGCCTGGTTCTCCGGGCTGCTGTTGCCCTGGCTGGTCCTCGCGATCATCTTCACGGCCAACTACACCCGTATGACCCGCTCCCAACTGGTGGAGCAACTGAGCGAGGACTACGTCCGTACGGCCCGGGCCAAGGGTCTGTCCCGGTCGAACGTCTTCTTCCGGTTCGCCTGGCGCGGCGCGATGGGCCCGATCGTCACGGTGTTCGGCATCGACCTGGGCACGCTGATCGGCGGTGCCATCATCACCGAGTCGACGTTCAGCCTCCCGGGCATCGGGCGGCTCGCGGTGAAGTCGGTGGACCAGAGCGATCTGCCGATGCTGCTGGGTGTGACCCTCCTGGCGGCCGGCGCGATCGTCTTCGCCAACATCATCGTGGACGCCGTCTACGCACTCATCGACCCGCGGATCCGGCTCGCCTGACCTCCGCCCCCCTGTTCCTCCCACCGCCCCACCCGGCGAACTCCCGCATCACCCCTCAGGAGCGTCCCCGTGACGAGCACCGATCAGCAGCCGTTCCTCTCCGTCAAGGACCTACAGGTCCACTTCTCCACCGAGGACGGCATCGTCAAGGCCGTCGACGGGCTCAGCTTCGACCTCGCCAAGGGCCAGACGCTCGGCATCGTGGGCGAGTCGGGCTCCGGCAAGTCGGTCACCAACCTGACGATCCTCGGTCTGCACGACCGGCACCGCACCTCGATCGACGGTGAGATCCTGCTCGACGGCAAGGAGCTGCTCACCGCCTCCGAGCGGGAGCTGGAGCGGCTGCGCGGCAACAAGATGTCCATGATCTTCCAGGACGCTCTGGCGTCCCTGTCGCCGTACCACACCGTCGGCACGCAGATCGCCGAGACGTACCGCAAGCACACCGGTGCCTCCAAGAAGGAGGCCCGGGCGCGGGCGATCGAGATGCTGCGCCGGGTCGGCATCCCGCAGCCGGACATGCGGGTGGACGACTACCCCCACCAGTTCTCCGGAGGTATGCGTCAGCGCGCGATGATCGCCATGGCGCTGGTCTGCGACCCCGAGCTGCTGATCGCCGACGAGCCGACCACGGCCCTCGACGTGACGGTCCAGGCGCAGATCATGGACCTGCTCAAGGACCTCCAGCAGGAGTTCGGCACCGCCATCATCTTCATCACGCACGACCTCGGTGTCATCGCCGACATCGCGGACGACGTGCTGGTGATGTACGGCGGCCGGTGCGTGGAGCGCGGCACCAAGAAGGAGGTGCTGAGCGACCCTCAGCACCCCTACACCCTCGGCCTGCTCAGCTCCATGCCGAGCCTGGACGGCCCGGTCGACGTGCCGCTGTCGCCGATCCCGGGTTCGCCGCCCTCGCTGCTCAACCCGCCCTCCGGCTGCCGCTTCCACCCGCGGTGCACCTTCACCGACAAGGTCGCGGGCGGACTGTGCTCCACGGAGCGACCGCTGCTGGAGACGGTGGACGGCCGGGGCTCCGCCTGCCACCTCCCCGCCGAGCAGCGCGAGGACCTCTTCGCCGACTTCACCGCTGCACGGCACTGACTGACGTACACGAGACGGGATTCACCATCATGAGCAACGCGCAACCGCTCCTGGACGTCAGCGGTCTGACCAAGCACTTCCCCATCAAGGGCGGCTTCCCGATCAAACGCACCGTCGGCGCCGTCAAGGCCGTCGACGGGCTCGACTTCCAGGTCTCCGAGGGCGAGGCCCTCGGTCTGGTGGGCGAGTCGGGCTGCGGCAAGTCGACGACGGGCCGGCTGATCACCCGGCTCCTGGAGCCGACCGGCGGCAAGATCTCCTACCGCGGACAGGACATCACGCACGCGGGCCGCAGGCAGCTGGCGCCGATCCGCTCCGAGATCCAGATGATCTTCCAGGACCCGTACGCCTCACTGAACCCGCGGCAGACGGTCGGCAAGATCATCTCCGGCCCGATGGAGATCAACGACATCAACCCGGCCGGCGGGCGCGAGAAGCGCGTGCGCGAACTGCTGGAGATCGTCGGCCTGAACCCCGAGCACTACAACCGCTTCCCGCACGAGTTCTCCGGCGGCCAGCGCCAGCGCATCGGCGTGGCACGGGCCTTGGCCCTGGAGCCGAAGCTGATCGTCGCCGACGAGCCCGTCTCGGCCCTCGACGTCTCCATCCAGGCGCAGGTCGTGAACCTGCTCCAGAAGGTCCAGCAGGAACTGGGCATCGCCTTCGTCTTCATCGCCCACGACCTCGCTGTCGTACGGCACTTCTCGCAGCGCGTCGCGGTCATGTACCTCGGCAAGATCGTCGAGATCGCCGACCGCGACGACCTGTACGGCAACCCGCGTCACCCGTACACCCGGGCGCTGCTGTCCGCCGTGCCCGAGGCGACCGTGGACGACACTCCCCGCGAGCGCATCCGCCTCCAGGGCGACGTGCCCTCGCCCATCAACCCGCCCTCCGGCTGCCGCTTCCGCACCCGCTGCTGGAAGGCGACGGACAAGTGCGCGAGCGAGGCGCCGCCGCTGGTCCAGGTCGAGGGCAACAAGCCGGGCCACCTCACCGCCTGCCACTACCCGGAGACGGACGAAGCCGTCCCCGCGCCCCGTCTCTCCAAGGACCCCCAGCCGGCGGTCTGACACACCCCTTTTCGTCAGCCACGGCTCACGGAACGGACTTCACCGGCCCATTGACCCGAGCCCATGAACGTCCGGTTCCAGGGGAAGGAGGGCCCGTGCTCACCCCTTCGGGTGCGCTCGGGCCCTCGTCTCTTCCGCGCGAGGCCGCCGATACCGGGCCCATGGCGAACCGAGTCGCGGTGCTCTCCGACATCCGCTGCGCGGACCGGGAGTTCAGCCGCGGCGCACACTGCTGGACGTCCCGTCGGCGATCGCCCGGGGCACCGCGCAGTCCGCGTACCGGGAGGCCGGTGCGTGGGCCGAGTACTTCCTGAACGCCCGGGCCACCGAGGCGGACGCCTTCGCCGCATTCGCGCCACGGGACGGCCGCGAGGGCTGACCCCGCCGGAAACGCCCGGGCAGACTCCCCGGCCGCTCCCCTACGTTGGGCGGATGGCCCTCCACCTGCGTGGCACACTCCTCCCCCACGGCACCCCCCGGGACCTCTGGATCCTCGGCGACCGCATCACCTTCGACCGCCCCACGGCGCCGGCTCGGACGGTGGCCGACGGCGGCTTCCTGCTCCCAGGACTCGTCGACGTGCACACGCACCCGGGATCCCGTTCGGAAGAGGACGCGCGCTGGGACCCGGAGGCCTTCGCCGAGCAGATCGCCGCGCATCGGGACACCGGGACGGCGGCGTTGCGGTTCCCCGGGCTCCTCGGCGAGATACCTCTCGGGCTGCGCGAGGCGCCCGACGCACCCCGCATGATCACCGCCGGGCGCTGGCTGGCGTGGGCGGGGCTGTCGAAGAACGCCGGCTTCCACACCGTCACCGACGACCTGGTCGCCGCTGCCGTCGCCGAGGCCAAGGCCCATGACGGCTGGTGCAAGCTGATGGGCGACTGGGACTTCGAGGCCGACCCGGTGCCGTACGAGCTGCTGCGCGCCGTCACCGACGCGGTGCACGCGGCGGGGGGACGGGTCGCGGCGCACTGCATGTCCGCCTCGGGAGTGCTGAACGCCGTCCGCGCCGGCGTCGACTCCGTCGAGCACGGGATGGCCATGCCGCAGGAGTGCGTCGAGCTGATGGCCGCACACAAGATCACCTACGTCCCCACGCTCACCGCCTTCGCCCGCCGCGCACCACAGATCATCGACAACCCGCGCGGCCGGCTCTGGCACGAGGGTCACCGCATCATGATCCGCCGGGTCCGTGAGGCCCATGACGCCGGAGTCACCGTCCTCGCCGGTACCGACTCCGCGCCCTTCGGCAACATCGCCACCGAGGTCGAGCACCTGATCGCCGCCGGACTGCCGGCCGAAGTGGCGGTGGGGGCGGCGAGTTGGGCGGCCCGGGACTTCCTGGGGCTGCCGGGCCTGGAGGAGGGCGGCCTCGCCGACGTCACCGTGTACGACGCGGACCCGCGACGTGAGCCGGGGGTACTGCGACATCCACGCCGGATCGTGCTGCGGGGGCGGGTGGTGCGCTGAGGGCGGGGGGTAGGGGGTGCTGAGGCCGGGCGGTGTGCGCGGGGGTGCACTGGTACGGGCAGCGGGCTACGGCAGAGGTTCGGGGGCGCTGAGGCCGGGCGGGGGTGTGTGCTGAGGCCCGGCGGCGGGCCGGGGGCGGTGATGCGCTGCGGCCCGGCAACGGGCCAGGGGGCATGCGTTGAGGCCCGGCAACGGGCCAGGGGGCATGCGTTGAGGCCCGGCAGCGGGCGCGGGGTGCGCTGCTACCGGGCGACGGACGCGGGTGCTGCCCTGAGACCCGGCAGCGGGTGCCGGGATGCGCGCTGTGGCCCTGCGGTGGGGGCGGGGGCGGGCGGTCCGTGGTACGAGCTTCAGCTCGAATCCGTCGCATGGCCCGAGGACGAGAGGCCGGTCGGAGGAGGCCGGGTGCGCTGCACCGAGACGGTCGCCTGAGCCGACGCCCTGACCGTCCTTCCCCCGGGAAGCCGCCCTCAGCGTCGAGGAGCAGTACGGGGGCGGAGCCGTCGGCGGCGGGTGTGCCCGCGGTCATCGTCGTGGCACGGCGGATTCGGGGAGGCGGACGGGAACGTTCCGCTGGGTTCTCGGCGTTTGCCCTGGGTCACTGAACTTACGTCCCTGGGAGCAACGTGCCCGAGACCACGCCCGTCACCTCCGACTTCCTCACCGACCTCCCGCCCCTCGGCGCACAGGCCGAGCGGCTGATCGAGTTGGGGGTGCACGAGTCGGCGGGGCTGTCCGCCGCCGAGTTGCGGGCCTTCGCTGAAGCCGCCGCCGACAGTGAGGGCACTCTGCTCGCCGTGCACCCGGACCGCGTCCCAGCCTCCGCCCTCGCCCCGCTGCTCCGCCGTGAGGACAAACCCGGCTTCGTCGTCACGGACATGCCCGATGTCGACGACTTCGCCCCCAGCGGCATCGAGCTGCCCGACGCGCCGCTCTATCTCCTCGCCGGCCTCGACCGCGGCGACCACATGGCCAACTGGAGCCCGGACGAAACGCTGCCCGCGCTCACCAAGGAGGACCGCACCCCGCTGCTGCTCACCGAAGGCATCCACTGGGTGCTCCAGCAGCCGGCGGCCCTCGAGCGCAACCACTGCTTCATGACGATCGGCTCCCGGCTGCGCAAGGCCAACGGCACCCTGGACGCCCGTACTCCGGCGATCTGGATCAGCAACGGCACCGGACGGGACGGCCGCGAGCGCCGTAACGCGCCCAAGGTGGGCTGGTGCTGGTGGAACAACCGGCACACCTGGCTCGGGTTCGCCTCCACGACGGGCCGCCGGGGCCAGGTCCAGGAGGTCGCGGGGACGTGATCGCGTGGCGGGGGTGAAAGCCGTGCGGTCCGGTCGGCTGGGCACGCGACCGAACCGCACGGCTGAAGCCCCCGCCGGTCGTCAGTCGTCCCGGGTCTTGGCCGTCCCCTGCTCCGAGTCCTCCAGCGCCGCCAGCGCCGGGTCCAGCACGATGTCCTCGTCCCGCGCCTCGGTCGACGGCTCCTCCGGGAAGTGGCAGGCCGTCAGGTGGCCCGCGTGGTTCCCGGAGATCCGGATCAGCGGCGGCTCCTCGGCCGCGCACCTGTCCTGGGCCTTCCAGCAGCGCGTACGGAAGCGGCAGCCGGAGGGCGGGGAGATCGGCGAGGGCACGTCGCCGGCGAGGCGGATCCGCTCGCGCTGGGGCGTGTCCTCGTCGGCCACGTGCACCTCGGGCACGGCGGACAGCAGGGCGTGGGTGTAGGGGTGCCGGGGGCGGGTGTAGATGGAGTCCCGGTCGCCCACCTCGATCACCTTGCCGAGGTACATGACCGCGACGCGCTGCGAGAAGTGCCGTACGACAGCGAGGTCGTGGGCGATGAACAGGAACGCGATGCCCAGTTCCTGCTGGACCTTCTGGAGCAGGTTCACGACCTGCGCCTGGATGGAGACGTCGAGGGCCGAGACGGGCTCGTCGGCGACGATCAGCTTCGGCTCCAGGGCCAAGGCCCGTGCCACGCCGATGCGCTGGCGCTGGCCGCCGGAGAACTCGTGCGGGAAGCGGTTGTAGTGCTCGGGGTTCAGGCCCACGATCTCCAGCAGCTCACGGACGCGCTTCTCGCGCCCGCCCGCCGGGTTGATGCCGTTGATCTCCATCGGGCCGGAGATGATCTTGCCGACCGTCTGCCGCGGGTTCAGCGACGAGTACGGGTCCTGGAAGATCATCTGGATCTCGGAGCGGATCGGCGCCAGCTGCCTGCGCGAGGCACGCGTGATGTCCTTGCCGCGGTACTCGATCCTGCCGCCGGTCGGTTCCAGCAGCTTGGTGATCAGCCGGCCCGTCGTCGACTTGCCGCAGCCCGACTCCCCCACCAGGCCGAAGCTCTCTCCGACGTGCACGGTCAGGTCGATGCCGTCCACCGCCTGCACCTGGCCGACCGTACGGCGGATCGGGAAGCCGCCCTTGACCGGGAAGTGCTTGACGAGGTTCTCGACGACCAGGAGCGGTTCGCCGGAAGCCTCGAGGGCGGCCTCGCGGGGAGCGGGGAGGACGAGGTCCTCTGTCATGTCCGTAGTCCTCCTAGCCCAGTCGGGGCTTGATCTCTTCGATGAAGATGGTCCGTTTCTCCTCGGCCGTGAGGTGGCAGGCCGAGGAGCGGTCCGGGCCGAGCAGCGGGATCTCGGTGACACAGCGGTTGCCGCCCACGCGGTCCTGGAAGGTGCAGCGAGGATGGAAGCGGCAGCCGGAGGGCGGCCTGAGCAGGGACGGCGGAGTGCCCGGGATGGGCGCCAGCGGGGCGTTCGGATCCGAGTCGAGACGGGGCATCGAGTTCAACAGGCCCCAGGTGTAAGGATGTTGGGGCGCCCTCAGCACCTCGTCGACCGTGCCGCGTTCCACCGCGCCGCCCGCGTACATCACCATGATGTCGTCGGCCATGTCGGCGATGACCCCGAGGTCGTGCGTGATGAAGATGATCGCCGAGCCGAACTCCTGCTGGAGGTCCTTGAGCAGGTCCAGGATCTGCGCCTGCACGGTGACGTCCAGGGCGGTGGTCGGCTCGTCGGCGATCAGCAGGTCGGGGTCGCAGACCAGGGACATCGCGATCATCGCGCGCTGGCGCATACCGCCGGAGAACTGGTGCGGATAGTCCTTCGCCCGCTGCCTCGGGTTCGGGATGCCGACCTTGCCCAGCATCTCCACGGCCCGCTCCCACGCCGCCTTCTTGGAGGCGCGCATGTGCTTCATGTACGGCTCGGCGATCTGCCGGCCCACCGTGTAGTACGGCGACAGCGCGGTGAGCGGGTCCTGGAAGATCATGGCGACTTTGTTGCCGCGCAGCTTCTCCAGCTCGGACTCCCGGGCGGTGGTCAACTCCCGCCCTTCCAGGAGGATCTCGCCCTCGACGGTGGTGAACATCGGGTTGTGCAGCCCGAGGATCGTCAGGTTGGTCACCGACTTCCCCGAGCCGGACTCGCCGACGATGCCGAGGGTCCTGCCGCGCTCCAGGTCGAAGGAGAGCCCGTCCACGGCCCGGACGACGCCGTCCTCGGTCCTGAAGCTGACGTGCAGGTCGCGCACCGAGAGGAACGCGTCCGCGTCGGCCGGGACCGGGGCGCCGGCCTCCTTGGTCAGAGTGGTCACGTCAGTGCTCCCAATCAACAGTCCTCTGGAAGGGTTCCCCGCCGCGCCCTAGGCCAGGCGTACCCGCGGGTCGATGAAGGCGTACGCGGCGTCGACGACAATGTTGCAGAGCAGGATCATGGTGGCGGAGAAGAGCATCACGCCCAGCAGCAGCGGCAGATCGCTGAAGAACACCGACTCCACCGCCAGCCGCCCCAGGCCGGGCAGGCCGAAGGTGTACTCGGTGATGATGGCGCCGCCGAGCAGCGAGCCGAGGTCGATGCCGAAGATGGTGACGATGGGGATCAGTGAGCCCCGCCAGGCATAGCGGAGGAAGACGTACCGCCGGGACATGCCCTTGGCGCGGGCGGTGCGGACGTGTTCCTCCTGGAGTTGCTCGATCATCGAGGAGCGCGACATACGGGTGTACTGCGAGGCGAAGATCGTGGACAGCACCACCCACGGGATGATCAGTCCCCCGAACCAGGCGGCCGGGTTCTCGGTGAACTCGTTGTAGGCGGGCTTGTCGAAGATCTGGGTCTGGTAGACGAGGATCGCCAGGGCCAGCGGGCCGAGGAAGTAGATCTGCATCGAGCTGATCACCATGGCGCCGGCCGTGAAGGTCTTGTCGAGGAGCGTGCCGCGCTTCCAGGCGGCGATCAGGCCGGTGCTCAGACCGATGACCAGGAAGCAGACCGCCCCGCCGAGGGTGAGCGAGACGGTGGTGGGCAGGCGGTCCATCAGGGTGCCCCAGACCTGCTCGTTGGAGTGGTACGAGTACCCGAAGCAGGGGGCGGGGCAGGGTCCCTGGGCGAAGTCGTCGCTGCCCGTGACGAGGTTGGTCAGGAAGATCCAGTACTGCTCGGGGATGGGCTTGTCGAGGCCGAGGACCCGGTGCAGGTTCTCCAGGTTGGCCGGGGTGCACGTCTTGCCGCACATCAGAAGCGCCGGGTCACGCGGCATTCCGAAGAACAGCAGGAACGTGACGATGCTCAGCAGGAAGAGGATGACGACGGCGCCGATGGACCGGCGGACCAAAAAGCGCAGCATGGCAGGCAGCTCTCAGACGTCGGCGGGGCCGGGGCGGCACCCGGTGCGCGGCCCTCACGGGAGGGCGGGCGCACCGGGTGCCTGGCGGGCGGGGTTACTTGACGTACAGTCGGCGCGGGTCGACGCCGCCGATGATGTCGTCGTAGACGAGGCCGCCGATCTTGGATCCGGCGATCTGGGTCTGCTTGTAGTAGGCGGTCGGCACGACGTTGACCACCTTGGTGAGCAGGTACTTGTCGAGCTTCTCCCACTCGGCCGCGGCCTTGACCGGGTCGGTGATCTTGTTGATCCGGTCGATCTCGCTGTTGACCTTGGAGTCGTTGACCTGGGAGTAGTTCTGGGCGCCCTCGGCGATCGCGCGTCCGTCGTACAGCGGCGGGATCACGGTCGAGGCGGACGGCCAGTCGGCACCCCACGCGGTGTGGAAGATGTCGTAGTTGTTGTCCAGCTTGCTGACCTGGTCGTAGAAGGTCTCGGCCGGGATCTCCTGGCGCTGCACGTCGAAGCCGGCCTTCTCCAGGCCCGCCGCCATGGCGGTGGAGTACTGCTGGCCCTCCGGGGTGTTGATGTAGCCGAAGGTCAGCTTCATGCCGGTCTTGCCGGCCTCTTCCAGCAGCTTCTTGGCCTTGGCCGGGTCACCCGCGGGCTTCTTCTTCTTGCCGAACGGGTCGAAGGAGGCGTCGTGGCCGCTGACGGTCGGGCCGACGATGCCGCCCGCGACCTCCATCGCGTCGGTGCCGCCGTAGGCACGCACGAACGGCGTGATCGGGAGGGCGTAGGCGATGGCCTGGCGGACCTTGAGGTCCTTCATCTCCGGGTGGCTCATGTTGATGTTCATCTGGCCGACGTAGGGCTGGTGGCCGGAGACGGTGCGGGACTTCAGCTTCGGATCCCGCAGGACCTTGGACAGGTTGCCCGCGTCGACCTGGTTGCTGAAGCTGACACCGGTCCGGTCGGTGCCGCTGTCGGCGAGGAGCGCCTTGGTGGAGTCCTCGTACTGCTGGTTGAAGGTGATGTTGAACCGGTCGGCGTACTGGTGCCGCAGCGGGTCCGTGGCCGGGTCCCAGTTCTCGTTCTTGACGAGCACCATCGACTTGCCGGACTTGAACTCCTGGATCTTGTACGGGCCGGTGACCACCGGGGCCTTGTCGTACTTCTCCTTGGTGTCGCCCTTCTGGGAGACGATGGCGTAGCCCGTCATGGCGAGGGCGTACGGCAGGTCGGGGTGCGGGGTCTTGAACTTGAAGACGACCGTTTTCTCATCCGGTGTCTCCAGGATGCTGTCCGGGAGGTGCTTGCCCTTGAACGGGCCGTCCGGCAGCAGCTTGCGGTAGTCGGTGCCCGGTGTGTCGCCCAGCCACTGCTGGATGTACGGCGGGCCCTGGTTGATGAAGGACGCGAACTGCCGCTCGAAGGTGTGGCGGACGTCCTTCGAGGTGATCGGGGAGCCGTCCTCGAACTTGATCCCGTCCTTCAGCGTGTACTTCCAGGTCTTGCCTCCGTCGGTGGTCGTCCCGGAGTCCGTGGCGAGGTCGCCGACGACCTCGTGCTCGGCGCCGTCGTTGCTGGTCGCCTTGTATCCGGTGAGACCTCTGTGCAGCAGTTGGGAGACCGCCATCTCGTCCTGGACGTAGATCTGCGCCGGGTCCAGGTGGGCGTAACTGTCCCGGGCCAGCACCGAGATGGTGCCGCCGGGCTTGGCGCCGGGGACCTCGGCAGCGGGCCCCTTGGAGGCGGCGGCGTCCCCGAACTCGATGGACGCCTGCTGCCGTTCGGCGTTCTCCTGCTGTTTCTTGTCCTCGCCACCGCCCTTGCTGCCCCCCTCGCTGCACCCGGTCAGCACCAGTGCGCCGGCCGCGAGCACCGAGATCGCCGCGTATGCGTGGCGTCCGCCCCTACTCATCACTCAGTTTCCACCCATCTGTGTGTCACCAGTGCCAAGGAAGTGCCATTACGAAGTGCCAACTACGAAGTGCCGATCGGTGGGTCAGCGTGCCGTCTTGGGATCGAAGGCGTCCCTGACGGAGTCCCCGAGCAGGTTGAACGCGACGATGAAGATGATCATCGAGATGCCCGGGAAGAACATGTAGGTGATGTCGTTCTGCATCACGAGTTCGGTCGACGCCTTGGAGAACATCTGCCCCCAGTCCGGCGTCGGTTCGACGATGCCCACGCCGAGGAAGGACAGACCGGCCTCGGCGGTGACGAAGTTGGGAAGCATGTAGGTGCCCTGCACGAGGATCGGGGTGACCACGTTCGGCAGGATCTCCTTGCGGATGATCCGCCACGGCGGGGCGCCGCTGACCTTGGCCGCCTCGATGAACTCCCGTTCTCGCAGGGCGAGTGTGGTGCCTCTGAGGATCCTCCCGAGGCTCATCCAGCCCAGGAACCACATCACCAGGATGAGCGAGACCACCCGGACGTAGACCGGGGTCTCGTCGCGCGGGCTGACGAAGAGTGAGACCACCACCGGCATGCTGGCGATGAAGAACAGCTGGGAGGGGAAGGCCAGCAGGAAGTCGATGACCCTGCTGATCCAGTAGTCCGTCCTGCCGCCCAGATAGCCGGCGGTGACGCCGAGCAGGATGCCGGTGAGCACGGTCGCGATGGTGACGGCGACCGAGATCCCCAGCGAGGTCCGGATGCCGTAGAGCAACTTGGTGAAGACGTCGTATCCGTTGCCCGGTTCGAGACCGAACCAGAACTCGCCGCTGATCCCGCCGTTGGGCTGTACCGGCACGCCCGCGCTGTCGAACAGCTCGGGCCGCTCGTCGGCGTACACGGTGTACGGGTCCTTGCCGTACAGCCAGGAGATCACCGGTGCGAGCAGGCCGATGAGGAAGAAGAAGATGACGACATAGGCCGAGATCACGCCGGTGCGGTCGCGCTTGAAGCGGATCCACATCAACTGGCCGGGAGAGCGCCCGACGAGCTGCTCGTCGTCGGTCTTCTCGGCCGGCGGTGGTTCGCCGTCCGTGATGACCGAGGTCCCGCCACCCTCAATGCCGATACGACTTGTCACATTTCGCCCGTTTCGCTGGTATGAGTATGCCAAAGCGAGGCGTACGGAATTCCGCAGCCGGACGCGCGTAGGAGGTGGTGCACCTCTTCCTCCGACACCCCTGACGGAGGAGCAGGCAGCCCCCAATTGCTCGTGAGTCGAACACTGTCCCCACAGTGCGAGACCCATTGACCCGAGCGCTGCCGCTAACTATCTGCCATGTGCCAACTACCGACCACTGTCTTTAAATCTCAATTCAGTCACAGCTGCTGGCAAGATCTTCCAAAGTCCGGACAAAGTGTTTGCGGGGAGAAGGGCGCGAAACGGACTTGTTACGTGGCTATCGTGCGAGGATCTCCGCATTTCGGACAGGGGGGCGAGTCTCGGCCACAGGAAAACGGCTTGCAAAAAGCCCGGGCTCCCCCATGAACGGGGGAGCCCGGGCTCAAGTGCGTGATGCTCAGCCGTGCTTGGCGCGGCTCGCGGCGCGGGCACGCTCGCGGGCGTCCAGGTTCACCTTGCGGATGCGCACCGCCTCCGGGGTCACCTCGACGCACTCGTCGTCGCGGCAGAACTCCAGGGACTGCTCGAGCGACAGCTTGCGCGGCGGGACGATCGACTCGGCCACATCGGCCGTGGACGACCGCATGTTGGTGAGCTTCTTCTCCTTGGTGATGTTGACGTCCATGTCGTCGGAACGGGAGTTCTCGCCGACGATCATGCCCTCGTAGACCTCGGTGCCGGGCTCGACGAACAGCACACCGCGCTCCTGGAGGTTCGTCATCGCGAACGCGGTGACGGCACCGGCGCGGTCGGCGACCAGGGAGCCGTTGTTACGGGTCTGCAGCGCACCGAACCAGGGCTCGTGGCCCTCGTGGATGGAGTGCCCGATGCCCGTGCCGCGGGTCTGGGTCAGGAACTCGGTCCGGAAACCGATCAGACCGCGGGACGGAACGACGAACTCCATGCGCACCCAGCCGGAACCGTGGTTGGACATGTTGTCCATCCGGCCCTTGCGCACACCCATGAGCTGCGTGACCGCGCCCATGTGCTCCTCGGGCACGTCGATGGTCATGCGCTCGACGGGCTCGTAGACCTTGCCGTCCACGTCCTTCGTCACGACCTGCGGCTTGCCGATGGTCAGCTCGAAACCCTCGCGGCGCATCTGCTCGACCAGGATGGCCAGCGCCAGCTCACCACGGCCCTGCACCTCCCAGGCGTCCGGCCGCTCGGTGTCCATGACACGGAGGCTGACGTTACCGATCAGCTCGCGGTCGAGGCGGTCCTTGACCTGGCGGGCGGTGACCTTGCGGTCCTTCACGGCCGACTTGGCGTCGGCGCCCTTGCCGGTGCCGCCGCGGCCGACCAGCGGGGAGGTGTTGGTGCCGATGACCATGGAGATCGCGGGCTCGTCGACCGTGATCAGGGGCAGCGGGAGGGGGTTCTCGGTGTCCGCGAGGGTCTCACCGATCATGATGTCCGGGATACCGGCGACGGCACAGATGTCACCGGGGCCGGCCACCTCCGCGGGCTTGCGGGTCAGCGCCTCGGTCATCATCAGCTCGCTGATGCGCACATTGGTGACGGACCCGTCGCGCTTCATCCACGCGACCGTCTGCCCCTTCTTCAGCTCGCCCTGGTGCACGCGCAGCAGCGCGATACGGCCGAGGAAGTTGTCGGCGTCGAGGTTGGTGACATGGGCCTGGAGCGGGGCGTCCCCGTCGAACGTCGGAGCCGGGATGTGCTCCAGGATGGTGGAGAAGAACGGCTCCAGGCTGGTGGAGTCGGCGGGGACGGTGCCGTCCTCGGGCTTGGTGAGCGAGGCGATGCCGTCACGGCCGCAGGCGTAGACGATCGGGAACTCGATCTGCTCCTCGTCGGCGTCGAGGTCCAGGAAGAGGTCGTAGGTCTCGTTGACGACCTCGTCGATCCGGGCGTCCGGGCGGTCCGTCTTGTTGATGCACAGGATGATCGGCAGCCGGGCCTGGAGGGCCTTGCGCAGCACGAAGCGGGTCTGCGGCAGCGGGCCCTCGGAGGCGTCGACGAGCAGCACGACACCGTCGACCATCGACAGACCGCGCTCGACCTCACCGCCGAAGTCGGCGTGGCCGGGGGTGTCGATGATGTTGATCGTGATCGGGTCCCCGCCGTCCTTGGGGTGATACTTCACCGCCGTGTTCTTGGCGAGGATCGTGATGCCCTTCTCACGCTCCAGGTCGTTCGAGTCCATCATGCGGTCGTCGACGGAGTCGAGCTGGTGCGCGGCGAAGGCGCCGGCCTGCTTCAGCATGCCGTCGACGATGGTGGTCTTGCCGTGGTCGACGTGGGCGACGATGGCGACGTTGCGGATGTCGTGACGCGTAGACAACGCAGTCATATTGCGGCGTACTCCCGGAGTGTGAGGACGGCCCTGCTGCGTACGTCTGTGTTACGCGGGCCCTGCCGGGCGGAACATGCCACGGCCTCACCCTATGGTACGGGGCCGCTGCCGGTGGGGCTTGGCGGGATACTTCTGTGCAGGTCAGCCCAGGTACGGGCGCTCTTCGGGTGCCGTTCTGGGGGCCTGTGACCCCCAGCCCTGCCCATCGGGCCCGAAGGGGCCCGCCCGCTACTTACGGGGCGCCCGCTACGAGTCATCCTCTACGAGGCATCCGCTACGAGGCCGAGGGCCCCGCTGCCGGCTTCGCGCCCTTCTTCAGGAAGCCCATGTCCTCGTACACCGGCGTCTCGAAGCCGAAGGCGCCCGCGTTGGCGACGCTTCTCTTCGCCGCGGTCAGCTGGGGGCGCTGGTAGAGCGGGATCGAGCCGGCCGCGGCCCAGATGCGGGAGTCGGCCTTGCGGATCAGGGAGCGGGACTCGGACTCGTCGAGCGTGGAGATCGCCTGGTCGAAGAGCTGGTCGACCTGGTCGGTGCCGACGCGGGTGTAGTTCTGCTCGACGTTGAGGGAGCCGTCGGCGGCCGGGACCGGCTTGGCGTAGATGGGCCGGGCGTCGGTGGCGGGGAAGGCGGTGGTGGGCCAGGAGTACAGGGCGAGGTCGTACTGGCCGGACGCGATGTGGTCCTTGAAGTAGCTCTCGTCGGAGACCTTGGTGACCTCGGTACGGATGCCGATCCGTTCCAGCATGACGCCGATCCGGTCCGCCACGGTCCGCAGCGTCCGTGACCCCTCACCCGACGGCACCACGAACCGCAGCACGAGCGCCTTGCCGTCCTTCGCCAGCGGCCGGGCCGCCGCACCGGCCGGAGCGGCGGTGCCCTGCGGGGCGTAGGCGCCGGGCGCCCCGCCCTGCTGGAGCTGCTTGTTGCCGTACTGCTTGCCGTCCTGGGCGAGGTGCTCCCCGCTCCGGCCGCCGCTGTCGCCCGCCTTGCCGTCCTGCCCGACGATGTACGTCCCGTCGTCCCCGCCGGCCGAGTCGGAGTCCGAGGCCGACGCCGAGGCCCTGTCCTTGCCCTTGTCCTTGTTGTCCTTGTCTTTGTTGTCCTTGTCCCTGCCGGACTTCTCGGCCTTGTCCGCCTTCTCGGCCTTCTCGGCCTTCTCGGCCTTCTCGGCCTTCTCGGCCTTCTCGGCCTTCTCGGCGTTCTCGTTCCTGCCGGGCTTCTCGCCGTCCTCGTCCTTGCCGGCCTTCTTCCCCTCCGGTCCGGCCGCCTTCTCCCCCTTCTTCGGCTCCTTGACCGGCCCGCCCGGCACCCAGCCCGCGTCGGTGAGGAGCGCCTGGGCCTCGTCCGTGTCCTGGCCGCCGATCGCGCCGCTGTTGTCGGCGTACGCGGCCTGGCCGGACAGGGCGAGGTGGCTGC
Organism: Streptomyces sp. M41; assembly: GCF_043673425.1. NCBI lineage: Bacteria > Bacillati > Actinomycetota > Actinomycetes > Kitasatosporales > Streptomycetaceae > Streptomyces > Streptomyces sp. M41. The sequence goes on along the minus strand of NZ_JBIMKE010000017.1, from coordinate 66,154 downwards.
CGACCGGCTCGGTGGGCAGGCCGAGCGGGGCCAGGACGAGCTTGGCCAGCTCCTCGCGGTCCAGGGCGCGGGCGACGGCCCGGCGGACCCGCTCGTCGGCGAGCGGCCCGTCGGAGCCGTTGAGGGCGAGCTGTGTGTACGCCGGCTCCAGCGACTTGCGGACCTCGAAGCTCCGGAACGCCACCTCGTCCCGCCGCTGTGCGGGGGTCTTACGGCGCCGGTCCGGGCCCATCAGCGGGGAGGCGGAGGAGCCGGCGCTCGCACTGGCGCCGCTCGTCGCGGGCCGGGGCGGCGCGGCCAGGGCGATGCGCCGCGCCGCGGCGGGGTCGATCTCGGCCAGGTCCAGCCGACCGGCGGCCAGCTCGGCGGCGCGCTCGACGCGCGGTACCGCCCGCAGGACGATCTCGTTCAGTTTGGCGCGCTGCCCCCACCACCGGGGGTTGCGGGTGAGCCGGACCTCGTCGGCCTTGCGGTCGATCTTCTCCAGGGTGAACGGCCCGGCGCTGACCTTCAGCTTCTTGCGCGCCCCGTCGTTGAAGGAGTCCGGCGTGCCCATGACCTCCTTCGGGTACAGCGGCGAGAACAGGGAGCGCCAGTCGGCGTACGGCCGCGCGAAGGTGACCCGGACCTCCAGGTCGCCCTTGCCGCGCTCGATCTGCTCGATCCGGTCGTACCCGGCGTTGCGGGCGGTCCAGTAGGCGCTGTCCTTGCCGGACAGGGCCCGCCACTGGGCGGAGAAGTCGGCGGCGCCGATCTCCCGGCCGTCGCTCCAGACGGCCTGCTGGTTGAGCTTGTAGAGAACGACCTGCTTGGGCTCGGTCTCGACGATCTTGGCGGACTCCAGGTAGTCCGGATTGCGCTGGGCGCGGCCGTGGGAGTCGAGCCGGAACATCGAGGGCAGGGTGGCCTGCGCGATCCGGGTGGTGGTGGCGTCGGCGTCCGACTGGAAGGTGTTGAGCGTCTCCGGTACGGCGTCGACGGCCCAGCGCAGGGTGCCGCCGTCGGCGATCTCGGACCGGGCGGCCGGTGCGATGTCCTGCCCGGCCAGCGGCTTGCCGGCCGGATCGGGGTCACTGCACCCGGCGAGCATGGTCACCGCGAGCCCACCAGCGGTGAGGAAGGCGACCGAGCGCATCACCGCGCGAGAGGGCCTGGTTCCGACGCCGTCGTGGGACATCTCTGCGTACCTCCGGGGAGTGGCTCCCGCCGGTGACAATATGTGCGTTCTGATCACTTTTGGCGGTATTTTGGTGCTGATCAGATCTACGGCACCCCACTGAAGAGGAAAGGGTTCGTCAGGCGGAGACGACACGGCGGCGGGGCATGGAAGGCCACCCGTGTGGAGCAACACACCCCCGCGCCTCCTTCGGCTCCCCCGGCGTACACAGAGCGCGTGCGGGCGTGCGTCACAGGCGTGCAATCCGCCAATCGCTGCACATGCCTTCACAGCGACTGGTGTGACGCGCAACACTCGCAGGCGCATGAACGTTGCCACCCAGGGCCGAACGGCCCACGGAAGTGAGGTCACGTCATGTCCGTACAAGACGACCTGACAGCTGCCCAGCGTTGCCTCGACGACCTGTACCGGTCCGTGGGCCGGCTGGAGAAACAGCTCGGCACCGCCGGGCTGGAGATGCGGCGCGTCCGTACCGACGCCAACCATCTGCGCGAGAGCATCGCGCTGCTGCGGGACGCGGCGCAGGGCACCGCTTCGCAGCGCAAACCGGAGCTCGTCACCATCCCCGACACGCCGTACGACGACTCTCTGTGGATCGACACGGACGACGAGGGTCTAGGCGCCCGGGACCGCCGCGCCCCCTGATCCCACCCCCTGACCCGACCGGAGTCATGCATTGGCCACTGGTACGGAACCCCATCTGAACAGCGGCGGCGTACGAAACGGTACGCGCGCCGCGATCTCCGCCCCGCACCTGCGGACCGACCGCTGGTGGCTGGCCCCGGCCGCCACCGCGGCCGGTCTGCTGGCGTTCATCGTGTACTCCACCTGGCGGGCCTTCGCCAACGCGGACTATTACGCGGCGCCGTACGTCTCCCCGTTCTACTCGCCCTGTCTGGCGGAGAACTGCGAGCCCATGCGCGCCGGGCCGAACTGGGACCTGTTCGGGAGCTGGTGGGGCATCTCCCCCGCGATCATCATCCTGATCTTCCCGCTCGGCTTCCGCCTGACCTGCTACTACTACCGCAAGGCCTACTACCGCGGCTTCTGGATGTCGCCCCCGGCCTGCGCGGTGGCCGAACCGCACAAGAAGTACTCCGGCGAGACCCGCTTCCCGCTGATCCTGCAGAACATCCACCGGTACTTCTTCTACGCCGCGCTCCTGGTCGCCGGGATCCTGACGTACGACACGGTGCTCGCCTTCCGCGACGAGAACTACGAGTGGGGCCACATGGGCCTCGGCACCCTCGTCTTCCTCGTCAACATCGTGCTGATCTGGGCGTACACGCTGTCCTGCCACTCCTGTCGGCACATCGTCGGCGGCAAGCTCAAGCACTTCTCCAAGCACCCCGTGCGCTACCGCATGTGGCGGTGGATCGGGAAGCTGAACGCCCGCCACATGCTGCTCGCCTGGGCGTCGCTGGTGAGCGTGGCGCTCGCCGACTTCTACGTCTATCTCGTCGCGTCCGGGGTCTTCGACGATCCGCGCTTCTTCTAGATTGAGTGGGGACTGAACACATGTCCGTGGTCGAACGGCAGGAGTGGGACGTCGTCGTGGTCGGCGCCGGAGGGGCGGGCCTCCGTGCGGCGATCGAGGCACGTGAACGAGGCGCCCGAACGGCCGTGATCTGCAAGTCGCTGTTCGGCAAGGCGCACACCGTGATGGCCGAGGGCGGCATCGCGGCGGCCATGGCCAACGCCAACGAGCACGACAACTGGCAGGTCCATTTCCGCGACACCATGCGCGGCGGCAAGTTCCTCAACCAGTGGCGGATGGCCGAGCTGCACGCGCAGGAGGCGCCGCAACGGGTGTGGGAGCTGGAGACCTGGGGCGCGCTGTTCGACCGTACGAAGGACGGCCGGATCTCGCAGCGCAACTTCGGCGGCCATGAATACCCGCGCCTAGCACATGTCGGTGACCGCACCGGCCTCGAGCTGATCCGCACCCTCCAGCAGAAGATCGTCTCGCTCCAGCAGGAGGACAAGAAGGAGACCGGGGACTACGAGTCCCGGCTCAAGGTCTACCAGGAGTGCACGGTCACGCGGATCCTGAAGGACGGAAGCCGGGTCTCCGGGGTCTTCGCCTACGACCGCGAGACGGGCCGCTTCTTCGTCCTGGACGCCCCCGCGGTCGTCATCGCGACCGGCGGCATCGGCAAGTCCTTCAAGGTGACGTCGAACTCCTGGGAGTACACCGGCGACGGGCACGCGCTGGCGCTGCTCGCCGGGGCGCCCCTGCTGAACATGGAGTTCGTGCAGTTCCATCCGACCGGCATGGTCTGGCCGCCGTCGGTGAAGGGGATCCTGGTCACGGAATCGGTGCGTGGCGACGGAGGGGTGCTGCGCAACTCCGAGGGCAAGCGGTTCATGTTCGACTACGTCCCCGACGTCTTCAAGGAGAAGTACGCCGAGTCGGAGGAGGAGGGCGACCGCTGGTACGAGGACCCGGACAACAACCGGCGGCCTCCCGAGCTGCTCCCCCGCGACGAGGTAGCCCGGGCGATCAACGCCGAGGTGAAGGCGGGTCGGGGTTCCCCGCACGGCGGGGTCTTCCTGGACGTGTCCACCCGGATGCCGGCCGAGGTGATCCGGCGTCGGCTGCCGTCCATGTACCACCAGTTCAAGGAGCTGGCGGACGTGGACATCACGGCCGAGGCGATGGAGGTCGGGCCGACCTGCCACTACGTCATGGGCGGCATCGCGGTCGAGTCGGACACGGCGGCGGCGCGGGGCGTGCCCGGACTGTACGCGGCCGGTGAGGTGGCCGGCGGCATGCACGGCTCGAACCGGCTCGGCGGGAACTCGCTCTCCGACCTGCTGGTGTTCGGCCGCCGGGCGGGCTGGCACGCCGCCGAGTACGCCGCCGCGCGGGCCTTCGAGCGCCCCGAGGTGAGCGACCTGGAGGTGGACGCGGCGGCGGCGGAGGCGCTGCGCCCCTTCTCGGCGGAGGGCCAGGCGCCGGGCACGGAGGACGGGCGTCCGCCGGAGAACCCGTACACCCTCCACCAGGAACTCCAGCAGACGATGAACGACCTCGTCGGCATCATCCGCCGCGAGGCCGAGATGGAGCAGGCACTGGAGAAGCTGGCGGATCTTCGGGTACGCGCCCGCCGGGCCGGCGTCGAGGGCCACCGCCAGTTCAACCCCGGCTGGCACCTCGCGCTCGACCTGCGCAACATGCTGCTGGTCAGCGAGTGCGTGGCACGGGCGGCGCTGGAGCGCACGGAGTCGCGGGGCGGCCACACCCGCGAGGACCACCCGACGATGGACCGCAAGTGGCGCAACATCAACCTGCTGTGCCGGCTGGCCGATCCGACGGGCGGCCTCGCCGCCACCGACCCGGAGCGCGGCCAGATCGATCTCCTGCGGGAGACCACCGACCCCGTCCGCGCCGACCTGCTCGCTCTCTTCGACAAGGAGGAGCTGGTCAAGTACCTCGCCGAAGAGGAGCTGTACCAGTGAGCAGCTATGAGGCCCGCTTCAAGGTGTGGCGGGGCGATGTGCAGGGCGGCGGCCTGGAGGACTTCGAGGTCGAGGTGAACGACGGTGAGGTGGTGCTCGACATCATCCACCGTCTCCAGGCCACCCAGGCCCCCGACCTGGCCGTCCGCTGGAACTGCAAGGCGGGCAAGTGCGGTTCGTGCTCCGCCGAGATCAACGGGCGCCCGCGGCTGATGTGCATGACGCGCATGTCGGTGTTCACCCGGGAGGAGACGATCACGGTGACGCCGCTGCGGGCGTTCCCGGTGGTCCGGGATCTCGTCACGGATGTGAACTTCAACTACGCCAAGGCGCGCGAGGTCCCGTCCTTCGTACCGCCGGAGGGTGTGGGCCCCGGTGAGTACCGGATGATGCAGGAGGACGTGGACCGCTCGCAGGAGTTCCGCAAGTGCATCGAGTGCTTCCTGTGCCAGGACACCTGCCATGTCGTCCGGGACCATGAGGAGAACAAGCCGGCGTTCGCGGGTCCCCGCTTTCTGATGCGGGTCGCCGAACTGGACATGCACCCCCTGGACGCGGCCGGGGAGGCGGGCCTGGATCGCAAGGCCACGGCCCAGGACGAACACGGCCTGGGCTACTGCAACATCACCAAGTGCTGCACGGAGGTCTGCCCCGAAGGCATCAAGATCACGGACAACGCGCTGATCCCCTTGAAGGAACGTGCCGTGGACCGCAAGTACGACCCCCTAGTCTGGCTGGGCTCGAAGATCAGGAGGCGCTCTTCGTAGCGCCGGCCGGCGGGCCGTACCCGGTGCGGCGCATCCCGGTCGCGTGCGGGCGATCCTGCTCATACGCTCCGAAATGTGACGTCATCCTTCCCTCGGGGCCGGCCGCGGCGTGGCCGCTCGCAGATATCGGTGCGGGTGGTGCACGCGCTGGCGGGCGGGCTGGTCGCTGTGATGTGGCTGACGCTGCCCGGGACGGCCGTCGACGGCGGGGTCGGGGGCGGGGCGGACCGGCCCGTCGCCGGGGCCGTGGGGCAGGAGGAGGACGAGGGGAACGGGGGGAACGCCGCCGTCGATCTCGTCCTGCCGGTGGCCGCCCTGGTCGCGACGGGGGTGCTCGCCGGGTACGGCTTCTTCAGGCGCAGACGGCGGGCGCGCGGGCGTACGACTCCCGGTGGAGCCGCGGCGCAGGCCGGGGAGCCGCCCGTCGGGGAGCTGGACGAGCGAGCCCGGGCCGCGCTGGTCGAGGCCGACGACTGGCTGCGGGTCAGCACGGAGGAGCTGGGGTTCGTCACGGAGCGGTTCGGGGCGCAGGACGCCGCGCGGATCGAGCCCTTCACGCGGGTTCTGCGGGACGCCGAGGCCGAGTTGGCCGTCGCGTTCCGGATGCGGTGGCAGTACGAGGCCGGGGTCCCGGAGGAGGCCGCGGCTCGGCGGCATGCGCTGGCCGGGGTCGTCGGGCGGTGCGAGGAGGCCGGGCGGCTGCTGGACGGGCAGGCCGCCGCGTTCGATCAGACGCGGGCGCTGGAGGAGGGGCTCGGGGGCGGACTGGGACACGCCCTGGTCGTCGCCGAGGGCCGGTTCCGCGAGCTGACCGCGCGGACCGGGGGCGCCGGCAAGCTCCTCGGCGAGCTGGGCGAACGGTACGGTCCGGCCGCGACCGCCGCCGTCGCGGGCCATGTCGAACAGGCCAAGGACCGCCTGGTGTTCGCCACCACGCGCCTCAACCACGCCCGCCAGCTGGCCGACTCGGGCGAGGTCGGGCGGTCGGCGGCGCAGTTGCGTGCGGCCGAGGGCGCCACCGCCCAGGCCGCCGTCCTCATCGACGGCGTCGAACGCCTCGCGGAGGCGCTCGCCACGGCCACGGCGATGGTTCCGGCCGCGTTGACCGGCGGCGAGATGGAGATCGCCGGGGCGCGGGAGCTGCTGCGGGGATTCGATGCCGGGCTCCGGGCCACCGAGGGGGCGGAGCCCGCCGGTGAGCTGGACGCCCCCGGGACCGCGGGGGACTCCGGCCCACCGCGCTCGCCCGGATCACCCGGGCCACCCGAATCGCCGGGCGCCGTCGACGTGCCTCCAGGGGAGCTGCGTGCCCGGGTCGTGCACGCCGACCTCGCCCTGAGCCGCGTACGGGAAGAGCTGACCTCGGGGCGGCCGTACGATCCCCTCGGCCTGCTGCGGCACATCGTGCGGGCCGTCGCGCCGCTCGCCGCGGGGCGGGCCGGGGTGCTTCCGGCAGCCGCCGCGGTCTGTGCGCACAGCGCCGTCGCCGGGGCGGACGGCGTCGTCGCGACGCATCGGGCGGCAGTGGGCTGCGCGGCGCGCACCCACCTGGCGGAGGCACGGCGGCTGCTCGGCACCCCGGCGGACGGATCGGCCGGGCGGGGCGCGCGTCGGGTCCTCGCGGATCTCGTCGTCGCCGACACCCTGGCCCAGCAGGCCCATGACCTCGCCGAACAGGACATCCGCGCGCACGGCCACCCCATCGACATCCCCGGCGCCGACATCAGCGGACTCACGGGCGCCGTCCTCGGCGGAGTCATGCTGGGCCAGGAGCCGGACGGAGGGCCGCCGGTCAGCTTCGGCGGCTCGCGCAGCCGGGGGCGGCGGGGGGATCAGGGCCGGACCTGAGTCCCCCGCTCCCCGCTCAGAACAGGCTCAGCAACGCCTCCGCCGGGTCCGTCAAGCCGTTCTCCCCGTCCGGCAACGGCAGTTCGAACCACACCGTCTTGCCTCGCGGGGTGCGGCGGGAACCCCACGCGGCGCTGAGCAGGCCGACCAGTTGGAGGCCCCGGCCGCCCTCGTCGGTGTCCCGGGCGCGGCGGCGGCGGGGCTGGACCAGGCCGGAGTCCCAGACCTCGCACACCAGGGTGCGGTCCAGGAGCAGGCGGAGCCTGATCTCGCCCTCGCCGTAGCGCAGGGCGTTGGTGACGAGTTCGCTGACCAGGAGTTCCGTCGTGTCGACGAGGGGTTCCAGGTCCCATGACAGGAGCTGGGCGCGGGCGTACTCGCGGGCGCGGCCCACGCTGCGCGGCTCGCGCGGCAGCGTCCAGTCACCGACGGAATCGGCCGGCAGGCCCTGGACACGTGCCATCAGCAACGCGATGTCGTCCTCGCCGTGGTGGCTGTCGAGGGTGTTGAGGACGTGGTCGCAGACATCCTCCAGGGGGCGGGTCGGGTCGGTGAGCGCGCCGACGAAGGCTTGCAGGCCCTCGTCCAGGGGGTGGTCGCGGGACTCGACCAGTCCATCCGTGTAGAGGGCCAGCAGCGCGCCCTCGGGCAGCTCGACCTCGACCTCCTCGAACGGCTCGCCGCCCACGCCCAGCGGCATCCCCGGCGGCACGTCCAGCATCAGCGCGGCCTCGCCGGGTTCGACGAGGACCGGTGGGAGATGGCCGGCGTTGGCGAAGGTGCAGCGGCGGGTGACGGAGTCGTAGACCGCGTACACGCAGGTCGCGAGGTACACCTCGGACAGGTCCGCCTCGCGGGGCCGGCGGGCGGCGCGAGTGGCCTGCTGGACGCCGCCGGGGGCGCCGAGGCCCCGCGCGATCTCGTCCAACGCAGAGAGCACTTCGGCCGGTTCGAGGTCGAGGAGGGCGAGCGTCCGGACGGCCGAACGGAGTTCGCCCATCGCGACTGCCGCCCGCAGGCCGCGGCCCATGACGTCGCCGACGACCAACGCCGTACGGTGTCCGGGGAGTTCTATGACGTCGAACCAGTCGCCACCCACCTCGCTCGGCCGGTCGGAGGAGGCGTTGCCCGGCAGATAGCGGCAGGCGATGTCCAGGCCGGATGCGACCGGGTCCCCCGGCGGCAGCAGCGACCGTTGCAGTATCAACGCGCGCTCGTGCTCGCGCCGGTACAGCCGGGCGTTGTCGATGCACACCGCCGCCCGGGCCGCCAGCTCCACCGCGAGGTCACGGTCCCGTTCGCCGAACGGTTCGCTGCCCTTCGTCCGGGCGAACTGGGCCAGTCCCACGACGGTGTCGTGGGCGACCATCGGCACGGCCAGCGTGGACTGCACGAGGCCGCCCTCCTCGCCGGGCACATGCTGCGGCCGTGCGGTGCGCAGGGCGTCCGCGCAGGGCGAGTTGAAGGGGTAGTGGTGGACGGCTCCGACCGCGACCTCGGCCCCGCCGCCGACGAACGGCGCGTCGGAGACCGCGCTGGAGAAGGCCACTCGCCGCACCTCGGCGCTGCCGTCGGCGAGGCCGGGCGGGGTCTCGTCGCCGGCCAGCAGCCCCTGGTAGAGGTCGACCGTGGCCAGGTCGCAGAAGCCGGGGACGACGACGTCGAGGAGTTCGCGGGCGGTGGTCTCCAGGTCGAGGGAGTTGCCTATGCGGGCGCCTGCCTCGTTCAACAGGGCGAGATTGCGCCGGGCGGCGGCGGCCTCGCGGGCGGCGGCGCGGCGGGCGGTGATGTCGATTCCGAGCCAGGCGATGCCGATGGGACGGCCGCTGCCGCTGTGCACCCGGTAGAGGTTGATGGACCAGTGGCGGCGCTCGTCGGAGCCGGGCACGAAGCCCGTGATGTGCATGTCCGTGATGGACTCGCCGCTCTCCAGGACGCGGCGCAGGGTGGCCGTCACCCGGTCCGCCTCGGGGCGGGTCAGATAGTCGTGGACACCGCGGCCACGGTGGTCGTCCGGGGTGCCGCCGAAGAGCGAGGCGAACCGCTGGTTGGCGCGGCGCACCCGCAGATCGGAGTCGATGAGCAGGAAGCCGAACGGAGACTGACTGAAAATCGCCTGCGAGGCGGCAAGGTCGGTCTCGATGCGGCGAAGGGTGCGCACGTCGACGACGATGCACACGGCCGCCTTCTCGCCGTCCTCGGTCTTCGTCGGCATGACGTAGACCTCGGCGAGCCCCTCCCGGCCGCGCTCCTCCTCGGCCGTGTCCGGCACCCGGAAGGGGACGACTCCGGTCCACTCCCGCCCGTCGAGGATCTCGGCCATCTTGCGCTGGCCCCGCTCGCGCCGGTCGGGGTCGATGAACGCCTCGATGGGGTCCAGGCCGACCGCACGCCGGGCAGGGATGCCGAAGAGCTGTTCGGCGCGCACGCTCCACTGGTCGACGAGTCCGTCGGGGCCGATGGAGAAGGAGGCGACCTTGATGTAGTCGTAGATCGAGCCGGGCGGGCTGCTCTGCCAGACCGGGTCACCGGGGCGGACCTCGTCGGAGGCGAAGCCGGGACGGCGGGGGGCGGTGGCGCCGGATGTTCGTATGTCACCGGCGGCTTGTGCGTCCCGGGAGTGTGCGTCACCGGCGGTTTGTGCATCCTGGGAGTGTGTGTCGCGGGGGGCCCGTGTGGCCCGTGTGTCGTGGGCCGCCCCCTCTCGTGCGGCCTTCCTCCTCGCACCGTCCGACGGGTCCTCGGACTCCGTGGCCCTCGCTGGTATCTCGCTCACGCGAACCGTCCCCTCCAGCTCACCGCGTCCGGCACCGGTCACCGGCAGCGGCTGCCCGCAGTATCCAGCACTACGGTCCCGCACAACACGGTGTTCACGATCACAGCACGTTCCCGATCGTTTTCGGTCCCGGCAGCGGAAACACTTCCAGTCTTCTAACCAGCGGACACGCAGTCGAACCACACGATTCGTCGACCGCCACCGGCCTGTACCAGTTGTTCGACAGGGCGGGGCCCGACGTATACCGGTGTTGACGCTTGCTGACGGGTCGTGGGGCCCGCGCTCGTCCTCATCCGGGAACGGCGAGTTCGAACCACACCGTCTTGCCCGCGTTGCGTCCCGGCCGGGTTCCCCAGCGGCGTGAGGAATGCGCCACGAGTTGGAGCCCGCGCCCGCTCTCGTCCTCGGGGTGAGCGGCGCGTTCGCGGGGCGGGTCGGGAAGGGGGTCGGAGACCTCGACGAGGAGGACGCCGTCGAGTTCGGCGGGGCGGACCAGGCGCACCCCGATGGGGCCGGTGGCGTGCCGCAGCGAGTTGGTCACCAGCTCGCTGACCAGCAGCGCCGTGATGTCGGCGAGGCTGTCCAGGTCCCATTGGCGCAATCGGCCCCGGACGGCGGCACGAGCGGCCCGCACGGCGCCCGGCTCGGCGGGAAAGGTCCACTCGACGCATTCACCATCGGTGTCGATCACGCCGATCACTTCCCAGGCCAGCGGGGCGCCACCCATGTCCGGTTTCATAGGGTTAATAGCCACATACCCGATATTCAGGCCGGGTATCGCGGGATCACCCCAGGCGTGCGGCCACTTCCCGCACCGCCAACACGTCCTGGTCCAGCCAGTCCACGTCCCAGAGTTCCGCCCGGGTCAACCAGCGCAGGGCATCGTGGTCCTGGAGCGGCTCGGGGCCTGTCGCCCCGGGCAGGAGACGGGCGGTCCACACATGCAGAACATAGGGCGGCTTCAGCGGCCATGCTCCGGGCACCCGGTCGATCACCTCGGCGTCCACGCCGAGTTCCTCCCGCAGCTCCCGCACCAGCGCCTCCTCGGGCGCTTCGCCGGGCTCGACCTTCCCCCCGGGCAGCTCCCAGCGGCCGGCGAGGTCCTCGGGCGCACTGCGGCGCGCGGCGAGCAGGCGGCCCTGCTCCAGCAGCGCGGCGCCGACCACGATCCGTTCCGTCATGCGCCGGAGCCTACGGGAGGCAGACGCAGGAGGCAGAACGGACGGAACGAAGGGAAAACGAAGAGAAGGCGGAGGGTGGTCAGCCGTCCGCCTTGCCGTTCTGAGCTATCCGCTCCACCCAGTACAGCTGTTTATGGCCTCGGCTGTCGAGGCTGTCCGCGATCTTCTGGGCCTCCGCCCGGGTCGCGTACCGGCCGACGCGATAGCGGTTGCCGTTGTCGTCCTGCCGGACGACGAGCCAGGGAAGAGTGATCGTGCTGTCGGTCATCGCGCCCCACTGCTCCTTCCCGCCCACGACCGCCCGAGTCCCTCCCCCAGCCTTCGGCCGGAGGGACCCCCATCTCGCTTCGCTCGCGGCCTGTGCCGTGCCCCGCCCGCTAAGGAAACCGCAATCCGCATATGCCCGAGCCTACGCCTTACCTTCACTCAGCGAATACGGCTTTTCACAAAGAGGTACGCAACCAGCCAAGCCGCAGGGGGCGCACGGCATCGAGTGCGCCGTGCGCCAACGCCGATGCATCCGGTCACGGGCATGCCGGACATGCCCGCCACGACCTGCGAGAACGGCCAAAATGCAACGGCTTGGGAAGGGACGCGAGTTGAGGAGCGGCAGGGGCAACTGCCGTAAGGAGAGGCGCTACAGCGCGGAAGGTGTGCGCTACTTCACCGGGAGGTGGTACGCGACGCGGTAGCGGTCCGCCGGGATCACCACGTCCGCGGTCTCCACGGGGCGGCCGGACGCGTAGTAGGTGCGCTGGACGACGAGGACCACATGACCGGGGACGCCGCCCAACGCCAGCAGTTCTTCCGCCAGTCCGGGGCGGGCGCCGACCTCCTCCGTCATGTTGTCCACGACGATGTCGATGGCCGCCATGCGCTCCACGACACCCATGCCGCCGAGGGGGCCCTCCTCGGGCAGCATCACGGGTGTCCGGCCGGTGACGGCGAGGGGCTCCCAGGACGTGGAGAGCATCATCGCCTCGCCCGCGTCCCGGTAGACGTACCGAGTGCACATCACGCGGTCGCCGGGCCGGATGCCGAGCCGCTCGGCGACGGCGACGCTCGCCAGCGCCTGCTCGCTGCGGGACTCCCAGGTGCCGCGCGTCTCGCCGTCGGCCTGCTCCTGGCGGAAGGGTGTGGCGCCGCTCGGCGGGCGGAAGCCGGAGCGGGCGATCCGGCGGGGCACGGGACGCTCGCGCACATACGTCCCGGAACCGGAGCGTCCCTCGACCAGACCCTCGGCCATCAGCACCTTGCGCGCCTCCAGCGCGACGGTGTCGGAGACGCCGTACTCCTCGCGGATCCTGGCCTGGGACGGGAGGCGGGTGTGGGGGGGCAGCGAACCGTCGACGATCTTCTTGCGGAGATCACCCGCGACGCGCAGGTACGCCGGCTGCTCACCGAAAGTCACTGGCCGCTCCCATCAGGTTGTACAGACAGCAACAGCCTGGCAACCATGAGTTGTCCCGTGCAAGCAAAGGCCAGAGAATCACTCGATGTGATGACTTGTGCCAGTGAAGGGCTTTACCCAGGCACTTTCTTTCCGTATAGGGGCCGTTCACACATCCAGGCCGCCCTCACTGCCGCCGTCGCCGCCGCCGTCGGAGTCGTCCTCGTACTTCGGAACCGTCGTGTCCAAGCCCAGAGCCTTGCGCGCGGTGACGGTCGAGGGGCCGTCGACATAGCCGTACGCCTTCTCGTAGTGCACGTAGAACGAGTCCGCGTCCTCGGCCGCCGCCGCCTCCGCCCACTGCTCTGCGGACTTCTCCATGTCCGCGCAGAACGCGGTGACCGAGTCCTCTGCGGCCTCCGGCCAGGGCTGCGAGCGAAGCCACTCGGCCTGCTCGTCGACGACCCGCCGGACGTCCTTCGCCCAGGCCCGGTTCGCCGCCAGATCCTCGTCCGGGTAGGCCTCGGGCTCCTCGTAGAGCACGGTGTCGATGCGGTTGGACGCGGACAGGAACCTGACCTGGTAGCCGTCCAGCGTCAGGTGGTCGCGGCGCAGGGACTCGGTCAGGGGCTTGCCCTGAGTGCTGCCGAACATGCATGTGATCACCCGGTCCCCGAAACGCCAGCTCCGCCGGGTCGGTACGAGGTAGTACACCTGCACGTCGTCCCGCAGCGCCCAGGCGTCCAGGGCGTACTGGCTCTGGAGCCCGTAGCACTTGTCCTCGGCGGTGCGCGTCAGCTCGTCGTCGCCGGGATAGGAGCCGCCCGGAACCCGCACGACGGCGAAGACCTCCGCGTCGTGTTCCGCGGTGCACGCCACCTCGTCGACGTCGTAGGTCTCGCCCTCCAGGGTTCCGGTCGAGGAGTTGAAGCAGTCGCCCTTGGCGAGCGCGTACGCGGTGCCCTCGCCCTTCGCCGCGTCCCGGAAGCCCTCCCAGAAGTCGCCGGCCGACCCCGTCGACAGCGCCATCACCCACAGCGCGAGCCCGACCGAGGACAGCACCGAACCGGCGATCGCCATGCCCTTGCCGCGCTCGCCCCGCTTCTTGATCTGCGTGAGCGCGATCAGCCCCAGCACCAGCCCGACGGCCGGCACGAAGCACAGGATGCCGAGGACGAGGGCGCCGATGGCGACACCGTTGACGGGCGCCGGACGGCCGTAGGGGCCGTGAGGCTGGTAGGCGTACGGTCCCGGGGCGCCGGGCGGGCCGTAGGGGTAGGGCGTCGGCGGCGGGAACGGGCCCGGCGCGTGCGGCCCTTGGGGCTGCTCCGGGGATCCTTGCGGCTGCGCGGATCCGGGGGGCGGGGGAATGGACACGGGTACCGTGCTCCTGGCTCGGGCGGCGGGGCCGGGGTGGGAACTGGCGTACGACTGGGCGAATCGTATGCGTGGGAGGAGGGGGTGCGTCATGCGAGTAACCGATGGGACGGTTCGTGCGGTGAACCGGCTGACGGCCGCTGCCCGCGGGCGAGGCGGTGGGCACGGCACGGGAGTTGCCGGGCGCGTTGGGCGCGGATGCGGGGGCCGGCCGCCGCGCTCGGGCTGTGGACCGGGCTGCGAGCGCGCCGGCGGTGCGGACCACCTGGCCGCGCTCGCCCGGCACCGCCACACACGGCTCGTCCTCGCGGCCGGCTGGGTCACGGACCCGGTGCCGTACCGCGAGGACGAGGAGGATCACTGACCCGGGCGCCGCGAGAGGGCCGGCGGTCCGGGGCTGAAGCGAACGGGAGAACGGGCTAGAACTGGAGCGCCCAGGCGTCGATCCGGCCCGTGTCGTAGTTCGCGTTGTCGCTCACCCGCAGCTTCCACGTGCCGTTGGCGGCCTCGGAGGAGGCGTTCACCGTGTACGTGGTGTTGATGTTGTCCGAACTGCCGCCCGTGCCGTACGACTTGAGGGTGTACGCCGTGCCGTCCGGGGCGATCAGCTGGACCTGGAGGTCGCCGATGTAGGTGTGGACGATGTGGACCTCGACGGCCAGGGCCGAGGGCGCGTTTCCGGTGACGCCGGAGACCGTCACCGGGGACTCGACGGTGGAGTTGTCGCTGATCGCGTGGTCGGCGGTGTTCTCGAAGCGCGGCCCGGGCGGGGTGGTGGTCCCGCCGCCGACGTGCAGCAGTCGGTTGGGCGAGCCCGAGCCGGGGTTGGTGACGACGCCGGTGGTGGCGGCGGACGTCAGCGCCGCGGCGATCTGGGCCGGGGTGGACGAGGGGTTGTCGGCGAGGTGGAGGGCAGCCGCGCCTGCTACGTGCGGGCTGGCCATCGACGTACCGGAGATGGTGTTGGTCGCCGAGTCGCTGCTGTTCCAGGTCGAGGTGATGGACGATCCCGGCGCGAACAGGTCGAGCACCGAACCGTAGTTGGAGTAGCTCGCGCGGGCGTCGGAGCTGGTGGTGGCGCCGACCGTGATGGCCTCGGCCACGCGCGCGGGCGACCTGGTGGAGGCGTTGGTCGACTCGTTGCCGGCCGCGACGGCGAAGGTGACGCCGGAGGCGATGGCGTTGCGTACGGCGGTGTCGAGGGCGGAGTCGGCGGGGCCGCCGAGGGACATGTTGGCGACGGCCGGCTTGACCGCGTTCTGGGCGACCCAGTCGATGCCGGCGACGACCTGGGCGGTGGTGCCCTGGCCGGAGTTGTTCAGCACCCGGACGCCGACGACCTTCGCCTTCTTGGCGACGCCGTGCGCCGTCCCGGCGACCGTGCCCGCGACATGCGTGCCGTGGCCGTGGCCGTCCTGGGCGGTGTTGTCGTTGTCGATGGCGTCATAGCCGTAGGAGGCCCGGCCGCCGAAGTCGCCGTGGGTGATGCGGACGCCGGTGTCGATGACGTACGCGGTCACGCCCTGCCCGGCCGAGTCCGGGTAGGTGTAGGAGCTGTTGAGCGGCAGGTTGCGCTGGTCGACGCGGTCCAGGCCCCAGGAGGGCGGGTTGGTCTGGGTCGCGGCGATGCCGAAGGTGCGGTTCTGGACGACGGAGGCGACGGCCGGGTCGGCGGCGAGGCGCTTCGCCTCGGCCTCGGAGGCCGCGATCGCGTAGCCGTTGAGGGCCTTCTTGTACGTCCGCTCGATCGTGGCGCCGTACCGCTGGGCGATGGCCTTGCCCGCCGCGGAACCGGCGCGCGCCGCGCCCGGCTTCAGCGTCACGAGGTAGCTGTCGGCGACGGCTCCCGCCGCGCCCGCGTACTGGATACGGCCTTCGGGAGCCGCGGCGGCGGGGAGAGCGGAGACGAGGCCGGCGGTGAGTGCCGCGGTGGCCGCCGTGCTGAGCAGAGCCAGTCTTCGCCGGGTGGAACGCATCACTGCCATCTGAGGGTCCTCCTCGAGAGGTGGTGCGCTTGTGGGGGTGACACCCGGGAGGACACGAAGCAGGGGGACGAACCTGAGGGACGGACCCGAGGGAATGGTGCATCCGATGGGCCGTTCCACTCGATAGACAGGTCCATGTCAAAGCGGCGGGCCGTTCCTGGGTGTCAGCCGAAAGATTGAGGCCTCCACAGGAATTGCACAAGAGCCGTGCACGGACGGAACGGTCGTAGTGCCGGCACGGGCGCGGGCGTGCGCGCGCGTGCGCGTGCCCGGCGACCTCAAGGCGGTCGCCGGGCATGTACGGCCCCGAGGCGGACCGGCGTCAGTCGTCGAAGCTCGTGGCCCGGGTCCGCTTCTCCCAGGCCGCCACGTCCTCGCGCACCTGGTCCAGGTGGCCGAGCACGGCCGTCACCCCGTCGTCGCCCAGCGGCAGACGCAGAGGCGTCTGCTCGGCCTCCAGGGCGGCCAGGATGAGCGCCGCCGCCTTCGCCGGGTCACCGGGCTGGGCACCGTCACCGCCGGAGACGAGACCGCGCGTCCGGCTCACCTTGGGGTACAGGCCGCTGTCCGCGCTGGTTCCGGCCCGCCCCGTCTCGAACAGCGAGGTGCGGAAGGAACCCGGCTCGACGATCAGCACCTTGATGCCGAACTCGGCGACCTCGTCCGCGAGCCCCTCGGACATGCCCTCCAGCGCGAACTTCGTGGCGCTGTACGCGGAGAAGCCCGCGAAGGACATCTGCCCGCCCATGCTGCTCATCTGCACGATCGCTCCGGCCCGCCGCTCCCGCATGTGCGGAAGCACCGCACGTGTGAGGGCGGCGGGCCCGAAGACATGCACATTGAACAGCTTGCGCAGTTCGTCCTCGGTTGTCTCCTCGAATGCGCCCACATGGGTTCGGCCCGCGTTGTTCACCAGGACGTCGATGCGTCCATGACGGGCGATCACATCCCGTACGGCCGCCTCCGCGGCCCCCGTCTCACCGACGTCCAGCCGCAGCGCCTCCACCTGGTCGGGGTGCGCGGCCACCAGATCGTCCAGCCCTTCGGGGCGCCGTACGGCACCCACCACCACGTCGCCCTCGGCGAGCGCCGCCTGGGCGATCGCCCGTCCGAAACCGCTGCTCGCGCCGGTGATCAGCCACACCTTGTTCATGACAGCTCCCTCGTGATCGCACGGTCGTCCTGTTGCACGGTCTTCCTGTTGCACGGTCGTCCTGTTACACGGTCAACACTGCTGCCCCGGCCGGTTGCGCGTCCAAGACCCGCGCTGATAACCGATGGTTATGACCATGGACGTCCATGTGCGGGAACTGCGTTATTTCGTGACCGTGGCCGAGGAGCTGCACTTCACCCGGGCGGCCGAACGGCTGTACGTCTCCCAGCCCGCGCTCAGCAAACAAGTGCGGGCACTGGAGCGGCAGTTGGGCGTGGAGCTGTTCCGCCGTGCGCCACAGGGCGTGACGCTCACCGAGGCCGGAACGGCACTGCTTCCGCACGCCCGGCAGGTACTGGCGGCCTGGTCCCAGGGTGCGGCGGCGATGGAGGCCGCCCGGGCCGCGGCGCGCGGCACCCTGGTCGTCGGCATGAGCACCAGCCCGGGTCGCGGCGGGCTCCTCCCGGCGATCCGCTCCCGCTTCACCGCCGCGCACCCGGACGCCGTCCTGCGGCTGCGTCAGGTGAGCTGGGAGGACCCGACGGCGGGCCTCGCGGACGGTGACACGGACGTGGCCTTCGTCTGGCTGCCCCTGCCCGACGCCGACCGTTACGCCTGGACGGTGGTCGCCGAGGAACCCCGGCTGGTCGCCCTCCCGGAGGGCCACCCCCTCGCCTCCCGACCGGAGATCGACTTCACGGACCTGCTCGACGAGCCGTTCCTCGCCCTGCCGGCCGAGGCGGGGCCGTTGCGGGAGCACTGGCTGGCGCTGGCGGAGCGGGGCGGCCGGGAGCCGCGCGTCGGGGCCGATGTCGCGAGCACGGAGGAGACGTACGAGGCGCTGGTCGCGGGGCTCGGCGTCTGCCTGGTGGCGGCGGGCAACGCTCCGTTGATCACGCTCGGCGGGGTGGTGACCCGGCCGGTACGGGGGCTTTCGCCGAGTCGTTACGCGCTGGCCTGGCGCAGGCAGGACGAGGGGCGGTCGCTGGTGCGGGGTTACGCGGAGGCGTGCCGGAAGGTCGCCGACGAGTGATTCCCCGCTCCTGAGCTTCGGCCCCACGTCGGTCGGTTCCACCGGCGGACCCGCCTTCTCCCCGTACTCGGCGGCGTTGTCAGTGCCCCCGGCTACTGTGACGGCCACTTGATCGAACGATCACCGGCCGGGGGGCCGGCGAAGGGGAGGGGCCGTGCGGCGCTGGGAGTCTGTCGGGGGAGGGTCGGCCAAGTTCTGGGAGGCGCAGGCCGACGGCGCCGCTGTCACCGTGCGCTACGGCCGCGTCGGCGCCGAGGGCCGTACGCAGGTCAAGGAGCTGGAGTCGGCCGGGGCGGCGCAGCGGTATCTGGCGAAGGTGATCGCCGAGAAGGAGCGCAAGGGGTATCAGGAGGTCGCCCCGTCGGCTCCGGTCGAGGGCGGGGCCGGGGGTGGCGGCGGGGTCGAACTGCCCGACGAGGAGACCTTTGTGATGCCCACCGCCTGGCGCCGGCTGGTGTACCCGAGGCGGGGCGGGATCCGGCGGACCGTCGGTGAGCCGCACCCCGAGGCCGAGGAGCTGATCGCCCGCCGGCTGAAGGAGGAGGCGGACTGGGTCGAGGAGGTGCTCGGCGCGCCCAAGAGCGACCCCCGGATCGTCGACGCGGCCCGCGCGCATCTGAAGGGCAGTCCCAGCCCGCTCGGTGCCGCCGCCCTGGCGGCGATCAGCATGCATTACCAACTCCCCGACGGTGTCTTCGTGGACGCCTGGGTCCGCGCCCACAGTTTGGCGTTCGCCGCGCGCGCGGTGGTGGAGTACTTCGACGTCGAGGCGCACTGGATGCAGTACGGCGGGCATCGCCAGGACGCCTGGATCGGCTTCCGTCCCGGCGCCGCCTCCGACGGCGGCCACTGGGCCCGGCCCAAGTTCGCCGACCGCATGCGCGCCCTGCTGACCGTGGCCGACGAGGACGGCTACCAGCAGGCCGTCGCCACGCTGGCGGGATGCAGGGACGGGGCACGCCGCCGCATCGTGGTGTCGTACCTGGTGCCGGGAGAGCGGGAGTGGCTCGCCGAGACCTGTGCGGACGCGGGCGTCATCGACGAGGTTCTGCGGGCGATGCTGCTCTGCTCGCTGAACTCCCCCGCCCAGCTGGAGCACTTCGCGGGCCGGTTCGAACTCGGCTGGAACGACTGGGGGATGCCGCTCGTCGCCACGCTCGCCGAGGGCGTCGGCGCCGGCTTCACACCGGTGCTGGAGCGGGGCATCGACGTCGGATACGGCTCCGACCGGGTGAAGGCGTTCGCGGGCGCGCTGGCGGAGCTGCCGACCGACGACGCCTTTTGGGCCCTGGTGTCCCGTGTCGAGGACAAGCATGTCCGCCCCAACCTGCTGGAGGCGATGCGGCGTTACCCGGTCCGCGCCCTGCGGCTGCTGGGCCGGGCCGCGCTCGGCACCGCCACATACGCGTCGATGACACAGCAGTTGCTGGCCGCACACGTCCAGGCACACCACGACCTGACCGCCACCGTGCTGCCGGACCTGCCCGCCGAGGTGGCCGCCCTGGTGGAGCCGCTGCTCACCCGGGAGGACCGGGTGGCGGAGGCTCCCGCCGAAGCACTGCCCGAGCTGCTGGTCAGCCCGCCGTGGTCGAGGAAGCGCACGGCCCGCAAGGCCCGCGTGGCGGCCGGGGCGCCGGTGGCCCCCGAGCCCAGGGTCGTCTGGCTGCCGGGCGAGCAGGAGGACTGGGCCGGCACCGACTCCTGGTTCGCCAGGTGGCGCGAGAAGTACAGCTGGTCCAAGGAGATCGAGACCCTCCGGACGGGCGGGCAGCTGAAGGACGTCCGGGACGCCCGGCTGTTCGTCGTCGGCGCGCAGGACGTCGTACGGCCGCTGCTGGCCCGCTGTGCCCCGGAGGACTTCTGGGACGGCGAGGCCGCCCTCAAGCCCGTCGCGGCCAAGCACGAGGTGCACGCCCTGCCGCTGCTGCTGCGCGCCGCCGCCCGGCACCCCGCCACGCTGGGGACGCTGATCCTGCCGTATCTGGCCGTCGAAGCCGCCGCGCTGGTGTGCGACTGGCTGGCCCGGCTCAAGTCCGCCGACGCCACCGCCCGCGCCTGGCTGACCCGGCACGGTCCGGCGGCCGTACCCGTTCTCATCCCGCACGCGGTGGGCAAGGCCGGCACGGCGCGGCGCGGCGCCGAGCGGGCGCTGCGGCTGCTGGCGGACACCCATGGCGCCGCGGCGGTGCTGGCGGCGGCTGCCGGGTCGGGACAGGAGGCCGTGGGCATCGTGGAGGAACTGCTGTCAGCCGATCCGCTGGAGAGTGCGCTGCCGGCGCGGATGCCGGTGGTCGGCGCCTGGGCCGAGCCCTCGCTGCTGCCGCAGATCCTGCTGAAGGAAGGCGGCGCGCTGCCCGCCGACGCGGTACGGCACGCCCTGACCCTGCTGGCGCTGTCCAAGCCCGGCGAGGTCTACCCCGGCCTCGACGTGCTGAGCGAGCACTGCACCGCCGACTCACTGGCCGCCTTCGCCTGGGGCCTGTTCGAGCAGTGGCGGCTCGCCGGGATGCCCCCGAAGGAGAGCTGGGCGCTGCACGCGCTGGGCTGGTTCGGGGACGACGAGAGCGTGCGGCGTCTCACCCCCGTGCTGCGCGCCTGGCCCGGTGAGGGCGCGCACCACCGGGCGGTGGAGGGGCTGAACGTCCTCGCGGCGATCGGCACCGACGTGGCGCTGCTGCATCTGCACGGCATCGCCCAGCGGGTGCCGTTCAAGGCCCTGAAGGTCCACGCCCAGGAGAAGATCGCCGAGGTCGCCGAGGGTCTGGGCCTGACGGCGGAGCAGCTGGGCGACCGTCTCGTCCCCGACTTCGGCCTCGACGCGCACGGCAGCACGGTCATCGACTACGGCACGCGGCAGTTCATCGTCGGCTTCGACGAGCAGCTGCGCCCCTACGTCCGTGACGCCGACGGCAAGCCCCGCAAGGCGCTGCCCGCCCCCGCCGCCAAGGACGACCCGGAGCTCGCGCCGGCCGAGCGCAAGCGGTTCGCGGCGCTGAAGAAGGACGTCCGCACCGTCGCCGGTGACCAGGTGCGGCGCCTGGAGGCGGCGATGGTCCGCGGACGCTCCTGGACGGCCCAGGAGTTCCGGGAGCTGTTCGTGGCGCATCCGCTGCTGTGGCATCTGGTGCGGCGCCTGGTCTGGCTCAGCGAGGTGGACGGCGAGGTGACGGCGTTCCGGGTGGCCCAGGACCGTACGTTCGCGGACGTCGAGGACGACGAGCTGACCCTGCCCGACACGGCGAGCGTCCGGGTGGCCCATCCGCTGCATCTGGGCGAGGACCTCGGCGCCTGGTCGGAGCTGTTCGCGGACTACGAGATCCTTCAGCCGTTCCCCCAGCTGGGCCGGGCCGTGCACGCGCTCACCGAGGAGGAGACCGCGGGCCACCGACTGGCCCGGTTCGAGGGCGCTACGGTGCCGGTCGGCAAGCTGCTCGGGCTCACCAAGCGCGGCTGGGAGCGGGGTGAGCCGCAGGACGCGGGCGTGGAGCGCTGGTTCCACCGGCGTATCGACGAGGACCAGTACCTGGTGATCGACCTCGACCCGGGCATCGCCGTCGGTGTCGTCGAGCTGCTGGGCGACCAGACGTTCCGGGCCGTCTGGCTCGACACCCGTCCCGACGACTACTACGAGCGCAACCGCCGGTTCCCGCACCGCTTCGGCGGCCTCGACCCGGTCACCGCCTCCGAGATCCTGGCCGACCTCACCGAGGTGACCGCGAAGTGACCGCGCTCACCCACCGCGCACGAGTGGCGCCCCCTCACCACAACAAGCCCCCGCACGCCCGCCCCATAAGGGGTAATTCCCCGCGCCCTGGGCCCCCCGCCGTCCCTCCCTCCCCCATCGTCGACCCGTGACGAAGCCCCACCTCCCCCACCTCACCGCCCCCCACCTCATCGCCCCGCTGCTGGCCGCCGCCCTCCTCCTCCCCCTCCCCCTCCTCCCTGCGCAGAGCGCCCACGCCACCCCTCGCTCCACCCCCCACTCCCCGAGCGTGGACACGGACACGGGCGCCCACTCCGACTGCTCGGCCCCCGGCTGGACCCCGGCCGCCACCCGCATCGATCCGAAGGACGCCCACCACCCCTACGTCGGCAACGGCTACCTCGCCACCCGTGTCCCGCCCGCCGGCGCCGGCTACGCGGCCCCCGGCGAGAAGACCGGCTGGCCGCTGTACACCCCGCGCTACGACGGCACGTTCGTCTCCGGCCTCTACGGCCGGGGCCCCGAGCACACCGCGGGTCGCGAGGCCCGGGCCGCGCTGCCCGGCTGGACCGGCCTCGACGTCACGGCCGGTGGCGAGACCTATGGCGCCGCGAGCCGTGTCACCGGCTACCGTCAGGCCCTCTCCCTGCGCTGCGGCCTCGTGCGCACCACCCTCACCTGGACCGCCCCCGACGGCCGCCGCACGGACCTCGTATACGACGTCCTGGCCTCCCGCGACGACCCGCACACCGGCGCCGTCCGCCTGCGTGTCACCCCGCACTGGGACGGCGAACTCACCCTCACCGACCGCCTCGACGGCCGCGGTGCCCGTCGCGTCACCCCGACCGGAGCGGGGCCGGTCGACGCGCGCACGATCGCCGTGGGATTCCGCACCGACGGCACCCGGGTCGACGCAGCGGTCACGTCCACGCTGGACGCGCCGCCCGGGCGACGGCACCGGCAGAGCCGTACGGCGAAGACGTTGAGCGCGCGGCAGGCGGTGACCGTCCCGGTGCGCGCCGGACGCACGTACACCGCGACGAAGTACGTCGGTGTCGACACCGCCCTCACCTCCCGCGATCCCGGCCGCACCGCCCGCACGGCCGCGCACCGGGCCGCCGGGCGGGGCTGGGCGGCGCTGTTCGCCGCGCACCGGGCCGCCTGGCGTGCCCTGTGGCGGGCCGACATCGAGGTGCCGGGCCACACCGACCTGCAACTGTGGGTGCGTTCGGCGCAGTACGGCCTGCTGTCGTCGCTGCGCGCGGGTGCCCTCGACAGCATCGCGCCGACCGGGCTGACCAGCGACGACTACGCGGGCATGGTCTTCTGGGACGCGGAGACATGGATGTTCCCGCCGCTGCTGGCCACCCGGCCCGAACTCGCCCGCCCGGTCCTGGAGTACCGCCACCGCACCCGCGCGGCTGCCGCCGACAACGCCGCGCGGACATCCGTGGACGGCCTGTTCTTCCCGTGGACGAGCGCGAGCCGCGGCCGGCTGTGGAAGGAGTGCCAGAGCTGGCGGCCCCCGCACTGCGTCACCCAGAACCACCTCCAGGGCGACATCGCGCTGGCCGCCTGGCAGTACTACCTGTCCACCGGCGACCGGGCCTGGCTGCGCGAACGGGGCCGGCCGCTGCTGGACGGGATCGCGCGCTACTGGGCCTCGCGGGTGACGCGGAACCCGGACGGCTCGTACTCCATCAGGGAGGTGGCCGGTCCCGACGAGTACAGCAACGGCGTCACCGACGGCGCCTACACCAACGCCGTCGCCGCCACCGCCCTGCGCGCCGCGGCCGACGCCGCCCGCGAACTGGGCAGGCCCGCACCGGCCGACTGGCGGCGCATCGCCGGGCGCCTGCGCATCCCGTACGACGCCGAGCGCAAGGTCTTCCTCCAGTACGACGGGTACGACGGCGCCCCGATCAAGCAGGCCGACACCGTGCTGCTGGTGTATCCGCTGGAGTGGCCGATGCCGCCCGGCGCGGCTGCCGCCACGCTCGAGCACTACACCGCGCGCACCGACCCGGACGGCCCGGCCATGACCGACTCCGTGCACGCGATCGCCGCCGCCGCGACCGGTGAGCCGGGCTGCGCGGCGTACACCTTCCTGCGGCGGGCCCATCAGCCGTTCGCGCGGGGCCCGTTCGCGTTGTTCTCGGAGTCGCGTGGTGAGAAGCCGGGGGCCGCCGACCCGCTGGCGGGCGCCCCGGCGCAGGACTTCCTCACCGGCAAGGGCGGCTTCCTCCAGGTCTTCACGCACGGCCTGACCGGCCTGCGGCTGCGCCCCGACGCCCTGCGCCTCGACCCGACCCTGCCGCCCCAACTGGACGACGGAGTGCGGGTGTCGGGGCTGCGGTGGCGCGGTCGGACGTACGACATCGCGATCGGGCCCGAGATCACCACGGTCCGGCTCCGCTCGGGTGCCCCGATCCCCCTGGACACCCCCGAGGGCCGCTACACGCTGGCCGGCACGGTCACCCTGAAGACCCGGCGTCCCGACCTCGTCCCCACCCCCGACCTGGCCCGTTGCCGGCCGGTGACGGCGACCTCCGCCGAGCCGGGGTCGTATGCGGAGGCGGCCGTGGACGGCAGCGCGGCCACCGTCTGGTCCCCGTCCGCCGAGCGCGCCTCCCTCACGGTCGACCTGGGCCGTGCGGTGTCCGTCGGGACGGTACGGCCCACGTGGGTGAAGCGGCCGGAGTCGTACGCCGTCGAGGTGTCCGTGGACGGGCGCACCTGGCGGCGGGCGGACGGCGACGGGGCGCGGTTCGTGCGGGTGCGCGTGCGCGGGGAGGCCGAACTGGCCGGACTCGACGTTCGCACATGAGCGCGGGAGCGCGCGGCATGGGCGGCGTGCGGGTCACCCTGGCTTGACAACTCGGGTGCACGTGGCGCTCGTTGCCATACCGTGGGCATATGGCGCTGCATCACCACAGTGACAATCCGTGGCGGGTGAGGGTGGACGACGAGGACGGCACGCCCTGTGGCGCCGGGGTACTCCTCGACGACCGCCATGTGCTCACGTGCGCGCATGTCGTCCGGTACGCGGGCGGAGGGCCCACGGACGGGGGCGGTGCCGGGGGCGGGAATGGGCGTGGCTCGGGTCATGTGCGCGTCAGCAGCGTGGCGTGCCGTCCGGAGTGGAGCCGTGTCGCGCGGGTGGCACCGGGGACATGGGTGCATGAGAACGGCACCCAGCGCGGTGACGTGGCACTGCTCGAACTCGACGAACCGGCCCGGTGCGGCACCCGGACCACGCTGTGGAAGGTGCCCATCTCCGGCGGCACGGTGCGGGTGTACGGCTTTCCCGAGGCGGACCCGGCCGGCATGGGCTCGGACGCCCGGCTGGCGGGGTCCGGTGGCCGGCAGGGCGAGTGGGGGCTGCTGAAGCGGGTGCGCGAGGGCGATCCATGGATCAAGCCGGGGTACTCGGGCGCCGGGGTGATGGCGCTGGGCGGCGAGTTCGACGGACGCGTCATCGGCATCGTGGTCGCCGACTACGTCGACGGCGAGGCGAAGGCGGCCTGGATGCTGCCGACCGAGACGGTGCTGACGTATCTGCCCCGGATCGGGGAGCTGGGCTTCACCGACGGCGACCCCACCGACGAACTGGGGCGCACCCGGGGCGAGTTGGCGGACGACGTGCTGCGCGATCCGCTGCGGCTCGCCCTGACGCAGGAGCTGACCCGGCTGCTCGACAGCGGCCGGCCCGGCACCGTCGTCGTCGGCACCGGCGGCACGACCGCGGTGGGCGACTCGTGGCTGGTGCGCCTGGTGCGTACGGCCGACCCCGCGGCCCGGGCCACCGTCTCCGACGCGGAGCTGACCGGTGCGCCCGGTGACACGGTGCTCGGGCTCGGCTCCATCGACGCGGCCTACGACGCGCGCGGCCGGTCGGTGGCCGACGTGTGCGGCTATCTCGCGCGCCGGTTCGGGCTGCCGGGCGGGGATGCCGGGGCGGTCGCGAGGCAACTGCTGCGCCGCAGGCCGCCCGCCTGTCTGGTGGTGGGCGGGGTCGACCGGGCGCGGGATCCGGTGGCCCTGGTGGAGGAGCTGCTCCGGCCGCTGGCGGGCCGGGCCCGGTCGCGGGGGCTGCGGCTCGTCCTCGGCTTCGAGGGCACGCCGCCGGACGGCCTCGCCCCTGATGTGTCCCTCGACCCGGAACCGATCCGCGGGCCCGCC
This sequence comes from Streptomyces sp. M41, assembly GCF_043673425.1. Taxonomy (NCBI): domain Bacteria; kingdom Bacillati; phylum Actinomycetota; class Actinomycetes; order Kitasatosporales; family Streptomycetaceae; genus Streptomyces; species Streptomyces sp. M41. The sequence goes on along the minus strand of NZ_JBIMKE010000017.1, from coordinate 40,120 downwards.
GCAGGGGGCGTGAGCGCCGCTCGGGTCCAGGAAGTCGTCGGCCTGCTCGCGGCCGAGGAGGACGCGGCGATGACGCTGGAACAGGAGTGGGGCGTACGGTTCTTCGCCGCGCCCCGGCTGCCACCGCGCGCCGCGCCCCGGCTGCGGGTCCGGCTGGCCGTCGCCCGGGCCGCGGCGCCGAGCCCCGAACTCACCGCCGTGCACGACCAGGCCGTCGCGGCCCGCGCCGCCGTGGCCCGCTTCGACCGCGACCTGCGCCGGATGGCCGCCGCCCACGAGGACCTCGCCTCGATCCTGGAGCTGCACCGGGTACGGGCCGCCCGGTACTTCGGTGACGAGGACCGGCGCCTCGCCGAACTGCACGCCCCCGCCGCCCGCGCCCTGCGGATCGTGCCGATCGACCTCACGACGGCCCGCGACTCGGTCGCCCGGTACACCGCCGAGGTCAACCGGCGCATCGAGGAGCGCTGACTCCGTGGGCGGACCGCGACCACCCCGCTCGGGAGCCGCGGAACACCCCGCCCTCGCCCTCGCCCACACCCCCGACTCCCGATCGCCCACACCCCCGACCCCCGATGTCCTCGAAGTCCTCGAAGTCCCCGAAGTCCCCGAAGTCCCCGAAGTCCCGTCCCCCCGAAGTGCGGAGAGGCTGAACACCATGCGGAGCTGTAATCGGCCCGACTGCGGGCGTGGTGAGATCGACGCCCAGGGGTTCTGTGACGCCTGCGACCGAAGGCCCTTGCCGCGGGATCGCGCGGACGCGGTGATCCGGGTTCCCGAGCCGGTGCGGGGGGCGGGCGTCGGCGTGGCGCATGTGCGGCCGGATCCCTGGTACGGGCTCGGGCTGGTCGACTCCGATCAGGGGCCCGAGGTCCCGGAGCCGACGGCCAGACCGGCGGAACCGGTCCCCGAGGAGCACCGCGTCTGCGCCGACCCCGCCTGCGGCCGGCCGGTCGGCCGTGGCGCGGCCGGCGAACCGGGCCGGATCAAGGGCTTCTGCCCCGCCTGTGGCACCGGCTTCGACTTCGGCCGGCCCAGCGGCCTCACCATCGCCGAGCGCTACGACGTCGAACGCGTCCTCGGCCAGGGGGCGTACGGCGCGGCCTACCTCGCGCACGACCGCAACCTCGCCACCCATGTCGTACTCAAGGCCCTGAACAGGTCGGTCGCCAGGACCGCGCTGCACGAGCGGGACGTGCTGGTGGGACTGCGGCACGACAGCATCGTCCGCATCCTCGGCTATGAACACCAAGGGCCCCATCTGGTCCTGGAGTACGTGCCCGGCGTCCCCCTCACCGCGGGCGACGGCGACCGGCTCGAAGCGCTCCTCGCGCACGGCATCCGCATCCTCCAGGCCCTCGACTATCTGCACGAACGGGGCCTGCTGCACTGCGATGTGAAACCCCTGAACATCATCCGCTACCGGGAGCAGAGCCCGGCCGGCACGCTGGACCGGGTCCGGCTGATCGACTTCGGCGCGGTGCGCAGCCAGAAGGACACCGGACCGATCGTGGCGCACACCCCCGCGTTCGCGCCCCCCGAAGGCGATCCGGAACATCGCCGGCCCACGCCGGGCTTCGACCTCTACTCCCTGGGCATGACCCTGCGCGAGGTGTGCCGTTCGCGCTGGACCGACCGTTCGGCGCCGGGTGTCGACTCGCTGCATCTGCTGCTGGACCGCGCCACGGACACCATCCAGCCGTGGCGGCGCTTCGTGTCGGCCCGCCAGTTCGCGGAACAGCTCAGCGGCGTCATACGGCAGGTCGTCGCGGCACCGCCGATCAGCCGTCAGGTGGCCCGGCCCTCCGCCCTGTTCGGCTCGATGCCGGAGTCGCTGCACGGCGGCCTGGGTGCGGCCCGGCCGCTCGCCCACTGGGTCGAGGCACGCCCCGCCGAGGACGCGACGCTGACGATGAGCCCGCCGTTCTCCTCCCCCGGGGCCGGCGACATCGCCGCCGCGCTGCCGGCGCCGCTGTCCGACCCCGATGCCCCGAACCTCGCCGGGGAGACAGGACGCGCCCTGGCCGAGAGCCGGCTCGCCCTGCGCCGCAGGGACCCCGAGCTCGCCGAGCGGGCGCTGGCGGCGGCGGGTCTGCCCGACTGGCACTGGCTGCACGCCTGGTACTCCGGCCTGATCGCGCTGGCCCGTGCGGACGCGCGGCGGGCCAACTCGGCTTTCCTCCAGGTGCGCAGGGCCGTGCCCGGCGAGTTGATACCGCACCTGGCCCTCGGTCTGTGCGCCGAGCTCAGCGGTGACCTCGACACCGCCCGCTCGCACTTCGGCGCCGTCTTCGACACGACCCCCGCGCTCGGCACGGCCGGCTTCGGGCTGGCCCGTGTCCATCTGCTGGCCGGCGAGCGCACCGCGGCGGTGGGCACGGCCGTACGCCTGGCTCAGGAGTTCCGCTACGAACGGGAGGCGCGTGTGGCGGCCGTCCGGCTGAGTGTCATGGTTCTCGACGAATCCGCCCAGCCGGCGCCCACCGCGGACGATCTGGAACGGGCCGAGGCGGGTCTGGCCGGGCTCGAGGTGGACCGGGCGGCGAGGGCGGGACTGCGCGCCGAGATCCGGTACGCGCAGTTCCTGCACCACCGCGACCGCGAGCAACTCTCCGATGCCGTACGGGAACTCGGTCCGCATGCACCCACCGAGCGTGACTACGTCGCACTGGTGGACCTGGCGAACCGGCTGCGTCCCCCGCTTCGGTGGGCAGGGGTGTGGCGGCGTACCAGAACGGGTCATTCCCGTTTCGGCGGAACACCCCGGACGCTAAGCTCCTGATACGCCAAGTAGCGGACGCATCGACGCTCCGTGAGGAACCTGTAGCGACACGATCGGGTGGTGCCGGTGGGGGACAGGTCGCCCTTGGGGCTCAGCTTTGCCCTGGAAGTGGACGCACCCTCGGATCTGGCCCACGACGAACAGCGTGCCGACGCCCTCGTCACCGTCACGGCACACTCCGCCGCGGACGCGGCGCCGGACCCGCCGGGCGCCGAGATCCTCATCATGGACCGGTCGTTGTCCATGTACGGGCGCAAGCTGGACGAGGCGAAACGCGCGATGTGCGCGGCCATCGACACCCTGCGGGACGGCACCCTCCTGGCCATCGTCGCCGGTCACCACGAGGCGGAGGTGATCTTCCCGGCCTCCGGCGGTCTGGCCAGGGTCGACGCCGCGACGCGACAGGACGCCAAGCTGCGGGTCGTCGGCCAGCTCGCCGAGGGCGGCACGGCGATCGGCGAGTGGCTGATCTGCGCGCGCCGGCTGTTCGCGGCTCTGGACTCCCCCGGCACCGTGCGTCACGCCGTGCTCTACACGGACGGCAAGGACGAGCACGAGACCTACGACCGGCTCGGCGAGGCCCTCACGGCCTGCACGGACCAGTTCGTCTGTGACGCCCGCGGCCTGGGCGACGACTGGCACTACGCCGAACTGCTGCGCATCACCGAGGCGCTGCACGGCACCGCCGAGGCCGTGGTCACCATCTCCGACCTCACCGAGGACTTCACCCGGCTGATGCGGCAGGCGCAGCGCATCGTCGTTCCGCGCGTCTATCTGGGGCTGCGTCTCAACGACCGCTTCGAGCTCGCCTTCGTACGCCAGACCCGCCCCGTCGATGCCGAACTGACGGCCCGGCAATCCCACGGCGACGAGACTCATGTTCCCCTGGGCGCCTGGCCCCCCGAGTCCCGCCAGTACCAGGTCTCCCTGCGCTTCGACCCACGGTCCCTGACCGTCGACGAGGACTTGCGTGCCGCCCGCATCACCCTGCACGCCGAACGCCCCGACGGCAGCCGCGGCCCGTGCTCGGACACGGCGGCCATGGTCGTACGGCGCCGCTCGACACCCGGCTTCGGCATCCCCCGCTCGGCCGACCTCACCCGGGTGGAGAACGAACGCGAACTCGGGATGGCCATGCGCGCCTGCGCCGACGCCCGGTTACGCGGCGACCTGGACCGGGCCGACCACGAACTGCGCCTCGCGACCGGCCTCGCGGAGGATCTTCAGGACGCTCTCCGGCTGCGCCTGTTGCGCGCGGTGGCGACGACCGGGCCCGACGGACGACTGCGGATGCGACGCGACGTCTCCCGAGCGGAGCTCCAGAGGATAGGTGTCGACTCGACGAAGACGGTGGCTCCTGTGTGGGGAGGACCGACGGGACCGTCGGGGCCGATGGAGCCCATGGACGCGGTGCCACCAGCCGCCCCGGCCGCCCCGGCCGCCCCGCCGACCGAGATCTGGTCGCCACCACGCACCTGCCCGCACTGCGCGACCGTGTCGGCGTCGCCGTCAGCCAAGTACTGCGAGGAGTGCGGGCATCGGCTGGGAGACGGCGCGCCGGATGATGCGCCGGTGGACGCCTCATGAAGGTGGGGACACGGGCCTTCTGGACCGGACTGCGCGCCACCCACCCCATCGTGGTGCTGCGGTGGTTGAGAGCGGGGCTGCTGGCGATCGTGGCCCTGACCGCGCTGCTGTACGTCGTGGTCGCCAACCGCACGGGCGACCAGGCCGATGCCGCCAGGCGGACCGACATCGCCGTCCGTCAGCTGGAGGCCGCGCGGGCGTCCGCCGGCGAGGCGAACAAGGCGCTCGCCGACGCCATCGGCACCAGGGCGGAGAACCTGATCGGCCCCGGCGCGGACTTCGCAAACCGTATCGCCCAGGTCGGCACCCTGCTCACCTCCGCGGCCGAGGGCAACGCGGATGCCGAACAGGGGCTGCGTCAGTTCCAGTTCGTCGAGGGCCAGTTGAACACATGTGTACAGCTGGCCAACCGGATGGTGAGCGAAGGTCCGTCGTGCATGTCGGCGAAGCATGCGGTGGTGGCCGCCGAGAAGGAGCAGGACGGGACGGCCGAGGTCCCGTTCACGGGCGGTCTCATCCAGTCGCTCCAGGACCTGGAGACGATCCAGGGGGCTGCCGTCGCACAGCAGCGCGGGGCCCACTGGCTGAACCCCGCCCTGCTCTGGCCGCTGCTCATCGTCCCGGTGGCGGTCATGCTGCTGCTGGTCTGCGCCACCTGCCGGGTTGTCGCCCGCCACTTCCGGCAGTACCCGAGCCCCGCGCTCGGTCTGGCTTGGCTGCTGACCGCGTCCGTCGCCGTCACCACCTGCTTGCTGTGCCGCAGCGGCGACGCCGACGAATGGGTCATGGCGATCATGCTGCCGCTGCTCGTCGCCGCCGGGGCGCTCACCTACCTGGCCTTCAGACCCCGTATCGCCGAGTACAGGTTCCCTCGCCCATGACAAGACTGACGGCACCGCTGGTGCGCTGCGCTCTGGTTCTCGGTCTGCTGCTGGCAGCGGTCGGCTGCGGTAAAGCCGCGAAGGACCAGGTGACGATCATGGTCCCCTGGACCGAGACCGAGTTCCAGGCCTTCTACGCGGTCATCAACGACTTCGAGGACCGCTACCCGGCCATCGACGTCGTACCGCAGGTGACCCGCGACCTCACACCTCAGCTCGACGCCGCGGTGGCCGCGAAAGCGGCGCCCGACCTGGCCGTGCTGGCGAGCGTGGGAGCGATCACCAAGTTCCGCAACGACAAGGTCCTCGAGGACCTCGAGGTCGGCACCGCCGCGTTCATACGGCCTTTTCGCGACCTGGCCATGCACCGCGGAGACGTCTATGCGGTCCCCGTGAAGGCCGACGTCAAGAGCCTGGTCTGGTACGACCCGAAGGTGGTCGTGCCGGCCCCGCCCAGCACCTGGCCCGCCCTGGTCGCCGACCCTGAGCCCTGGTGTCTCGGCCTGGCGTCCGGGCCGACCTCCGGCTGGCCGGGCGCGGACTGGATCGCCGACATCCTGCTCGCCGAAGAGGGGATCACCACGTACAAGGACTGGGCCTCGGGCGCCAGAGAGTGGTCTTCGGATCCGGTCGCACGGGCCTGGTCCATGTGGCACGACGTCATCGAGGAGAGCGACCGCTCCCAGGCGTCGACCCTCAAGTTCAGCAAGGCGTCCAAGGGCATGGCCGACAGCACCTGTTCACTGAGCCACGGCGCACTGTCCGCGATGGACTTCGCTCCGGGCAAGGAGGAGAAGTACACGTACGCGCGGCCTCGGGAAGGCCAACCCCTGGAGGTCTCAGCGGACTTCGTCGGACAGTTCACCACCAGCGAGCACGCGACCACCCTGATCAAGTACCTGGCCACCGCGAAGGCCCAGCAGATCTGGGTGGACCAGCCCGGCTTCGCGCTCTCGCCGCACAAGAAGGTGATCTACCCCGATCCCGACTCCGCCGAGGCCCGCACGGCCCAACTCCTCCGCTCGGGCCACCCCCTGTGCTTCAGCGCCGCCGACGCCATGGACCCCGATGTGTCCGCCGCGTTCTACCGGGCCGTCCTGGAGTACGTGAAGGGCGGGGAGCTGCGCCCGCTTCTGGAGTCCCTGGACAGAGTCCAGGAGAGGCTGGGAAACGACGACTCCCCTCCCTCCGCCCCGCTCTGCGGCCCCCCGAACCGCCCCTGACCCGCCCCCTCTCACCTCCCGGGAGCCTCCGTGCCCGACGCAGTCCAGTTCACCCTCTCCGACGGCACCGTCGTCCTCGTCGCCCCGCCGGCCCGCGCCGGCACCGGGGCGGTCGGCCTGGGCACGCGGCTGGAGAGCGCGGGCAGAAGCCTGCGGGAAGCGCTGACGCCGATCACCACGGCCGCCTCCGAGGTGATCGGCCAGTTCCGCAACGTCGCCCAGCGCCCCGACGAGGTACAGGTCACCTTCGGCGTGGTCCTGGACGGCAAACTCGGCGCGGTCCTGGCCAGCGCCAACGCCAGCGCCCACCTGGACGTCACCCTCAGCTGGAGCGCCACGAACCCACCGCCCACTGATCCGCAGCCCGCGGCTCTCCCGCCCACTGATCCACAGCCCACGGCCCCACAGCCCACGGCCCCACACCCCACGGATCCACGCCCCACGGCCCCACCGTCCCCGCCACCGTCCTGAGCACGCCCCCGGACGAACAAACCGCAGCACTCCCACCCCGCCCCCTCTACGATCAAGACACCCGTGATCGCGAAGAGGAGGCTCAACAGCCGTGACGGACGAGCGAGTTGTCATCGTGACCGGTGCCGGGTCGGGCATCGGCGCGGCCACCGCCGAGCTCCTGCGCGAGGAGGGGCACCAGGTGATCGCCTCGGGGCGTCGGACCGAACCCCTGCGGCGCCTGGAGCGGGAGACCGGCGCACTGGCACATCCGTCCGACGTCGGCGACCCGGCCTCCGCCGAGGGCCTCGTCCGCACCGCCCTCGCCGCCCACGGCCGCATCGACGGCCTCGTGCTCAACGCGGGCATAGGACGCGGTGGCACGGTCGGGGACCTGTCGCTGACCGACTGGGACGACGTCATCCGCACCAACGTCACCGGCCCGCTGCTGCTCCTGCGCGCGGCGATCCCGCATCTGCTCCGGTCACGGGGAGCCGTGGTGGCCGTCGCCTCGGTCTCCGCCCTGCGCAACGGCCGGGCGAACGCGCCGTACGCCGCGTCCAAGGCCGCCCTGCTCCAGCTGTGCCGCTCCGTGGCCGTCGACCACGGACGCGAGGGCGTGCGCGCCAACGTCGTGTGCCCCAGCTGGGTGCGGACCGAGATGGCCGACCGCCGCATGGCACGCTTCGCCCAGGAAGCGGCCCTGAAGGACGGCAGCGTGGACTCCGCCTACGAGGAGGCGACCAGACTCCTGCCCATGGGCCGCCCGGGCGAGCCCCGGGAAGTCGCCCGGGCCATCAGCTGGTTGCTGTCCCCGGCGGCGTCCTTCGTCAACGGCGCGGTACTCCCCGTCGACGGCGGAGCGACGGCCCTGGACCCGGGAACGCTCGCCTTCGACTTCCACATCGAGCCTCGATGACGAGGGAGCCGACTCCGAGGTGCTGCGCAAGTACCAGGAATGGGAAGAGCGCGAGATCAACCGGATCATCGACGAGCGCATGGCCGATCCGGCCCCCGGCGTCCCGATCGAGGACATCATGAGGGAGACGCTGGCGCGCAGTGAGTGCGTGCCGCGCCGTCTTCCGCCCGCGGCCCAGACCGAGCTTCGGAAGATTCCGCGCGACATGGCACTGCGCATCCTGGCCAAGCTGACCGAGCTGGAGAGCGATCCCCTCGCCTTCAACACCATCCAGCACGGTGACGACGAAGGGGTCGGCCCCATCAGGAGCCGACCCCTTCTGACCTGCATGCTTGACGATCATCTAGCATGCAGTAGCAGATCGATCACACGTTGAAGCGGAACTCCACCACGTCCCCGTCCTGCATGACGTAGTCCTTGCCCTCCATCCGCGCCTTCCCCTTGGCGCGGGCCTCCGCCACCGACCCCGTCTCCACCAGGTCGGCGAAGGAGATGACCTCGGCCTTGATGAAGCCCTTCTGGAAGTCGGTGTGGATGACTCCGGCGGCCTCGGGGGCGGTGGCGCCCTTCTTGATGGTCCAGGCTCGGGATTCCTTGGGGCCGGCCGTGAGGTAGGTCTGCAGGCCCAGGGTGTTGAAGCCGACGTGGGCGAGGGTGGCGAGGCCGGGCTCCTCCTGGCCGACGGACTGTAGGAGTTCGAGGGCCTCGTCCTCGTCGAGCTCGGCGAGGTCCGCCTCCAGCTTGGCGTTCAGGAAGATCGCCTCTGCGGGGGCGACCAGGGCGCGCTGCTCGTTCTTGAAGGCTTCGTCGGTCAGCTCGTCCTCGTCGACGTTGAAGACGTAGAGGAACGGCTTCGTGGTGAGGAGGTGCAGGTCGTGCAGGAGCTCGTTGCGCTCGGTGCCCTGGACGATGCCGTGGGCGAAGAGGGTGTCGCCCTTCTCCAGGATCTCCTTGGCCTCCTCGACGGCCTTGACCTTGGGCGCGATGTCCTTCTTGATCCGCGACTCCTTCTGGAGCCGGGGCAGGACCTTCTCGATCGTCTGGAGGTCGGCGAGGATCAGCTCGGTGTTGATCGTCTCGATGTCGTCCTTGGGCGAGACCTTGCCGTCGACGTGGACGACGTTCTCGTCCTTGAAAGCGCGGATGACCTGGCAGATCGCGTCGGACTCGCGGATGTTCGCGAGGAACTTGTTGCCCAGGCCCTCGCCCTCGGAGGCGCCGCGCACGATGCCGGCGATGTCGACGAAGTCGACGGTCGCGGGCAGGACGCGCTGCGAGGAGAAGATCTCGGCCAACTTGGTCAGGCGCGGGTCGGGGACGCCCACGACGCCCACGTTCGGCTCGATCGTGGCGAACGGGTAGTTGGCCGCCAGCACGTCGTTCTTGGTCAGGGCGTTGAACAGGGTCGACTTGCCGACATTGGGCAGACCGACGATTCCGATCGTGAGCGACACGTTGCGACTTCCCGTACGTGAGAGGACTTCAGGGGCTGGGCTGGGGCCCGGTCCTTCTTCGATCTTCGATGCAGATGACGCAGATGCACGGGCCGATCCACCAGTCTACGGCGTGCCGGGCCGGGCCCCCGTGCGCTGTCGAACACGTGGCCAAGGTCCGCCCCCGGGCGTGTCTGTGGGGCGATTGAGCACATAAGCCGACCTAAGTTGGTCCAGTGGAGCATCACAGGGCGCGATCTGCCGGGTACGAGTCGCGACGCGGGACGCCACCGCCGTTGCCACCGCAGGCTGCGCGGGGTGGGGACACGCCGGGCAGGGGCGAAGGCGGAGTCGGTCGGGGCGGGGACGCGTCGGGGAGGGGTGGCGGGGGGCTCTCGCGCGGGCAGGGCGGCGGCTCGGGCCGCTCCGCCGGGCAGGCCGAGTCGACGGGGCGGGCCGAGTCGACGGGGCGGGCCGAGTCGACGGGGCGGGCTCAGTCTTCCGGGCAGGGTCAGTCTTCCGGGCGGGCCGGTTCCGGTCAGGGGCCCCGGTCTCCCTGGTCGTCCCGCGGCTTCCGGGCTGCCCGTCCGGCCCGGCCCGCTCCGTCCCGCCGGCCCGTCTCCCAGCGCCGACCCGGTAACGCTCCCGCGGCAGCGGCGGTACGGCACCCCGGGCCGCCACCCGCGCCGCAGGCCGTGCGCCGGTTTCCCAACCCCCGGCTGACCGGGCTGGGCAGCGGGCTGTTCTGCGGGGCCGTGATGCTGCTGCTCGGCTATGTCGACGCGCTGCTGTTCGGGGCGTCGCTCACCCTCTACAGCGTGCTGTTCCTTCCGGTGTGTGCGCTGACCGCGGTCTGGGTGCGCAGGGGGGACCTGATGAGCGCACCCGTGGTCGTGCCGATCGCGTTCGCCGTGGGGCTGATCCCGCCCGCCGACACGGGCGGGGGCCTCGGCGACCATCTGATGGGTCTGGTGACGGCCCTCGCCACACAGGCCGGCTGGCTGTACGGGGGAACGCTGATCACCGGCCTCGTGGTGCTCGTACGCAAAGCCCGCCTGATCGCCCGCAGGGCAGCCGTCCGCCGCCGGCCCATGTGACGTGGCGACGGCATCCGCGAGCGGGCGGACGGCGAGGACACACCGTGCCGTGGTGCCGTCCCTGCGCTCGCCGGCGTCGGCCTACGCCTGAGCCCTCTCCCCCGCCCGCATCGCCGCCCCCACGATCCCCGCGTTGTTCTGCAACTCGGCCGGGACGATCTCCGCCTTGATGCCCTGGATGTGGGGCAGGAACTTGTGGGACTTGCGGCTCACCCCGCCGCCGATGATGAACAGCTCCGGGGAGAAGAGCATCTCGACATGGGCGAGGTACTTCTGGACGCGGCGCGCCCAGTGCTCCCAGGTGAGGTCCTCGTCCTCCTTGGCCTTGCTCGAGGCGCGCTTCTCGGCGTCGTGGCCGTGCAGCTCCAGGTGGCCCAGCTCGGTGTTGGGGACGAGGGTGCCGTCGATGAACAGCGCGCTGCCGATGCCGGTGCCGAAGGTGAGCAGGATCACGGGGCCGCGCCGGTCACGGCCCGCGCCGAAGTGCATCTCGGCGACACCGGCCGCGTCCGCGTCGTTGACCACGGTCACCGGGAGGCCCCCGAGGCGGTCGCGGAACAGGGCGCGCGCGTCGGTGTCGATCCAGCTCTTGTCGACGTTGGCGGCCGTACGGATCGTGGAGCCGTCGGTGACGACGCCGGGGAAGGTGAGCCCGACGGGACCCGTCCAGCCGTAGTTCTCGACGACCTGCCGCACGCCGTCGGCCACTTTGTCGGGCGTGGCCGGGTGCGGGGTGAGCACCTTGAAGCGCTCCTGGGCGAGGTCGCCTCTGTCCAGGTCCACCGGGGCACCCTTGATCCCGGATCCGCCGATGTCCACACCGAAGATCTGCATGGCCCTACGTTACGACGGAGGACTGACAGTCACGACGGCGCCGGTCGGCGCTCATGTCCCTGAGCCGCCGTCCGACTCGCCACGGTCGTGCCCCTTCGTGCCGGGCGTCCCGGTCGCCTCAGCCGGCGGACCCCTTGCGCTCGGCGATCAGGGCCGCCGCCTCCTCGCGCAGGTCACGGCGCAGCTCCTTGGGCAGGGAGAACGTGATGGACTCCTCGGCCGCCCGCACCAGCTCGACATCGCCGTAGCCGCGCTGGGCGAGCCACTCCAGGACCTCCTCGACGAGGACCTCGGGCACGGACGCACCGGAGGTGACGCCGACCGTCGTCACGCCCTCCAGCCAGGCCTCGTCGATCTCGCTCGCGAAGTCCACGAGGTAGGCCTCGCGCGAACCGGCCAGCTTGGCGACCTCGACGAGCCGCTTGGAGTTGGAGGAGTTGCGGGAGCCGACCACGATGACCAGCTCGGCCTCGCCGCCCATCTGCTTCACCGCGAGCTGACGGTTCTGCGTGGCGTAGCAGATGTCGTCGCTGGGCGGGGAGATGAGCTGCGGGAACTTCTCCTTCAAGGCGTCGACGGTCTCCATGGTCTCGTCGACCGACAGCGTGGTCTGGGAGAGCCAGACGACCTTCGACTCGTCGCGGACCTCGACCTTGGCGACATCACCCGGGCCGTCGACGAGCTGGATGTGCTCGGGGGCCTCGCCGGACGTGCCGATGACCTCTTCGTGGCCCTCGTGCCCGATGAGGAGGATGTCGTAGTCCTCGTTCGCGAAGCGGACGGCTTCCTTGTGGACCTTGGTGACGAGCGGGCAGGTCGCGTCGATGGTGGCGAGCTTGCCGCGCGCGGCCTCCTCGTGGACGACGGGGGCGACGCCGTGCGCCGAGAACATGACGATGTTGCCCGGCGGCACCTCCTCCGTGCGCTCGACGAAGATGGCGCCCTTCTTCTCCAGGGTCTGCACGACGTACTTGTTGTGGACGATCTCGTGCCGGACGTACACCGGAGCGCCGTACTGCTCCAGGGCTTTCTCGACGGCGATCACGGCGCGGTCGACACCCGCGCAGTAGCCACGGGGGGCGGCGAGCAGGACACGGCGGCCAGGCGAAGCAGTCATGCGTCCCATCGTAAGGGTGCGTTCGCCGCCTTGAAGATCGCCCTGGTGACGGGTTGGTGGGGAGTGTGACGGTGGGCGGTGGGGGGCGCGGTGAGGGGTGCGCGGTGACTCGAGCAGCTCGGCCGCGCGCCCCTGTGGGCCGCGGACCGGTGGCTGGGCGGCTTTGTCGGTGGCGGCCGTTACGCTCGGCGCATGGCTGTGAACACGACCCCCGAATCCCCCATCCCCGTCGGTGAGGTGTCGCGGCTCATCGGGGGGTGGATCGACCGGCTCGGGGCCGTGTGGGTCGAGGGGCAGATCACCCAGCTGTCGCGGCGGCCCGGTGCCGGCGTCGTGTTCCTGACCCTGCGCGATCCGTCGTACGACATCTCCGTGAGCGTCACGGCGTATCGCCAGGTGTTCGACACCGTCGCCAACGTGGTGAGCGAGGGCGCCCGGGTCGTCGTGCTCGCCAAGCCCGAGTGGTACGCCCCGCGCGGCCAGCTGTCCCTGCGCGCCGCCGAGATACGGCCCGTGGGCGTCGGTGAGCTGCTCGCCCGGCTGGAGATGCTGAAGAAGGCCCTCGCCGCCGAGGGGCTCTTCGCGCCGGAGCGCAAGAAGCCGCTGCCCTTCCTGCCCCAGCTCATCGGCCTGGTGTGCGGCCGTGCCTCCGCCGCCGAGCGCGATGTGCTGGAGAACGCCAGGCACCGCTGGCCCGCCGTCCGCTTCGAGGTGCGCAATGTCCCCGTGCAGGGCGTGCACGCCGTACCGCAGGTCGTGCAGGCGGTGAAGGAGCTGGACGAGATCGACGACGTGGACGTGATCATCGTCGCCCGCGGCGGGGGCAGCGTGGAGGATCTGCTGCCCTTCTCCGACGAGCAGCTGGTGCGGGCCGTCGCCTCCTGCCGTACGCCCGTCGTCTCCGCGATCGGCCACGAGCCCGACAATCCGCTCCTGGACCATGTCGCCGACCTGCGCGCGTCGACCCCGACGGACGCCGCCAAGAAGGTCGTACCGGATGTCGGCGAGGAGTACGAACGGGTGCGGATGCTGCGCGACCGGGCGCGGCGGTGCGTCGAGGCGTTCGTCGACCGGGAGGAGCGCGGTCTCGCCCATGCCCTCGCACGGCCCTCGATAGAGGATCCGCACCGCATGATCGACGAGCGGGCCGACCATGTGGCCTCGCTCCTGGACCGCGGCCGGCGCTGTCTCGGCCATCACCTCGACCGCGCCGAGTCGGAGCTGACACACACGCACGCACGCGTGGTGGCCCTCTCCCCCGCGGCGACCTTGAAGCGCGGCTATGCGGTGCTTCAGAAGGCCGACGGGCATGTGGTCCGCGACCCGGACGAGGTGACGGCGGACGAGGCACTGCGGGCGCGGGTCGCGGACGGCGAGTTCTCCGTACGAGTCGAGGCCGGGGCCGAAGCCCGGACCCAGGTTTCACAGGGCGATGGACGAAGCGACGCAGCGAGCGATGCATAGGGTGGGCGCATGACCAGCAAGGTGGAAGAGGCCCTCGGGTACGAGCAGGCCCGGGACGAGCTGATCGAGGTCGTACGGCGGCTGGAGGCGGGCGGTACGACGCTGGAGGAGTCCCTCGCGCTGTGGGAGCGGGGCGAGGAGCTGGCCAAGGTGTGCCGGCGCTGGCTGGACGGCGCGCGGGCCCGGCTGGATGCCGCGCTGGCCGAGGAGGCCGAGGCCGAGCGGGAAGAGGTGGCGGGCGACTCCTGACGCACGCCTCGGGGGCCCAGGACAGACGCGGGAAAGGGCAGGGATGTTGTGAAGTGGATCACGACACCCTTGATTTTGTTGAACCTTGAACTTGTCTCGCGTACGGTCGTCCATGTAACCGGTCCCCGGTCCGCTTAGCGCACGACTCACTACTTCGAGAAGGTTCACGAATGTCTCTCGTCCTTGACCCCGCCGCCCAGGACCTGCTGTTCCGCGAGGCCCGCACCGCGAACACCTTCACTGACGAGCCGGTGACCGAGGAGCAGGTCCAGGCGATCTACGACCTGGTCAAGTACGGCCCGACCGCCTTCAACCAGACCCCGCTGCGCATCACCCTGGTCCGCTCCGCCGAGGCCCGTGAGCGCCTGGTCCAGCACATGGCCGAGGGCAACCAGGCCAAGACGGCCACCGCCCCGCTGGTCGCGATCCTGTCCGCGGACAACGAGTTCCACGAGGAGCTGCCGGTCCTCTTCCCGGCGTTCCCGCAGGCCAAGGACGTCTTCTTCAGCGAGCGCGCGGCCCGCGAGGGCGCAGCTGGGATGAACGCCGCCCTCCAGGCCGCCTACTTCATCGTCGGTGTCCGCGCCGCCGGTCTGGCCGCCGGCCCGATGACCGGCTTCGACTTCGAGGGCGTCCGCAAGGAGTTCCTCGACGACGACCACACCCCGCTGATGGTCGTCAACATCGGCAAGCCGGGCCCCGACGCCTGGTACCCGCGCTCCCCGCGCCTGGCCTTCGACCAGGTCGTCACCACGGTCTGATCCTCGTCACCACGGTCTGAACCTCGTCACCATGGTCTGAACCTCGTCACCACGGCCTGAACCAGGCCCGCCGAGCACCACGAAGGCCCCCGGAAGCAATCCGGGGGCCTTCGTCATGCGTCAGCGGTCACTGGAAGCAGTCCAGGGGCCTGCGTCATACGGCTGAGGTCACTCGGACTTCAGGGCCTTCGCCATCTGGGTCAGCTGTCCGAACGAGCCCGTGCCCGCGACCACCGTCGTCGCGCCCTTCTCCTGGTGCACCAGCGCGTCGTACCGGCCCCCCGTGTACCGCGTCCATGTCCGGTCGCCGATCTTCTCGGTGACCTTGGTCTCCCGGCCGCCCTGAGTGGCTTCCTCGATGAACGTCACAGGCTTGTCGGCCGACTGCTGGACCTGCACGTACTGCCCGCCGGATGTGTGGAAGCCGAGATGCCAGGCGTCGAAGTCGTCGCCCTTGAAGCGCACGGACGTCGCCTTCCAGGACTCGGGCAGCCCCTCGGGCGCGAGCACCGGGTAGGACGCCGCGCGGCGAGCCGTCAGCAGCTCCACGCGATAGTCGACCCGCGGGAGGTCGGGATCGCCCTCTTCATGGGGGATGAAGAGATAGATGAACCCTGCCGCGAGCACGGTCACCCCGAGGGAGAGGACCATGTTGCGGACCGACTTCTGCTTGCCGTTCGAACCTGCCACGCCCCCTATCGTCGCAGGTGCCCCGGCTTGCTCATCCGTGGGGCCCCCTGCTCATTCTGTCCGCCCGAGGATAGAGTCAGGGCTCGTCACCCTCATCCGGCCGTCGTCGTATCAGAAAGGTGCGCTCCGATGACCGAGAATCATCATCATCTCCCGTCCGAACTCGAGGTTCCCAGCGAAGCCCCCGACCGTAACCTCGCCCTGGAACTGGTCCGTGTGACCGAAGCCGCGGCGATGGCCGCGGGCCGCTGGGTCGGGCGCGGCGACAAGAACGGCGCCGACGGCGCAGCGGTCCGCGCCATGCGGACCCTCGTCCACACCGTGTCGATGAACGGCGTCGTCGTCATCGGTGAGGGCGAGAAGGACGAAGCACCGATGCTCTTCAACGGAGAGCGGGTCGGCGACGGGACCGGGCCGGAGTGCGACATCGCCGTCGACCCGATCGACGGAACCACGCTGACCGCGAAGGGCATGCCCAACGCGATCTCGGTGCTGGCCGCGGCCGACCGGGGGTCCATGTTCGACCCGTCGGCCGTCTTCTACATGGACAAGCTCGTCACCGGCCCCGAGGCCGCCGACTTCGTCGACATCGACGCGCCCGTGGCGGTGAACATCCGCCGGGTCGCCAAGGCCAAGCGGTCCACGCCGGAGGACGTGACCGTGGTCATCCTGGACCGGCCCCGGCACGAGGGCATCATCAAGGAGATCCGGGACGCCGGCGCGCGCATCAAGCTGATCTCCGACGGCGATGTCGCGGGGTCGATCTACGCGCTGCGCGAGGGCACCGGCGTCGACATGCTGCTCGGCATCGGCGGTACGCCGGAGGGCATCATCTCGGCCTGTGCCGTGAAGTGCCTCGGCGGCACCATCCAGGGCAAGCTGTGGCCGAAGGACGACGAGGAGCGGCAGCGCGCCCTCGACGCCGGGCACGACCTGGATCGCGTGCTGCTCACCGATGACCTGGTCGCCGGGGACAACGTGTTCTTCGTCGCGACCGGCATCACCGACGGCGAGCTGCTGCGCGGGGTGCGGTACCGCTCGGAGAACGCGACGACCGACTCGATCGTGATGCGGTCGAAGTCGGGGACGGTGCGGCGGATCGACTCCGAGCACCGGCTGAGCAAGCTGCGGGCCTACAGCGCGATCGACTTCGACAGGGCGAAGTGACCCAGCGCGGCTGAAAGAAGCGCCCTCAAGGGCGTGGGGCGCCCCCGGTGCGGAGGGGGCGCCCTTTTTTTGCTTCTCAGCCCGCCTGGGCTATCCGGTTCGCCGCCCTGGCCGCCTTCTTCAGTTCCATTTCGCGGCGGCGGCGCCTTGCCAGGACCACACGGCGTTCTGCCGCGGTCAGGCCGCCCCAGACTCCGTAGGGCTCGGGCTGGAGGAGCGCGTGTTCGCGGCACTCGACCATGACCGGGCAGCGGGCGCAGACTCGCTTGGCCGCCTCCTCGCGGGAGAGCCGGGCCGCGGTGGGCTCTTTCGACGGCGCGAAGAACAGGCCGGCCTCATCGCGTCGGCACACCGCTTCCGTGTGCCATGGGGCGTCTTGGTCCCTGTCTCGCACTGGCACCCGCTGGGCCGGAACGGCAGCTACATGCAGGGACGAATGCGGCGGTTGCAGCACGGTCTACTCCTGACGACGGCTTCGCGAGCGAGAGACGATGCAGCAAGGTCTACCCGCTGTGCGCGCGCCTATGCAGGGAGTTGTGAACCGCTGGAACCACGGGGGGCCGGCGCGCCCCGGTGGGCCCTCCGCAACAGCCGAAAGGTGCGGTGGGAGACGGTCCGCTTTCCGGTCGTCAACGATCCGGATGCTTGCGCAAACCCTTGGCGCCCCGGTCCAGATGACGCTGGACCCGGTCGAGGATGTCGGCCACCAGCTTGCCCCGCTTCGCTCTGCCCTCGATGCTGCCGAGCACGGCCCAGCCGTCGACATGGACGACCGGGGCCTCGGGCTCCTCGGCGTCCAGGTGGTCCACCTCGAAGCTGCCGAGCACACCGCCGCCCGCGCCACGCAGCGAGACGTTCTCCGGGACGCGGACCTCGACGCTGCCGAAGACCGAGATCGCGCGGATCACGACCTGCTGGTACTCGAAGAGGGCCTCGCTGAGGTCTATCTCGACACTGCCGAAGACGGCGTACGCGTGGATACGGCGGCCCGCGCGCCAGCGGCCCTTGCGGACCGCACTGCTGAAGACCGCGACCACGTTCTCGTCGGGGTCGAGCGGCACCGCGGCGGGGGCGGGGCGGCTCGCGGCGGGGACGTAGGGCGTGCGGCGGGCGTGGGCGGCGGGCAGGTCCCGTATGAAGACCTCCAGTTCACCGACCGTCTTGGCGGCGAGCGCGCCCTCGACCCGCTCGGCGTGCTCGTCGGCGGTGAGGCGGCCCTCGGCCAGGGCGTCGCGCAGGATGTCGGCGATCCGGTCGCGGTCGGCGTCGGACGCACGGAGCTCGGTGGCGGCGGTGGGCACGGTCTGCTTCTGAAGGTCCACGGCAGCAGCGTACCCAAACACGATAGATCGCGATAGCCCCCATTCTGCCTGCCTGCTTCTCGCATTCGCTCGCCGAAATCCAACTGAGCCTTACCTCACAAGCTCGCCGTCAGTGGCAGGTTCTACGCTGGTGGACGCTGCCAATGGAGGCCAGCCGCTGTCTGTCGAGTGAGGAATGGGCGAGATGCCTGAGTTCGCGTACACCGATCTGCTCCCCATGGGAGAGGACACCACCCCCTACCGGCTGGTGACCTCCGAAGGTGTCTCCACCTTCGAGGCCGACGGGCGGACGTTCCTCAAGGTGGAGCCCGAGGCGCTGCGCAAGCTCGCCGCGGAGGCCATCCACGACATCCAGCACTACCTGCGCCCGGCCCACCTCGCGCAGCTGCGCCGGATCATCGACGACCCCGAGGCGTCCAGCAACGACAAGTTCGTGGCGCTGGACCTGCTGAAGAACGCCAACATCGCGGCGGCCGGGGTGCTCCCGATGTGCCAGGACACCGGCACGGCGATCGTCATGGGCAAGCGCGGACAGAACGTGCTGACCGAGGGCGGCGACGAGGAGGCCCTCAGCCGGGGCATCTACGACGCGTACCTGAACCTCAACCTGCGCTACTCCCAGATGGCTCCGCTCACCATGTGGGAGGAGAAGAACACCGGCTCCAACCTGCCGGCGCAGATCGAGCTGTACGCCACCGACGGCGGCGCCTACAAGTTCCTGTTCATGGCGAAGGGCGGCGGCTCCGCCAACAAGTCCTTCCTCTACCAGGAGACCAAGGCCGTCCTGAACGAGTCCTCCATGATGAAGTTCCTGGAGGAGAAGATCCGTTCGCTCGGTACGGCCGCCTGCCCGCCGTACCACCTGGCGATCGTCGTCGGCGGCACCTCCGCCGAGTACGCGCTGAAGACCGCCAAGTACGCCTCCGCGCACTACCTGGACGAGATCCCGGCCGAGGGCTCGCCGCTCGGGCACGGGTTCCGGGACAAGGAGCTCGAGGAGAAGGTCTTCGAGCTGACGCAGAAGATCGGCATCGGCGCGCAGTTCGGCGGCAAGTACTTCTGCCACGACGTGCGTGTGGTGCGGTTGCCGCGGCACGGTGCGTCGTGCCCCGTCGCCATCGCCGTGTCCTGCTCGGCCGACCGCCAGGCCGTCGCGAAGATCACCGCCGAGGGCGTCTTCCTGGAGCAGCTGGAGACCGACCCGGCGCGGTTCCTGCCGGAGACGACGGACGAGCACCTCGAGGCCGACGGTGACGTGGTCAAGATCGACCTCAACCAGCCGATGGACTCGATCCTCGCCGAGCTGACCAAGTACCCGGTGAAGACCCGGCTTTCGCTCACCGGTCCGCTGGTCGTGGCCCGTGACATCGCGCACGCCAAGATCAAGGAGCGGCTGGACGCGGGCGAGGAGATGCCGCAGTACCTGAAGGACCACCCGGTGTACTACGCCGGGCCCGCGAAGACGCCCGAGGGGTACGCGTCCGGGTCCTTCGGCCCGACGACCGCCGGGCGCATGGACTCCTACGTCGAGCAGTTCCAGGCGGCGGGCGGCTCCAAGGTGATGCTCGCGAAGGGCAACCGCAGCAAGCAGGTCACGGACGCGTGCGGCAGCCACGGCGGGTTCTACCTGGGCTCCATCGGCGGTCCGGCCGCGCGGCTCGCCCAGGACTGCATCAAGAAGGTCGAGGTCGTCGAGTACGAGGAGCTCGGCATGGAGGCCGTCTGGAAGATCGAGGTCGAGGACTTCCCGGCGTTCATCGTGGTCGACGACAAGGGCAACGACTTCTTCCAGGACCCGGCGCCCGCGCCGACGTTCACGTCGATTCCGGTGCGGGGGCCGGGGCTGGGCTAGTCCCTGCGGTGCGGTGGGCCGGATTTCGCCCCCGCCGCCCCTACCCGTCCCATCCCCGGGGGCTGCGCCCCCGGACCCCTGCTTTCGGCCCTGAACGGGCGCGTCCTCGAACGCCGGAAGGGCTGAAGAACCAGCCCCTCCGGCGTTTGAGGGGCGGAGCCCCAGAAGGACGGGACGGTTAGGGGCGGCGGGGCGAAGAAGTCTCCCCCTCGTGGCCCAAACCCGGAACATCCCCGCTCGCCCGATCGCTGAAGGCGGTATGAGCGACTACCGCATCGAGTACGACTCCATGGGCGAGGTCCGCGTCCCCGCGCACGCCAAGTGGCGGGCCCAGACACAGCGTGCCGTCGAGAACTTCCCCGTCTCCGGCCAGCGCATCGAACGCGCTCACATCGAGGCCCTCGCCCGCATCAAGGGCGCCGCCGCGAAGGTGAACGCGCGGCTCGGGGTGCTCGACAAGGACATCGCCGAGGCCATTCAGGAGGCGGCCGGCGAGGTCGCCGAGGGGCGTTGGGACGAGCACTTCCCCGTCGACGTGTTCCAGACCGGGTCCGGGACCTCGTCCAACATGAACACCAACGAGGTCGTCGCCACCCTCGCCACCGAGCGGCTCGGCCGGGACGTCCACCCGAACGACCACGTCAACGCCTCGCAGTCGTCCAACGACGTCTTCCCCTCCTCCATCCACATCGCCGCCACCGCCGCCGTCACCCGCGACCTCGTCCCGGCACTGGAGCACCTCGCCGCGTCGCTGGAGCGCAAGGCCGAGGAGTTCGCCGACGTCGTGAAGTCGGGCAGGACCCATCTGATGGACGCGACCCCGGTCACGCTGGGCCAGGAGTTCGGCGGCTACGCGGCGCAGATCCGCTATGGCGTCGAGCGTCTGCACGCCTCCCTCCCCCGCCTCGCCGAACTCCCCCTCGGCGGCACGGCCGTGGGCACCGGCATCAACACGCCGCCCGGCTTCTCCGCCGCCGTCATCGAGGAGGTGGCCCGGACGACGGGGCTGCCGCTCACCGAGGCGCGGGACCACTTCGAGGCGCAGGGCGCTCGGGACGGCATCGTCGAGACGAGCGGGCAGCTCAGGACGATCGCGGTCGGTCTGACCAAGATCGCGAACGATCTGCGCTGGATGTCGTCCGGGCCGCGCACCGGGCTCGCCGAGATCTCCCTCCCCGATCTCCAGCCGGGGTCCTCGATCATGCCCGGCAAGGTCAATCCGGTGATTCCGGAGGCCGTACTCATGGTCGCCGCGCAGGTCGTCGGCAATGACGCGACGGTCGCCGCGGCCGGCGCCGCGGGCAACTTCGAGCTGAACGTGATGCTTCCGGTCATCGCGAAGAACGTCCTGGAGTCGATCCGGCTGCTCGCGAACGCCTCCCGGCTGCTGGCCGACCGGACCGTCGACGGCATCGTCGCCCACCGGGAACGCGCCCTGGAGTACGCCGAGTCGTCACCCTCCGTGGTCACGCCGCTGAACAAGTACATCGGGTACGAGGAGGCCGCGAAGGTCGCCAAGAAGGCCCTGGCCGAGCGGAAGACCATCCGCCAAGTCGTCCTGGAGAGCGGGTACGTGGAGCGCGGCGACCTCACGGTCGAGCAGTTGGACGACGCCCTGGACGTCCTGCGGATGACCCGGCCGTAGCGCGGGCGCACCGGCGTGTGAACCGTGAGCGACGCCGCAGCGTCGTATGCCGGTGGCACCTAATATCTGTACATGGCAGAGGGCGGAGCGATGACGACGGGCGTGGCGGCGGGCGGGTCGACGGACTTCTGGGCGCCCGGGACACAGATCCTGTGGCGGTACCGGGAGAACGGCGGCGCGGGTTTCCACATCGCCCGCCCGGTCACCGTCGTCCGTGACGACGAGGAGATCCTCGCCGTGTGGCTGGCTCCGGGCACGGAGTGCGTCAAGCCCGTGCTGGCCGACGGCACAGCCGTGCATCTGGAGCCGCTGGAGACGCGGTACACCAGGCCGCGGGCCGTTCAGCGGGACCGCTGGTTCGGGACCGGGGTGCTGAAGCTGGCGCGGCCCGGTGAACCGTGGTCGGTGTGGCTGTTCTGGGAGCCGGGATGGCAGTTCAAGAACTGGTACGTGAACCTGGAACGGCCGCTGGCCCGTTGGGCGTCCGGCGTGGACTCCGAGGACCACTTCCTCGACATCTCCGTGCACCCGGACCGCAGTTGGCACTGGCGGGACGAGGACGAGTTCGCGCAGGCACAGCGGGACGGGCTGATGGACGAGCGGCTCGCCGAGCAGGTGCGGGAGGCCGGGCGCGGGGCGGTGGAGGTGATCCGTGGCTGGGGGCCGCCGTTCTGCGACGGCTGGCCGCACTGGCGCCCGGATCCCTCCTGGGCTGTACCTTCTTTGCCGGAGGACTGGGATCGCACACCCGCGCACATGTCGTCGTGAGACCCTTGATGCGCCCCCGGGCAAGAAACGTAGGATCGTCCTCCGCAAGGGCGCGCAGGGGCAACTGCCCGAGTGCGCGCAGGGCTTGACCGATCGTCACCGAGGGGCGGCAGGACGTGAGCGAGGGTTACCAGGGCAGTGCCGGGACGCGCAGACGCTCCCCCGGCGGCACAGGAACCACCCCTGGCCACGCGGGGATTCCGTTCCTGGGGCACGTATTGCGGGTATCGGAGTCTCGGCGGGACGAACTGCACGCGTGGCGCGCGGCCCCGGACGGATGGATTCGAAAGGCGTGACGGAGCAGCCGATCTCCTTCGAACGCCCCGAGACGGGCGTGGACCCCGCGGAGCCCCGCGGGGCGCTTGTGCGTACCTCGACACCGCCGACGGCCCGCCCCGCGCCCCCGCACCCGCCCTGTGGCGGCACCGCGGGTGCCGCCGCCTTACCCGCGCAGGCGCGCACCGGTGAGACCCCTTCCACGCCGGGCACCACCGCCCCGTCCGGCCCGAGCAAGGAGCCCTCAGTCATCGCCGGCAACGGCCCCGAGCACTCACAGCCCTCCGTCGCCGCCGAGCCCGACACGCATCGGCCACGGCCCGCTCCGGAGTCCATCCCGCCCCAGCCGGGCACGGATCAGTCGCAGACGTCCGGCGAGCGCCGCACCGGGCAGTCAGTGGTGGCCGGACGGCCGACACCGATGCGGCGGGACGGCGACCGGCTGCGCTTCGTGGGCGCGGCCACCCGGCGGATCGCCCGCGGCATCGACCTGGACGAGATCGTGATGGGGTTGTGCCGGGCGACCGTGCCGACCTTCTCGGACGCGATCCTCGTCTATCTGCGTGACCCGCTGCCCGTCGGCGACGAGCGGCCCACCGGACCCGTGGTGCTGCGCCTGCGCCGCACCGACCGCATCCCTGAGGAGCGGGACACCGACAGCGGCGGCTTCCTGCCCGCCCAGCAGCAGCCGGAGACGACCGAGCTGGCCGACCTGTCCGCCGTCACCGCCGAACTGTGCGAGGTACGCCCCGGCGGCGCGCTCGCCGAGGTGCTGCGCGGTGTCCGTCCCGTCTTCGCCGACGCGCCCGCCGCCCGTGCCGCGCTGCCGGAACTGCTCGGCGACGACGGTGAGTTGATCATCCCGGACGGTCAGCGCGCGATCCTCGCCCCGCTGCGCGGCCGGCGCCGCGTGATCGGTGCCGCCGTCTTCCTGCGTCGCCCCGAGCGCCTGGCCTTCGAGCCGGACGACCTCCTGGTCGCCGCCCAGCTCGCCACCCACAGCGCCCTCGGCATCGACAAGGCGGTGCTGTACGGCCGTGAGGCGTACATCGCCGACGAGTTGCAGCGCACCATGCTGCCGGAGACGCTGCCGCGTCCGACGGGCGTACGACTCGCGTCCCGCTACCTCCCGGCGGCCGAGACGGCCCGGGTGGGCGGCGACTGGTACGACGCGATCCCGCTGCCGGGCAGCCGGGTGGCGCTGGTCGTGGGTGACGTCATGGGCCACTCCATGACCTCGGCCGCGATCATGGGCCAGCTGCGGACGACCGCGCAGACCCTCGCCGGTCTGGACCTGCCCCCGCAGGAGGTCCTGCACCACCTCGACGAGCAGGCGCAGCGCCTGGGCACCGACCGCATGGCGACCTGCCTGTACGCCGTCTACGACCCGGTCTCGCACCGCATCACCATCGCCAACGCCGGTCATCCGCCGCCCGTCCTGCTGCATCTGGGCGGCCGGGCGGAGGTCCTGCGGGTGCCTGCCGGGGCGCCGATCGGGGTCGGCGGTGTCGACTTCGAGGCCGTCGAGCTGGACGCGCCCGCGGGAGCGACGCTGCTCCTCTACACCGACGGTCTCGTCGAGTCGCGGCTGCGCGACGTGTGGACCGGCATAGAGCAGCTGCGCGAGAAGCTCGCGGCGACCGCCCAGCTCACCGGGCCGGACCATCCGCCGCCGCTGGAAGCCCTGTGCGACGAGGTGCTGGACATGCTCGGCCCGGGTGACCGGGACGACGACATCGCGCTGCTCGCCGCCCGCTTCGACGGGATCGCGCCGAGCGATGTGGCGTACTGGTTCCTGGAGCCGGAGGACGCGGCGCCGGGGCGTGCCCGGCGGCTCGCGCGGCGGGCGCTGGCCCGGTGGGGCCTGGAGGAGCTGACGGACTCCGTCGAGCTGCTGGTCAGTGAGGTCGTGACCAACGCGGTGCGATACGCCTCGCGGCCGGTTACGTTGCGGCTGTTGCGGACCGATGTGCTGCGCTGCGAGGTCGGGGACGACGTGCCGCAGTTGCCCCGGCTGCGGCAGGCGCGGGCGACGGACGAGGGCGGGCGCGGCCTGTACCTCGTGAACCGGCTGGCGCGACGGTGGGGGGCCACCCGGTTGAGCACCGGCAAGGTCGTCTGGTTCGAGTTGAATCACGGCTGAGCGCCGCGGGGGAACCGCGGACCGCCGGACGCGGGCGCATCGTGGCTGATCGCGCCCGCGCGGCGGGGCCGCATGTCGATCACGGCCCCGCGCCCCTGACGGGGCGCTGCCCTACCGTTCGTTCCCGGGTCGGACCGGGTCGAGGGTGATGTCGTCGGTGGGTTCGCCCGTCGGCTCGTCCGTCGGCTCCTCGGTCGTCGGCTCGTCCGTCGGTTCCCCGGTCGTCGGCGTATCCGTCGGCTCCTCGGTGGTCGGCTCGTCCGTCGGTTCCTCGGTCGTCGGCTCCTCGGTCGGTTCCTCGGTCGTCGGCTCCTCGGTCGGGGTGGTCGGCGTCCAGGTCGGCTGGACGGCCGCGCCCTGGTCGGTGTCGAGGTCGAACTTGGCGTCCGTCTTCGTCACGCCGAACATGTACGCCGCCCAGACCTCCGCCGGGAAGCCGCCGCCGTCGACGCGGTCCCGGCCGCCGGCGCCGTACATCTTGGTCTGCGCGTGCGTCTTGGCGTCCTCGCCGAACAGGCCCACGGAGGTGACCAGGTCGGGTGTGTAGCCGGTGAACCAGGCGGACTTGTTGTCGTCGGAGGTGCCTGTCTTGCCGGCCACCTTCTGGCCGTCCCGCTCGGGGTTGTCGCGCACCGACCGGCGCGCCGTACCGTCGTCGACGACGCCGGTCAGGACCGAGGTCACGGTGTCGGCGGTCGCGCGGCTGATGACCTCGTCGCCGATCGCCTCCGGGAAGGTGACCTTGCGGAAGTCGTGGTCGACCGACTTGACGAGGGTCGGGGTGACCTTCTTGCCGTGGTTGTTGAGGGTGGCGTAGACGCCGGCCATCTCCATGGGGCTGGCGCCCATGGTGCCCAGGGTCTGGGCGGGCACGGCCTGCTGGCCCTTGGTGTCCATGCCGAGGTCGCCGGCGACCTTCATCACCTCGGGCATGCCGACGTCGACGCCCATCTGCGCGAACACGGAGTTCACGGACTTGTTCATCGCCGTCTGGACGGTGACGTCGCCGTAGTTTCGGTCGTCCTCGTTCTCCGGGGCGAACCCGACCTTCCGGCCGTCCTCGACGACCGGGCGCTTGCTCGTGCCGTCGTAGATCGTGTCGGCGGTGATCGGGTTGCCGTCCTGGGTCTCGGCGTTCTCCTCCAGGGCCGCGGCGAGGATCACCGGCTTGAACGTCGAGGCGGGCTGGTAGTCCCTGCGGGTGGCGTTGTTGAGGTAGTGCTTCAGGTAGTCCTGGCCGCCGTACATCGCGACGACCGCGCCGTTCTTCGGGTTCACGGAGACGGCGCCGGCCTGGATGTTCGCGTCGACCTTGCGCTTCTTCGGGTCCAGTTCGGCGGTCAGCTGGGCGCGGGCGGCCTTCTCCAGCGCCTTCTGCTTCTTCTTGTCGATGTTGAGGGTGATGGTCCAGCCGCCCTCGTCGACCATCGCCTCGGCCTGCTTCAGGTCCTCGGCGGTGCCCTGGTCGACGAGTTGCTTCTCCAGCGCGCTGTCGGCGGCCTTCACCAGATAGCCGGTCTGGCCCCCCATGCCGGGGTCCTCCTTGACCGGCTTGGGCTCCTCGAACTTCATGCCCGCGCGCTCGGCCTTGTCGAGCCAGCCCTGCTCGACCATGTTGTCCAGTACGTAGTTCCAGCGGGCCTTGGCCATCTGCTTGCCCTTTTCACTGGCGAGGGCGAAGTCGTACTGGTTCGGCGCCTGGAGCAGCGCGGCGAGGTAGGCGCCCTGCTCGACGCTGAGGTCCCTGGCGTCGACGCGGTAGTAGGCCTGGGCGGCGGCCTGGATGCCGTAGGCGCCGCGGCCGTAGTAGCTGGTGTTGATGTAGCCGGCGAGGATGTAGTCCTTGGACTTCTCCCGGTCCAGCTTCAGGGAGATGACCAGTTCCTTGAGCTTGCGGGTGACGGTCTGTTCCTGCGTCAGGTAGTAGTTCTTGACGTACTGCTGGGTGATCGTCGAGCCGCCCTGGGCGCCCTTGCCGGTGAGCGTGTTCGCCAGACCCCGGGCGGTGCCCTTCAGGTCGACGCCGGAGTCCTTGAAGAAGGTCTTGTTCTCGGCGGCGACGAAGGTCTTCTGCACGGGCTTGGGCACCTCGGCCAGATCCACGATCTCGCGGTTGAGGTCGCCCCTGCGGGCCAGGACCGAGCCGTCGCTGTACTTGTAGACGTTGCTCTGGAGTTTGGCCTCGGCGTTCCCCTTCGGAATGGGGATCAGCATGTACAGCACGATGAACGCGGCCATGCCGAGCAGGACCAGACCGAGGAACGTGCCGAGGATCTTCTTCCAGGTGAACAGCCGGCGTATCCGGCCCTTGCCGTCGGCGCCCTTGCTCCCCTTCTTCGCCGCCCGGCGGGCCGCGGCACGGCCTCCCTCGGCGGCCGGCGGGCCCACCACGGTGGCCGGCGCTTCCTCCGCGGCAGCCGACGGCGTCCCGGACGAACCGCGGGGCGCGGCCCGGCGCCCGGCACGCTGACGCGCTCGTCTGTCTTCCGCTCGTCCCATGGGTCCGTTCCGCTCCGCTTCGGTCTTGTGTGCACTCCTGCCACACAGGTTCGCCGCTCAGGTCAGCTCAGAAAGCTAACACCCGAAGTTGTGACAAAGGGCAGTCGATCCGGTCCATTACGGACGTGACAATCAGCACCTGCCCCAACGGAACCGACGACTGAGGGATGCATAGGGTTGCTTGCGCAGGGTAAAGTGATAGCACTTAGATAGTGTAGAGCTAGTGGCACAGCCGCCGGCTCCCCTAAGGAAACGGGGGAAATCACCCATGTCGAACGAACCGAGCACGACGCACGCCGAGACCGGCGCCAAGGCCGCCACCGCCGACGTGCCCGACATGCCAGCGCCACGCGTCCGGGAGTTCACGGCCCACAGCATCGGCGGCGGCCTCGCCCTGCTGCTCGGCCTGCTCGGCCTGCTGATCGGCGCGGGGCTGATCGCGAGCGCCGTGACCGTCTCCGGGGCCGGGGGCAAGGCGGCACTGATCGTCGCCGGCATCGTGGTCGCCGTGGCCGCGCTGCTGGCGATGTCCGGCCTGAACATGGTCGCCCCCGGCGAGGCACGGGTCGTCCAGCTCTTCGGGCGGTACCGGGGGACGATCCGGGAGGACGGACTGCGCTGGGTGAACCCCTTCACGTCCCGCACTAAGATCTCGACGCGGGTGCGCAATCACGAGACGGCCGTCCTCAAGGTCAACGACGCCTACGGCAACCCCATCGAGCTCGCCGCGGTCGTGGTGTGGAGGGTGGAGGACACCGCACAGGCCACCTTCGAGGTGGACGACTTCCTGGAGTTCGTCTCCACCCAGACCGAGGCAGCCGTCCGGCACATCGCCATCGAGTACCCGTACGACGCCCATGACGAGGCCGGACTGTCGCTGCGCGGCAACGCCGAGGAAATCACCGAGAAGCTCGCCGCCGAACTGCACGCGCGCGTGGAGGCGGCCGGGGTCCAGATCATCGAGTCCCGCTTCACGCATCTCGCGTACGCCCCCGAGATCGCCTCGGCGATGCTCCAGCGGCAGCAGGCCGGCGCGGTCGTCGCGGCGCGGCGGCAGATCGTCGACGGAGCGGTGGGCATGGTCGAGGCGGCCCTCGCGCGGATCTCCGAGCAGGACATCGTGGAGCTGGACGAGGAACGCAAGGCGGCGATGGTGTCGAACCTGATGGTGGTGCTGTGCGGCGACAGGGCCCCGCAGCCGGTCCTCAACACCGGGACGCTCTACCAGTGACGGTTCCCTCCGATCCTCCCGAGGACACCGCGGGCCCGACCCCCCGGCGTCGGCCGCAGCAGCGCAAGCAGGTGCTGCTGCGGCTCGACCCGGCCGTCTACGAGGCGCTGGCACGCTGGGCCGGTGACGAACTGCGCTCGGCCAACGCCCAGATCGAGTTCCTGCTGCGCCGCGCGCTCGCCGAGGCCGGGCGGCTGCCGGGCGAGGCCAAGCCGATCCCGCGGCGCGGCCGGCCACCCGCGAATCCGCCCGCGCACCCACCCGTCAACCCACCCGCGAATCCGGGCGCGAATCCGGGCGAGCCTCAGTAGCAGAACCGTGACATTCGGCCTCCACCTGGGCCGTCGCAACCGCGCCGTACCCACCGCCACGATCTGCACACTCGGCGTATACATGGTGCGTATACACACCATGTAGAGTCATGGCCATGTCCATCGGTCACACCCTTCTAGGGCTCCTGGAGTCGGGCCCCCGCCACGGTTACGACCTGAAGCGGGCCTTCGACGAGAAGTTCGGTCACGACCGGCCGCTGCACTACGGCCAGGTCTACTCGACGATGTCCCGCCTGCTGAAGAACGGCCTCGTGGAGGTCGACGGCATCGAGCCGGGCGGCGGGCCCGAGCGCAAGCGGTACGCCATCACCGACGCCGGGATCACCGACGTCCAGCAGTGGCTCGCGACGCCCGAGAAGCCCGAGCCGTATCTCCAGTCGACCCTCTACACGAAGGTCGTCCTCGCACTGCTCACCCGGCGCAACGCGGCCGATGTCCTCGACACCCAGCGCTCCGAGCATCTGCGCATGATGCGGATCCTCACCGACCGCAAGCGCAAGGGTGACCTCGCAGATCAGCTGATCTGCGACCACGCCCTGTTCCACCTCGAGGCCGACCTTCGCTGGCTGGAACTCACCGCCGCACGCCTGGACAAGCTGGCCGAGGTGGTGACCAAGTGACCGCGCCTCCCGGTTCCCTGCTCGCGGCCGAGAACCTGCGCAAGGCCTACGGCCCGACCGTCGCGCTCGACGGTGCCGAGTTCTCCATCCACCCGGGCGAGGTCGTCGCCGTGATGGGGCCGTCCGGCTCCGGCAAGTCGACCCTGCTGCACTGTCTCGCCGGGATCGTGCCGCCCGACTCGGGATCCATCACCTACAACGGCCGCGAACTGGCCACCATGAGCGACGCCCAGCGCAGTGCCCTGCGGCGCTCGGAGTTCGGGTTCGTCTTCCAGTTCGGGCAGTTGGTGCCGGAGCTCACCTGCGTCGAGAACGTCGCCCTCCCGCTGCGGCTGAACGGCACGTCCCGCAAGGACGCCGAGCAGGCCGCCCTGACCTGGATGGAGCGCCTGGAGGTCGACGACCTGCGCAAGAAGCGGCCCGGCGAGGTCTCCGGCGGACAGGGGCAGCGCGTCGCCGTCGCCCGTGCGCTGGTCACCAACCCGCGTGTGCTGTTCGCCGACGAGCCGACCGGCGCGCTCGACTCCCTCAACGGCGAGCGGGTGATGGAGCTGCTGACGGACGCCGCCCGGTCCACCAACGCCGCCGTCGTCCTCGTCACCCACGAGGCGCGGGTCGCCGCCTACTCCGACCGCGAGATCGTCGTACGGGACGGCAAGTCCCGGGACATGGAGCGCGTCGTATGAGTGCCGTCAGCCGCTGGGCCAAGGACCTGGGCATGGGCGTCCGGTTCGCCTTCGCCGGTGGACGCGAGGGATGGGTCCGGGCCCTGCTGACGGCCGTCGGCGTCGGGCTCGGGGTGGCCCTGCTGCTGTTGACGACCGCGATCCCGAACGCGCTGTCCGAGCGCGACCGGCGCGGCAGCGCCCGGGACGACTTCACCTACAGCGGGACGGTGCTGCCGAAGGAGGTCGACACGCTGATCGTCGCCAGCGCGGACACCAAGTACCGCGACGACGACGTACGGGGGCGGCTGCTGGAGCGCGAGGGGCCGCTGGCGCCGCTGCCGCCGGGCGTGGACGAGTTCCCCCCGAAGGGCGAGATGATCGCCTCGCCCGCGCTGCAGAAGCTGCTGAAGTCCGACTCCGGCAAGCTGCTGCGGGAACGCATCCCCTACCGGGTCACCGGGACCATCGAGCAGGCCGGCCTGATCGGACCCACCGAACTCGCCTACTACGCGGGCGGCTCGGGACTCGCGGATCAGCTGGCCTCGGGCACCGTCGAGCGGATCGACTACTTCGGCCCCTCCTCCGCGGTGCAGGACGACTCGCTGGATCCGATCCTGATCCTGCTGATCATGATCATCTTCGTGGTGCTGCTGCTGCCCGTCGGTGTGTTCATCGCGGCGGCCGTGCGCTTCGGCGGCGAGCGCCGCGACCGTCGGCTGGCGGCGCTCAGGCTGGTCGGCGCGGACGGGCGGATGGCGCGCCGGGTCGCGGGCGGCGAGGCGCTCGCCGGGGCACTTCTGGGTCTTGTCCTCGGCACCGGCTTCTTCCTGGCGGGGCGCCACCTGGCGACTCTGCTGAAGGTGCGGGACATCAGCGTGTTCCCGAGCGACCTCACCCCGTCGATCGCGCTCGTCCTGCTGGTCGCCGTCGCCGTACCGGCGGCGGCGGTCCTGGTGACGCTGCTCGCGCTGCGCGGAGTCGTCATCGAGCCGCTCGGCGTGGTCCGTACGACGAAACCCCCGCGCCGTCGGCTGTGGTGGCGGCTGCTGCTGCCGGTCGGCGGTCTCGCGCTGCTGTACCCGATGGTGGGACAGGGCAACGACAACGGGAACTTCAACGAGTGGATGGTCATCGGCGGCACCGTGCTGCTGCTGGTCGGTGTCACCACCCTGCTGCCCTGGCTGGTCGAGGCCGTGGTGGCCCGGCTGAACTCGGGGTCGGTCGCCTGGCAACTGGCGGTCCGCAGGCTGCAGTTGAGCAGCGGTTCGGCAGCTCGCATGGTCAACGGCATCGCGGTCGCGGTGGCCGGTGCGATCGCGCTGCAGATGCTGTTCTCCGGAGTCGAGCGCGACTACACCGAGCAGACCGGCAATGACGTGAACCGCGCCCAGATGACGGTCTCCGTGAACGGCGACGTCCCGCTGAACGACGTCGCCCGGCAGTTGGGGGACACCGAGGGCGTGCGCCGGGCGTCGGCCCTCTCGCTGGGCACGCTCGGTGAGAAGGCGAAGGAAGCGGAGTACTCGCTGGAGCTGGCCGTCGGCAGCTGCGCCGAGCTGCGCGAGGTGGCGCGTCTGAAGTCCTGCCGGGACGGGGACACCTTCCGGATCGTCGGCGGCGACTTCGAGGACGGCTCGGAGAAGATCGTCAAGGCGGGCGGCACCCTGTACTTCGACCCGCACTACAGCGGATCGAAGAGCCACACCGTGGCGTGGAAGGTGCCCGGCGACGTCAAGACGGCGGCGTCGCGCGAGGACCCGACCGGCTACGAGCGCGGCGGCATGCTGTTCACCCCGGGCGCGCTGCCCGAGGGGGCCGAGGCCGGCCTCGCCCAGCGGGTGTTCCTCTCGCTCGACCCGTCGGTGCCGGACGCCGCGGACTTCGCGCGCAACACGGCAGCGCGGATGGACCCGCTGGCGGACGTGTTCACGCTGACCACCACCCGGGAGTCCCTGGAGTTCCGCTCCATCCGCAACGGGCTGTTCGTCGGCGCCACCTGCGTCCTGCTGCTGATCGGGGCGAGCCTGCTGGTCTCCCAGCTGGAGCAGCTGCGCGAGCGCAAGAAGCTGCTGTCGTCCCTGGTGGCCTTCGGCACCCGGCGCCGCACGCTCAGCCTGTCGGTGCTCTGGCAGACGGCGATCCCCATCGCGCTGGGCCTGCTGCTGGCGTCGGTCGTCGGGCTGACCCTGGGCGCCGTCCTGCTGAAGATGGCCGGCTCGCCGGTGACCGTGGACTGGGCGAGCGTCCTGACCATGACGGGCGTCGGCGCCGGAGTCGTCCTCGCGGTGACCGTCCTCAGCCTGCCTCCGCTGCTGCGCCTGATGCGCCCGGACGGCCTGCGCACGGAGTGATCGACGGGGTGCTCAAGGGGGCCGGGTCCCAGGACTCGGCCCCCAGGTCGTGTCCGCACCGTCGCCTCGCGGGGCAGGCGGGACTTTGCGGACACGGCCTACCGCCGCTCCCCCAGCACCCGCACCGGCAACGGCCGCAAGGCATCGCGCAGAGCCGACGCCAGTTCCTCGTACTCCGCGGCGCGGGCCGCCCCCGTTCGCATGGCGAGGGCGACGCGGCGGGTGGGGGCCGGGTCGGCGAAGTAACCGGTGAGGAGTTGGCTGCTGCGGGTCGTCTCCAGCTTGAGGGCGGTGCGCGGCAGCAGGGTCACCCCCATGCCGCCGGCCACCAGCTGGACCAGCGTGGACAGCCCGGCCGCCGTCGTGGTCACGGGCGCGTCCTCGCGCCCCGCCTCCCGGCAGATGTCGAGGGCCTGGTCGCGCAGGCAGTGACCCTCGTCCAGCAGCAGCAGGTTCAGTTCCCGCAGCGCCTCCCGAGGAATCCCCTCCCGGCCCCCGAGCCCGTGATCGAGCGGGGTGACCAGCACGAAGTCCTCGTCGAAGAGCGGGAGTTCGGTGACACCGGGCACCCCGAGCGGAACGGCGAGCAGCAGCAGGTCGAGGCGGCCCGTGGTGAGGCCGTCGACCAGGCTCGACGTCTGCTCCTCGTGCACCTGGAGGTCGAGGTGCGGATACCGGTCGTGGGCGAGCCGCAGCACGGTGGGCAGAAGGTACGGCGCGACGGTGGGGATGACGCCGAGGCGGAGCGCCCCGGTGAACGGGGCCCGGACGGCCTCGGCTTCCTCCATCAGCGCCCCGACCTCCGCCAGCACGGCCTTGGCCCGCACGGCCAGCCGCTCCCCCGCGGGCGAGAGCAGCACTTTGCGGGTGGTGCGTTCCACGAGCGTCACCCCGAGTGACTCCTCCAGGGCTGACACGGCACCGGACAGAGCGGGCTGGCTCATGCCGATCGCGGCGGCGGCGTCCCGGAAGTGAAGGTGCTCGGCCACGGCCGCGAAGGCACGCAGCTGGGCGAGACTGGGCTGTCTCCTCTTACCTGCGGTCACTGATAGAACCCTCCGATCAACCCGACCGAGTGTAGCTATTTCCCGTATCAATGCAGCCTGTGCCAGGATCGGTAAGGTCCAACCCAAAGGGAGACACCTGTACCGATCAGGTGTCTCTTCGCTGCAAGGAGAGCGCGTGCTCACTGTCGGTGACAAGTTCCCCGAGTTCGAACTGACCGCCTGCGTCTCGCTGGAGAAGGGCTCGGAGTTCGAGACGATCAACCACAAGACCTACGAGGGCAAGTGGAAGATCGTCTTCGCCTGGCCGAAGGACTTCACCTTCGTCTGCCCCACCGAGATCGCGGCCTTCGGCAAGCTGAACGAGGAGTTCGCCGACCGCGACGCCCAGGTCCTCGGCTTCTCCGGTGACTCGGAGTTCGTCCACCACGCCTGGCGCAAGGACCACGACGACCTGCGCGACCTGCCGTTCCCGATGATGGCCGACTCCAAGCACGAGCTGATGCGCGACCTCGGCATCGAGGGCGAGGACGGCTTCGCCAAGCGTGCCGTCTTCATCGTCGACCAGAACAACGAGATCCAGTTCTCCATGGTGACCGCCGGCTCCGTCGGCCGTAACCCCAAGGAGGTCCTGCGGGTCCTCGACGCCCTCCAGACGGACGAGCTGTGCCCGTGCAACTGGACCAAGGGCGAGGACACCCTGGACCCGGTCAAGCTGCTCGCGGGAGAGTGACCCCATGTCCCTCGACTCCCTCAAGTCCCGCATACCGGACTACGCCAAGGACCTGAAGCTCAACCTGGGCTCGGTCATCGGCAATTCGGACCTCCCGACGCAGCAGCTGTGGGGCACGGTGCTCGCGACCGCGATCGCCGCGCGCTCCCCGATCGTGCTGCGCGAGCTGGAGCCGGAGGCGAAGGCGAACCTCTCGCCGGAGGCGTACGACGCGGCGAAGTCCGCGGCGGCCGTGATGGCGATGAACAACGTCTTCTACCGGACCCGGCACCTGCTCTCCGACCACGAGTACGGCAACCTGCGCGCGGGTCTGCGGATGAACGTCATCGGCAACCCGGGTGTCGACAAGGTCGACTTCGAGCTGTGGTCGTTCGCGGTGTCCGCCATCAACGGCTGCGGCATGTGCCTCGACTCGCACGAGCAGGTGCTGCGCAAGGCGGGCCAGGACCGTGAGGTCGTCCAGGAGGCGTTCAAGATCGCGTCCGTGATCCAGGCGGTCGCGGTGACGCTGGACGCGGAAGCGGCTCTGGCGGAGTAGCGGTTCCCCCGGGAACACGAAGGCCCGTTCACCCTGCGAGGGTGAACGGGCCTTTCCCATTGCGGGGCCCTCTTATCGCGGGGCCCTCTCATCGGGGGCCCCGTCTCATTCCTGCGACGCCGGCGTGTCCTTGCCGGGCGGTGGCGTCTGTGCGGGTGCCCCGCCCAGCGCCGTGGCGCCGTGCGGTTCGGGCGCGTAGCGACCCGACGCCTCCTGCGAGTACGCCCGCAGATACCCCACGATCGTGTTCGACACCGCCACCAGCGGTACGGCCACCACCGCGCCGCCGATGCCGGCGACCATGCCGCCGGCCGCGACCGCCAGCACGACCGCCAGCGGATGGACGCGGACCGCGCGCCCGAGGATGAACGGTTGGAGGATGTGGCCCTCGATCTGCTGGACGGCCAGGACCACGACGAGGGTCATCACCGCGGTGAAGACGCCCTGGGTCACCAGCGCCACGACCACGGCCAGCGCGCCGGAGGCCACGGCACCGACGAGCGGGATGAACGAGAACAGGAAGATGAAGACGGCCAGCGGGACGGCCATCGGCACATCCAGGAAGTAGATGCCGATGCCGATGAATACGGCGTCGATCAGGGCGACCAGGACCGTGCCGCGCACATACGCGGTGAGCGTCGCCCACGCGCGCGGGCCGGCGCCGGCGACGCCCGGCCGGGCCGCGGCGGGCACCAGCTTCAGCGTCCATTCCCAGATGCGCTTGCCGTCGTAGAGCAGGAACAGCGTCGAGAAGGCGGCCAGCAGAATGCCGGTGAGGGCCTCCACGACGACCGTGACGCCTTCCAGACCGGCCGAGGTGATCTCCTCGGTGTTGGCGCCGACGGCCTCGCGGAGGTTCTCGGCGATCTCGTTGATCTGCTTGTCGGTGACATGGAACGGGCTGTTGAGCAGCCAGTTGCGCAGTTCGTCGATGCCGTCCTGGATCTCGTCGGAGAGGTTGTCGATGTTCTCCATGACCTGCCAGGTCACGAACCAGCCCATCAGACCGATGACCACGAACCCGAGGATCGCCGTCAGGGCGGTCGCGAGCCCGCGCGGCACACCGCGCCGCATCAGCCAGGCCACCGAGGGCTGCATCAAAGCGGTGAGCAACAGGGAGATGACGAACGCCAGCACGACGAGCTGTACGGCGCTGATGACCCGCATCAGCACCCAGACCGTGCCGGCCAGCACCAGCAGCCGCCAGCCGGCCTCCGCCGCGACCCGTACGCCCCATGGCACGACCTGTGCGGGGTCGGGTCGGGGCGCCGCCGCCGTGGGCGGGTAGTCGGGCGGCCTGGGGACGTGGTCGTCGGGCGGCGGGGTGTCGGCCGCGGCGGAGCCGGTCTCGGGCGACCGCCCGGCCGGCTGGAGCTCGGAGTCCTCCCGCTCCACCGCGGCGCGGCGCTCGTTCAACCGTTCACTCATCTTCGTCAGTCCGGCGCCGAGCCGACCGAGCCACCTTGGCACTCGCGACATGATCCGTCCTCTTCCCCCGTCTGTCCCCACCACTCCCCCCTGGAGTCGTTGCGTCCGACCGTACATGGCACCGTCCGCGGACACGCGAAAGCCCCTCACCCGAAGTCGGTGAGGGGCTGCGCGACGGTCGAGCGGCGGCTCAGTACCAGTGGTTGGCCTGCCAGAAGTCCCAGGCGCCGCACGGGCTGCCGTAGCGGTCGTTCATGTAGTTCAGGCCCCACTTGATCTGGGTGGCCGGGTTCGTCTGCCAGTCGGCGCCGACGGACGACATCTTGGTTCCGGGCAGGGCCTGGAAGAGGCCGTAGGCACCGGAAGAGGGGTTGACCGCCTTGTAGTTCCAGTCGGACTCGTGGTCGACGATGTTGCTGAAGCACTGGAACTGGCCGCTGGGCACCATCTGGCGCGCCATCGACTGGATCTGCGAAATGCTGTACGAGCCCTGGACCGGGAAGTCGGCAGAGGAGGACCGGGAGGCCTTCGTCGCGGCCTCTTCACGCTCCTTGGCTGCCTGCGCCGCCTTCTCGGCGGCTTCCTTCTTGTCCTTCGCCGTCTGTGCGGCAGCCTTGCGGGCCGATTCCTCAGCGTCCTTCTTGGCGGTCGCGTCCGCGGCGATCGCCTGGACGTCGGCCTGGGCCGTGAGGGACTCGGTCTGTACCTGGGCCTGCTGGCCCGCGGGTATGTCCGCGAGGAGCGTCGAATCGGCTGCCGTCGCCTCGGCGTCGTTGTTCTGCGCGGTGCTGCCCGAGGCAACGCCGACGACGCTTCCGACAGCGGTGACCGCGGTGGCCGACGCCACTGCGAATCCCCTGACCGAAATCGGACTCACACGGTTTCCTTCCAGCATCGCCCGCTTCGGTGACCCTGGCGGACGCAATCGTGCCCCTGGCGCTGGCCTCCCAACTGCGGGGTCACGGGAGGCACGGACCCGGTGGGCAACTCCCGTGCAGAGAGCGCCGCGTGAAGACTCGGGCGGCATACGACGACGCTATGGAGTTGGCTGTGTGCTGCTGTGGTGCCATACCGCTGGGGGTACAGATGTGTCGTATGCGGGGCCTGACAGGAGTGAGACTCTGCCGTACCCCGACACCGCAAGGCAATTCTGCGTTGCGTGTTAAAGCTCACACCTCGTTTGTCCCAGGTGATTTCCGGAAAGCTGCACACGCCAAGGCGCCGCCCGGCTAGGCTTTTCGCCTTTTCGGACGGCGCCAACTACTGCGTAACCAGCCTCAATTGGCTGGAGTTTCTCAGATCTGCCCGTCTTCGAGCATTTCGGTCACAAGGGCCGCGATCTGGGACCTCTCGGACCTCGTCAGCGTGACGTGGGCGAAGAGCGGATGTCCCTTCAGCTTCTCCACGACGGCGACCACACCGTCGTAGCGTCCGACCCTGAGGTTGTCCCGCTGGGCCACATCATGGGTGAGAACCACCCGCGAATCAGCACCAATTCGGGACAGAACAGTCAGCAGGACATTCCTTTCCAGCGACTGCGCCTCGTCCACGATCACAAACGCGTCGTGCAGCGAACGGCCGCGGATATGGGTGAGCGGCAGGACTTCCAGCATGCCGCGCGCGGTGACCTCTTCGATGACCTCGCGGCTGGTGACCGCGGACAGCGTGTCGAAGACCGCCTGGGCCCAGGGGCTCATCTTCTCGGCCTCGGTGCCCGGCAGATAGCCGAGCTCCTGCCCCCCGACCGCGTACAGCGGCCGGAAGACCATCACCTTCTGGTGCTGACGCCGCTCCAGCACGGCCTCCAGACCCGCGCACAGCGCGAGCGCCGACTTGCCGGTGCCGGCCCGGCCGCCCATGGACACGATCCCGACGTCCGGGTCCAGCAGCAGATCGAGCGCGATCCGCTGCTCGGCGCTGCGCCCCTTGATACCGAAGGCCTCCCGATCGCCGCGCACGAGGCGGACATTGCCGTCGGGGGCGATCCGGCCGAGCGCCTTGCCGCGCTCGGAGTGGATCGTCAGCCCGGTGTGCACGGGCAGGCCGCCGGCCTCGGGGACGTGGATGTGTCCTTCCTCGAAGAGGATGTCCACCTGTTCGCCGGGCAGGGTCAGTTCGGACATTCCGGTCCAGCCGGAGGAGTCCGTGATGGCGAGTTCGGCGCGGTACTCCTCGGCGAGGAGACCGACGGACGAGGCCTTGATCCTGAGCGGCAGGTCCTTCGACACGACGGTGACGTCGAACCCCTCGGCCTGCAGATTGCGGGCGACCGCGAGGATACGGGAGTCGTTGTCCCCCAGGCGGTAGCCGGAGGGCAGCACGCTGGGGTCCGAGTGGTTGAGCTCGACACGCACGGTCCCGCCGAGGTCCCCGGTCGGGATGGGGGCATCGAGACGGCCGTACCGCACCCGCAGGTCGTCGAGCAGGCGCAGTGCCTGCCTGGCGAAGTAGCCGAGTTCGGGATGGTGCCGCTTGGCCTCCAGCTCCGTCACCACGACGATGGGGAGCACGACCTCGTGCTCGTCGAAGCGGCTCAGGGCGTTCGGGTCGGCCAGCAGGACGCTGGTGTCGAGGACGTAGGTGCGCCGGTCTGGCTTGTGGCGCTTTGTGCTGGTCACCACGGAAGGACGTACCCCCTCGGATGAGGTCGGGGAGCGACGGAGTGGGAGCTGGGCCGGGAGTGTGGGGATCCCGACCGGCAGGGTGAGACGAACCCGACCGGTCGACGGCCGCTCTGCACGGGCCGAAAACCGGCCCTCCGCGTCTTCTTCCGTGCTGAGACCGCACGGTGGGGCTGGTGCAAAGGGCCTCCCGGGCGGACGGCTCCGGCGCCGCCCGCTGAGATACGACACCCGTGGTTCGGGTGTCGACCTGCTTGCCTTATGCCCTCGAACAAGCGCTGCCATGCCGATGCATATGACGGCGCGCTGGTGAACTCCTTGTTACTTCTGCCCCTGACCGCCCCCGCGGCGAGGTGTGTCAGCCGCCGTAGCGGCGGTGCCGGGCGGCGTAGTCGCGCATCGCCCGCAGGAAGTCGACCTTGCGGAAGGCCGGCCAGAAGACGTCACAGAAGTAGTACTCCGAGTGGGCCGTCTGCCAGAGCATGAATCCGGACAGCCGCTGCTCGCCGCTGGTACGGATCACGAGGTCCGGGTCGGGCTGGTCGCCGGTGTAGAGGTGGCGGCCGATCATGTCGATGTCGACGGCCTCGGCGAGCTCCTCGAGCGGGGTGCCCTTGTCCTGGGCGTCGAGCAGCATCGAGCGCACGGCGTCGGCGATCTCCTGGCGCCCGCCGTAGCCGATGGCGACGTTGACCACTATTCCGTCGACGTGCGCGGTGGTCTCCTCGGCCTCCTTGAGGATGGTCTGCATCCCGGACGGCAGCAGGTCGGGCGTGCCGACGTGGTGCACCCGCCAGCGGCCGTCGGCGGCGAGGGCGCGGACGACGTCCTCGATGATGCCGAGCAGCGGGACGAGCTCTTCCTGCGGGCGGTCGAAGTTGTCCGTCGACAGCAGCCAGAGCGTGACGACCTCGACGTCCGTCTCACTGCACCAGCCGAGGAACTCCTCGATCTTCTCCGCGCCGACCCGGTGACCGTGCACGGTGGAGGAGCCCGCCGCCTTCGCCCAACGCCGGTTGCCATCCATGATCACGCCGATGTGCTTGGGCACCTGAGCGTGGTCCAGGTGGCCCTCCACCCGGCGTGCGTACAGCCTGACCAGCAGGTTACGCAGCTTGTCGCGCAGGTTCACGTGATTGTCAGCCCCTCCGTACGGATCGGACAGGCGCGGCCCCGGCGCGGTCGCGGTGGTCGCGATGATGGGTGCGCGGCGGTGGTCGCGGCGCGGTCGAGGCGGTCCCTGTCCCTATGGCGGTCCCCGGAGGCGAAGCCTACCGCTGCGGGGCTTGGGCCGGGTTTATGGGGGGCGGGGAGTCGGGTGGGCGTCGTAGGCGGGGAAGGGGGAGTCGGTGTGCGCCGGGGGGGTGCCCCTATGGGTTTCGTCAAGCTGATGGGGCGGGCTGTGGGTCGTAGAAGGTGCCGTCGCGGAGCATCG
>NZ_JBIMKE010000016.1:0-175437 GCF_043673425.1 Streptomyces sp. M41 | reverse complement strand
GAGCTGGGTGGTCTGAGACGGGTCGGAGTTCTGCCGGGCGCCCGTCGGCGTCGACGTCATGAGTCATCCCCCCACACGCAGGTTCGCTGCGTGTCTGTCGGTTCCTTGTACGGCTGTTCCGATCCCCCTCGACCGTCACAGGCGTATCAGTGGTGGGCCGCGGTCACCACATCCTCCACACCTTAGACATGGAAACGCGACCTTCCGGTTGCATCATGCCCCCCTCGGCATGCGGTCATGAACGGGGCCCCTACTCCCCGGCAAAAACCGGCAACCGGCTCCTTGCCCCCCAACTGCCGCGTATGCGCAGCATCTTGAAAAACCAATCACCAGGTTCTACGTCGTTCCACATGATCGCAAGATGCGAAACGAGGTGTTTACCGGTCATACGCGCTCATTGTGGCACCTGTGGGGGTGCCGTGTACCCGTTGTGGACACGCGGGCGCGGATGTTGCCGAAGTGTTCCCGTATGGCCTCCTCCGCCCGCAACGCATCGCCCGACCGCACCGCGTCCACGATCTCCCGGTGCTGCCGGCAGGTGACCAGCGGATCCTGCGGTGCACCGCCGAGATCGGTGTGGACACGGTGGAAGGCGTCCCAGAACGCCTCCATGACCTCACCCAGCAGCGCGTTGTCCAACCCCCGGTAGAGGGTGGCGTGAAAGGCCCGGTCGGTCTCTGCGATCCCCTCGCCGCCCCGCGCCGCCTGCCCTTCCATACGGTCGACGAGCGCGTCCAGTTCAACGAGGTCGGCGTCCGTGATCCGCCCCGCGAGCCGGGACACCAGCCCCGTCTCCACCGCCTCGCGCAGTTGCAGCAGCTGGAGCAGGGTGTCCTCACCGCGGTAGTGCCCGGCGACCGTCCGGAAGACGAGGCCCTCGATCATCGGTGCGAGCGACATCGACCCGACGTACGTCCCGAACCCGTGCCGGATCTCCACGATCCCCATCGCCTGAAGCCCCTTGAGCGCCTCACGCACGGAATTCCGGCTGGCCCCCAGATGCGCCATCAGCTCGGGCTCCGTCGGCAGCGGCGCCCCGGAGGGCAGCCGGCGCTCGATGATGAGCCTCTTGATCCGCTCCTGAAGGTCACGCGCTGCCATGGCCAGAGGGTATCCGGCCAAACACAGCGCGGGCCCCTCGCGCACAGAAACGACGATGGCGGGATGTGATCGCCTCTCTCACGATCACATCCCGCCATCGTCATCGTGCGCCGCCAGGGACTCGAACCCCGGACCCGCTGATGCTGCGTTTCCCGGGGGATGACCCCCGGACCCCCAGCCGCCCCGGGGGACCCCGCGCATGAGCGAAGGCCCCCCGCTGTCGCGAGAGGCCTTCGACCGTCTGTGCGCCGCCAGGGACTCGAACCCCGGACCCGCTGATTAAGAGTCAGCTGCTCTAACCAACTGAGCTAGCGGCGCCTGCTGACGTCGTCACTCTACATGACCTGCGGGGGTGCCTCGGACCACCTGCCGGGGAGGGGGCCGGGGCGGCGGGGGTGCCGTAAACCATTCGGACCGTCAACATGCGCGTGCGGAAGACAGTTGTGAAACTGACGGTGTGTACAGCCGCGGAGATTTCGATCTGGAGTGTGAGGGGAATCGCATGGAGACTCGGACTCCGGTATTCGAGGAATTCGATCCGGAGCGTGACTGCGACTGCCCCGGATGCGTCCACTGGCGGCGTGTCCTGCCGCATTCCACGACCGGCCGCCACCCGGCGACCGCCCGGGTGCTGATCGTCGCCGCAGCCGCCTCCACCGCCCTCGCCGTCGGTCACGCGGCACCGGCCCTCGCCGCCTCCCACGCCCCCGAGCGACCCGGCAGTCCCGACGTTCCCGCAGGTGACGAGCCCGACTCGCCGCAAGGCGGGCAGGCCCCGCTGCACGGTCCGGCTGGTCGGCCGGCGGGGCCCGCGCCGGTCAAGACGCCCGCGACCACCCGCGCGGAGATCATCAAGCGGGCCAAGAAATGGGTCGCCGCAAAGGTGCCGTACAGCATGTCCCGGTACTGGTCCGACGGATACCGGCAGGACTGCTCCGGCTTCGTCTCGATGGCCTGGAATCTGCCCGGGAACGAATGGACCGGCAGTCTCCACCAGTACGGCGTACGAATCGCCCGGGAGGATCTCCAGCCCGGGGACATTCTGCTGTTCCACAATCCGGCGGACCCCGAGAAAGGCTCGCACGTCGTCATTTTCGGCGGCTGGACGGACTACACGCACAGCCACTACGTCGCCTACGAGTCGACGCGCCCGCACGCCCGCCGGCTGGTCACCCCGTACGCCTACTGGAGCCATTCCGACCGCTACCTCGCCTATCGGTACAAGGGGCTCGCGGCCGGCGCGACGGGTACGAAGGGGGAGTCCGGGCAGCAGGCCGTTGCCGTTGTGCGGCCGGACGGTGGGCCACCCGCGGGGGATCCGGCGGGCGCCGGGCAGCCCGTCGCCGACAAGCCGGGGGAGCTGAAGAAGGCGCCGGAGCCGCAGAGGCCCACGGGGCCGGAGAAGCCCGCCGGGCCGGAGACACCGGTCGGGGCGCAGAAGGCTCAGGGGATGGGGAAGGTGCAGGAGCCGCCGAAGCCGCAGCGCGCTGTGCCCTACCCCGGGCGGGCCTACTTCGGGGCCGGGGCCAACAACCGGCATGTCACCGAGTTGGGCCGGATGCTCGTGGCGCGCGGCGCCGGCCGGTACTACTCCATGGGCCCGGGCCCGCGCTGGACGGACGCGGACCGCAGGGCCACCCGGGCCTTCCAGCTGGCGCAGGGCTGGCGCGGCGCGGACGCGGACGGGTTGCCGGGGCCGGGGACCTGGACGCTGCTGGCGAGCGGCAAGGGCAAGGACATCCAGGCGGCCGGGGCCGCCGGGCCGGGCGGCAGACGGGCGCCGGCGTCGCACGGAGTGCCCGGCTATCCCGGGCGGGCGATGTTCCGGCCGGGCGCGCACAACGACTATGTCACCCAGCTCGGCAGGCAGCTGCGGGAGAAGGGATTCGGCGAGCACTACCCGACCGGCCCGGGACCGCACTGGGGCGAGGCGGACCGGCGGGCGGTGGCGGCCTTCCAGCGAACCCAGGGCTGGCGAGGCGGCGCGGCGGACGGTTTTCCGGGGCCGGAGACCTGGCGCCGGCTCTTCTCGTAGGGGCGCAGGGGATTCAGGACGCTGGGCGCACGACCGGCTGTACGACCTTTCTGTGACGCATCTGGCGCGGAGGCTGGAGGCACGCATGACCACGACCACTTCTCATACGCCCGAGCCCGAGGGGCCCGCCCGCCCCGGTCGGCTGATCCAGAACGAGGCGACCACCGAGATCCCCGTTCATCTGCTGTTCCGCGACGACGCCGGCCCGGTGTCCGTGCCGCTCAAGCCGGCGATCGTGGCCCGTCGGCAGGGCACGGGTGAGCAACCCCGGCTGCGCCGCCCGATGCAGACCGAGCCGCGTCCCGCCCCGGAGGTGGACCCCGATCTGGTGGAGCGGCCCGCGCGGGTGCTGCCCGGGGCGGCCGGGGTGTTCGCCGGGGCCTGCGGCGCGGCCGGATGCCTGGCCACCTCGTGGTGGGCGGGGGTCCTGCCGTCGCTCGCGGTGGAGGCGCTGCGGCTGCCGGTGTCCGCCGGCGCCGGGCTGGGGCCCGTGCAGTGGGCGGCGTACACGGGCGCCGGGGCGCTGGGGCTGGTCGGGCTCGGCGGGCTGGCGCGGGGGCGGACCGGCCGGGCCTGGGTGCTCGGGCTGTTCGGCCGCTACCGGGGCACGGTCCGGCGCACCGGCCTGCTGTGGGTCAACCCGCTGCTGCTGCGCCGCCGTGTCGACGTACGGCTGCGGCACTGGCGCAGCGAGCCG
The DNA here is from genome assembly GCF_043673425.1 of Streptomyces sp. M41. Lineage (NCBI taxonomy): Bacteria > Bacillati > Actinomycetota > Actinomycetes > Kitasatosporales > Streptomycetaceae > Streptomyces > Streptomyces sp. M41. Next base: position 171,604 of record NZ_JBIMKE010000016.1, on the reverse strand, counting down.
ATGCCCGCGGCCGACGGCAGCGGAGTGGCGCTGCGGGTGATCGTGCTGGTGGTGTGGCGGGTGCGGGACACCGCGCGGGCGCTGCTCGCGGTGGAGGACCACGAGTCGTATCTGCGTGAGTGCGTCGAGGCGGCGCTGGCCCGGGTGCCGGTGGAGATGCCGGGCGGTTCGCGTGGCTCCGTCGAGGCGGCCGGAGAGACGCTGACCCGGCTGGTGGTGCGGGACGCGCAGGCGGTGGGGCTGGAGGTGTTCTCGGTGCGCCCGGTGCGGGTGGAGTACGCCCCGGAGGTCGCCGCCGCCATGCACCGCCGCCGTATCGCGGCGCTGGACGCGCAGCACCGGGCCACAGTGCTCACCTCGGTCGTCGACTCGGTGGAGGACACGGTGACCCGGCTGACGGTGCGGGGCCTGGTCGAACTCGACGACTACGAACGCAAGGCGCTGGTCAAGGACTTGACGGTGGCGTTCTGTGCGGGACGCGGTGAGACGGGCGGTTAGCGCTCGGCCCGCGATCGGATGACGGCCCGTCGAACAGGTTCCCCTATTGGTATGGACATGTTCAACAGTCAGCAATAATCTGAGACTTGGTCTAGACCTGCAAGCTCATCGAACCTCCCCCACGTTCCCAGGAGCAGCAGCATGCGCAGAAAGACCAAGTGGTACGCCGCCGCACTAGGACTGACCACGGCGGGCGCCCTCGTCCTCTCCAGCGGAGGCGCCAGCGGTCACGGCTACACCGACCTCCCCATCAGTCGCCAGAAGCTCTGTCAGAACGGCACCGTGACCAACTGCGGCTCGATCCAGTGGGAGCCGCAGAGCGTCGAGGGCCCGAAGGGCTTCCCCGGCTCCGGCCCGGCCGACGGCCAGATATGCAACGCCGGCCTCGGCCAGTTCAGCCAGCTCAGCTCGCCGAGGACACCGTCCGGCGGCGCCTGGCCCACCACCAGGGTGACCGGAGGTCAGAACTACACCTTCCGCTGGCAGTTCACGGCCATGCACGCCACGACCGACTTCCGGTACTACGTCACCAAGCCGGGCTGGAACCAGAACCACAACCTGTCCCGCTCCGACCTCAACCTCACGCCGTTCTTCACGGTCCCGTACAACGGTCAGAGGCCGCCGTCCACGCTGTCCCACAGCGGCAGGCTGCCGTCCGGCCTCAGCGGGCACCACGTCATCCTCGCGGTGTGGACGGTCCACGACACGGGCAACGCGTTCTACGCGTGCTCGGACGTCACGTTCTGAGGTTCTCTTGAGTCAGCGCCCCGGCCGGCGTGGGTAGGTTCCTGCCACGCCGGCCGCACGGGGTCGGCGCATCGACCTCGGGGGACTGAACGATGGACGTGATCTTCTACGTCGTACCGAGCCTGATCATGGCCGTGGCCCTGTTCATGGCGTACCGGGTGGTGCGCCGCTCGTTGCAGCTGCGCAGCGCCTGGAACAGCGGGCTCACCGCGCAGGGCCGGTGTCTGCGGATGTACACCACGACGCACGGCGGCGGCCATGACTCGCACGTGCGCACCACGCTGCACCACGTCTACGAGTTCGCCACCCACGACGGCCGCCTCGTCCGGTTCGAGGAGGAGGACGGCCCGGGGACCACGGTCGAGGGCGACATCGTCACCGTGTACTACGCCGACGGCGCAGAGGTGGTCGCCACCGCGCACCGCCCTAGCCGCGGCAGGCAGGCCGTGACCTCCTTCGGCATGCTCGCCTTCCTCGGCGTGGTCGTGGTGTTCTGCATCGGCTTCATCGTTACCTATGCCCAGGTGTCCGCCGAGATGGCCGCGCCGGGTTTCTGATCCGCGGTCCACTCGGTCCACTCGGTCCGCTTGGTCCGCTCCGGTCCACTCCGGCCCGCTCGCGCTCACTCCACCCCTCCACATCTGACGCCTCGTCAACTACCGTGCGCACCCATGGAGTCCACTGCGGGACGCACGGTGGCGGAACTCGTGGCGGCGGGGTGGGGCGACCACCGTCCGGGCCTGTGGTTCGAGGGCACGACGCTGACGCGGCACGAGGTGACCGCCGGTGCCGCCGCCCGGGCCGCACTGCTGGCCGGCCTACTGCCGCCCCGGGCCGAGCCGCACATCGGCGTCCTGCTCGACAACACCCCGGAGTACCCGATGTGGCTGGCCGCGGCGGCCCTCGCGCGGGCCGCCGTCGCCGGGATCAACCCGACCCGCCGGGGACCGGAGCTCGCCCGCGACATCCTGCACACCGAGTGCCGGATCCTGGTCACCGAGCGCGGCCGGCTGCCGTTGCTCGACGGCCTCGACCTGCCCGGCGTACGGCTGCTGCTGACCGGCACCCCGGAGTACGAGGCCCTGCTCGCCCCGTACGCCGACGCTCAGCCCGACGCCTCCCGGGCCGCCCCGGGCGACCGGCTCCTGCTCTACTTCACCTCCGGCTCGACCGGCGCTCCGAAGGCCGCGATCTGCTCCCAGGGTCGGCTGGCCGCGGCCGGGCGTTCCCTGGCCGACCAGTTCCAGGTGCGGCCCGAGGACATGCACTACATCTGCATGCCGATGTTCCACGGCAACGCGGTGATCGCCGACTGGGCACCCGCCCTCGCCGCCGGCGCCGGAGTGGCGCTGCGGCGCCGGTTCTCGGCGTCGGGCTTCCTCGCGGACGTCCGGGCGTGCGGGGCGACGTACTTCACCTACGTGGGCCGGGCGATCCAGTACCTGCTCGCCACCGAGCCCCGCCCCGACGACCGTGACCATCCGCTGCGGCTCGGCTTCGGCACCGAGGCGGGCGCCGAGGACGCCGCCGCCTTCCAGCGGCGGTTCGGGGTGCGCCTGGTGGAGGGGTACGGCTCCTCCGAGGGCGGGGCGGCCGTGCAGTGGTCGCCGGGGACGCCCGCGGGGGCCGTGGGGCGGGCGGCGCCGGGGCTCGTCGTACTCGATCCGCGGACCTGTGCGGAGTGTCCGCCGGCCGTGTTCGACGCGGCCGGGCGGCTGGTCAACGGGGACGAGGCCATAGGGGAGCTCGTCAACCGCGGACCGAACCTCTTCGAGGGGTACTGGCGTAACGCGGCGGCGGACGGGGAGCGGCGGTGGAAGGGCTGGTACTGGACGGGGGACCTGTTCTGCCGGGACGCCGACGGGTTCCTGTACTTCGCGGGCCGTACGGACGACCGGCTGCGCGTCGACGGCGAGAACCTGGCCGCCGCGATGATCGAGAACATCCTCGCCCGGTACGAGGGTGCCGACGCCGTCGCCGTCTACGCGGTGCCGGATCCGGTGACCGGTGACCAGGTGATGGCCGCGCTCGCCGGGACCTTCGAGCCGGAGGACTTCGCGGCCTTCCTCGCCGCCCAGCCCGACCTCGGGACGAAGATGGCGCCTCGGTTCGTACGGGTCGTGCGGCGGATGCCGGTCACGGCCACGAACAAGATCCAGCGGGCGCTGCTCAGGGCGGAGGGTCCCCGATGCGCGGACCCGGTGTGGTGGCGGCCACCCGGGGAGGAGGCGTACCGCAGGTTCACCCCGGAAGATGCCGAAGGGCCCCTCGCTCCCACGAGAGGCCCTTCGGCAGGTGGTGTGGGTGGCGAAGCCCCCACAACGCGCGGCGTAGCCGCGCAATGACAGAGATGGCGAGGTGGTTCGCGCTTTCTGCGAACACGCCTCGCCATCGTCATCGTGCGCCGCCAGGGACTCGAACCCCGGACCCGCTGATTAAGAGTCAGCTGCTCTAACCAACTGAGCTAGCGGCGCATGACTCCCGCCGACCGCGTTCCCAGGGGGTTCGCGGCTGGCGACGAAGAAAATACTACCTGGTGCAGGGGGGTGCTTTTGACCACCGGCAGGTGCGGTGCCGGGGTCCTAGATCGCCAGCGACAGCAGCACCGGTGCCGCGTTGCGGTTCAGGGTGTCGGCGGCCTGGCGCAGGCGGTGCGCGTGCTCGACCGGGAGGGAGAGGGCGAGGCAGCCCACCGAGGAGCCGGCCGTGATCGGGACCGCCGCACACACCGTGCCCACCGCGTACTCCTGGAGGTCGAGGTGGGGGACGGTCGGCGGCTGGGACTCCAGGCGGGAGAGCAGGACCTTGTCGCTGGTGATCGTGCGGGAGGTGAGGCGGGCCATCTTGTGACGGGAGAGATGGTCGCGCCGGCCGTTGTGGTCGAGCTGGCCGAGCAGGCTCTTGCCGATCGCGGTGGCGTGGGCGGAGTCGCGGAAGTCGACCCACTCGTTGACCACGGGCGTGGCCGGACCGGCCGCGAACTGGTCGATCCTGACCTCGCCGTCGATGTACCGGCTGATGTAGACCGCGGCGCCCACCGAGTCGCGCAGCCGGTCGAGGGTGCGCTGGAGGTTCTCGCGCAGGGCCTGGTCGTGGCCCTGCGCTGAGCCCAGGCGGGTCAGGGCCTCGCCCGTGACGTAGGCCCCGTCGGCGGTCTGTTCGACATAGCCCTCGCGGCGGAGCATCCGCATCAGGCCCGTGAGGCGCTCGGGCCTGATGCGGGTGTGCCGGGCGAGCTCGGCGTCGGTGACTCCGGTGCGGCGCCGTGCCACCGTCTCCAGGACGCGCAGGGCGTCCTGGGCCGAGTGGTACGGCGCGGTCGGCTCGTGCTTCAGCGCCACGGTTCCCCCTGCGGTCGCTCTCTTGGGCCGGGTTGCAGTCAGCCAGTCCCCTTCACGATAACCGGCAAGAGGCTTGTAGTGAGCGGTTGTTGACGAGATTGCGATGCCCTCAACTGCGGTGATAACCCTCTGGCATATGCCTTGCGCATGATCTGCCGAAGCCCGCCAGAGCCCGCCGAACCTCGTCGGCGAGCGCTCACAGGACCGCGCTGAGGAACTCCCGGGTCCGGTCGTTCTCGGGGTCGTTGAACATCTTCTCCGGCGAGCCGGACTCGATGACCCGGCCGGAGTCGAACATCAGGACCTGGTCCGAGATGTCCCGGGCGAAGTTCATCTCGTGGGTCACGCAGAGCATCGTGATGTCGGTGCTGCGGGCGATGTCCCGCAGCACGTCGAGGACGCCCGCGACCAGCTCCGGGTCGAGCGCGGAGGTCACCTCGTCGAGCAGCAGCACCTGCGGGCGCATGGCCAGCGCCCGGGCGATCGCGACGCGCTGCTGCTGGCCACCGGACAGCTGGGTCGGACGGGCGTCGCACTTGTCGGCGAGGCCCACCATCTCCAGCAGCTCACGGGCGCGTGCCTCCGCCTCGTCCTTGGACAGGCCGAGGACGGTGACCGGGGCCTCGGTGATGTTGCGCAGCACCGACATGTTCGGGAACAGGTTGAACTGCTGGAACACCATCCCGATGTTCTTGCGGACCTCACGGATCTGCTTCTCCGGGGCCGGGAAGAGCTTCTCCCCGGCGACCGTGATCGTGCCCTCGTCCGGCTTGAGCAGGGTCATCAGCAGCCGCAGGATCGTCGTCTTGCCGGAGCCGGACGGGCCGATCAGCGTGACGTGCTTGCCGGACGCGACGGAGAAGTCGAGCCCGTCCAGCACCGTGTTGGAGCCGAACCGCTTGGTGACGTTGTCGAAACGGATCAGCTCGGCGCCGTCCACCGGCGGGTTGGCGCTCGCGTCGGGATCTTTCATCAGCGGGGTGTCAGCGGACAAGGCGTCGCTCCAGGGCTCGTACGAGAAGGGAGGCCGGATAGGCGATGAAGATGAAGGCCACACCGATGACCGTCAGGGGCTCGGTGAACTGGAAGCTGTCCTGCGCGAACAGCCGCGCCTCGCCCAGCATCTCCATCACCGTGATCGTCATCAGGATCGGGGTGTCCTTGAGCATCGCGATGACGTAGTTGCCGAGCGCCGGCACGACCCGGCGGATCGCCTGCGGCAGGATCACCGCCCGCCATGTCTTGGTCACCGGCAGGTTCAGCGCCGTCGCGGCCTCCCACTGACCGGCCGGCACCGCCTCGATGCCGGCGCGGTAGACCTGCATCGTGTACGTCGAGTAGTGCAGCCCGATCGCGAAGACACCGGTGGTCAGCGCGGAGAAGGTGAAGCCCCATTCGGGCAGCACGTAGAAGAGGAAGAACAGCTGCACGAGCAGCGGGGTGTTGCGGATGAACTCCGTGACCGCCCCGACCGGCCAGCGCACCCAGCGGGTCGGCGTGCGCATCAGCAGCGCCCACACCAGGCCCAGCGCGAACGAGATCAGTGAGCCGAGGGCCAGGATCTGCAGGGTGAGCAGCAGCCCGTCCCAGAAGCGTGGCATGAAGTCGGCGACGGCGCCCCAGTCCCAGTCCATCAGAGAGCACCTCCCGCGCCCACACCGGTCGTCTCAGGACGGTGCAGCTCCTGGTCGGGCGTGCGCCCGACGGATTTGCCGACACCGGCCTTGAGTTTGCGTTCCAGTCCGCGCATGCCGCGCGTGAGCAGGAAGGCGATGACGAAGTAGATCAGCAGGACGTACGTGTAGATCTCCGCGCTCTCCTGGAGCGCGAGGCGCACCAGGTTGGCGCTGAAGGCCAGGTCGCCCATGCCCATCACGGACACCAGCGCGGTGCCCTTGAGCAGCTCCACCAGCAGGTTGGTGAAGGAGGGGATCATCTCCGGTATCGCCTGCGGCAGCAGGATCAGCCGCATCCGCTGCCACGGCGTGAAGCTGAGCGCGATCCCGCCCTCGCGCTGCGCCGGGTCGACGGAGTTGAGGGCGCCGCGCACGATTTCGGCGCCGTACGCGCCGTAGGTCAGTCCTAGCGCGAGGGTGCCGGCCCACAGCGGGACCAGCTGCCAGCCGAAGGCGACCGGCAGTACGAAGAACACCCAGAAGATCATGATCAGGGCCGAGGTCCCGCGGAACACCTCGGTGTAGAAGCCCGCGAGGAAGCGGACGATCCACAGCCGGTGGGTGCGGGCCATGCCGACCCCGAAGGCGACCGCCGCGGCCACCAGCGCGCTCAGCACCAGCAGCTGGACGGTGATCCAGATTCCTTGGAGTACGAGTTCCCAGAGTCCCGAGGTCATCCGCCGCACAGCTCCTTCGCGGTGAGGTCGGTCATCTCGGCCTCGGTGAAGCCGAAGGGCTTGAGGATGCGCAGCAGCTCCCCGCTCTTCTTCAGCTTGTGAAGCTCGACGTTGAAGGCGTCCCGCAGATTCGTCTCGGTCGGCCGGAAGGCGAACGCGCCGCCGTCCACATGCGGTTTGCCGCCGACGATCGGCTTGAACGGCTCGGTCGCCTCGGCCTTGCCCGACTTCTTGACGACCTCACGGGTGGTCAGGGCCGTACCGGCGAAGACGTCCACGCGTCCCGCCTCGACGGCGTTCAGCCCCGCGACCTGGTCCGGCACGATGAGGATGTCGCTCTCCTTGTACCCCGCCTCGACGGCGTACTGGATCTCGGCATAGCCCGTGCCGGTGGCGAACCTGGCGTTCTTCTCGACGACGTCCTTGTACGAGCGCAGCCCCTTCGGGTTGCCCTTGCGGACGATGAAGGAGTCCAGCATCTGGTAGTCGGGGTCGGAGAAGATGACCTGTTCGCAGCGCTCGGGGTTGACGTACATCCCGGCGGCGACGACATCGAACTGCTGCGAGTTGAGCCCGGGTATCAGTGAGCCGAACTCGGTCGGCACCGGCTGTACCCGGTCCACGCCGAGCCGCTTGAATATGACCTTCGCCAGCTCAGGCGCCTCGCCGGTGAGTTCACCGTTCTTGTCGATGTACCCGAACGGGATCTCGCCCGCTATCCCGAGCCGTACGACACCGGCGGCGCGCAGCCGGTCGAGCAGCTCGCCGCCCTCCTTGGTGGACGCCGTGGCCACGCGCGAGCATCCGGCCGCGCCCAGCGCGCCGAGCGCCGCCACCCCCGCGAGCAGCGACCGGCGTGTGGTCCCGGATCTGTGTCCGACATGTGTCTCTACATGTTCCAGTGGTGGAGCCATGGCGGCGCGGCTACCCGAGTCCATGCGATGTATGCACCCTGGAATGCATGACTGAACGGTTCATCGAGGTGTCGCTGGTCAAGCGGGGAATCAACTGCACGGCCAAACTCCTGGACGACCGCGCCCCGCTCACCTGCGCGGCCGTCTGGGATGCCCTGCCCCTGACCGGCGACGTCTACCACGCCAAATACGCCCGCAACGAGATCTACGCCCTCTTCCCGCCCTTCGCGGAAACGGAGCCGCCCCTGGAAAACCCGACAGTCACCCCCATCCCCGGCGATCTGTGCTATTTCGCCTTCGCGGGCACCGAACTGGGCACCAAGTCCTACGGCTACGACCGTGAGGTCCGCGCCGGCACCACGCTGGTCGACCTGGCCCTGTTCTACGAGCGCAACAACCTGCTCCTGAACGGCGACGTGGGCTGGGTGCCCGGGATCGTCTGGGGCCAGGTGGTCGAGGGGCTGGAGGAGATGGCCGAGGGCTGCAACGACCTCTGGCGGTCCGGCGCGCTGGGCGAGTCGCTCAGCTTCCGGAGGCTGTGAGCCCGGCCGCACCGGCCTCGTACAGCGAGTGAGCCGCCCGCAGCACCAGATCGTCCCGGTGCCGGGCGGCCACGAGCTGGAGGCCGATCGGCAGACCGTCCCCGTCCCTGCCGACGGGGACGGTCGCGGCCGGCTGCTGGGTGAGGTTGAAGGGGTAGGTGAACGGCGTCCAGCCCGTCCAGCGGCGGTGCCCCGAGCCCTTCGGGACCTCCGCGCCCGCCTCGAAGGCGGTGAGCGGGAGGGTCGGGGTGACGAGGAGGTCGTAGGTGTCGTGGAAGCGGCCCATGCGGCGCCCGAGTTCCATGCGCACGTCGACGGCGGCCAGATAGTCGAGGGCGCCGAGGCGGGCCCCCGAGGCGCAGATCTCCCTCAGGCCCGGGTCGAGCAACTCCCGCTGATACGGCCCGAGATGCTGGGTCACCCGGGCCGCTCCGGTGAACCACAGGGTGTGGAAGGCGTCCACCGGGTCGGTGAAATCGGGGTCGGTCTCCTCGACGTACGCCCCTAGACCCGCCAGCCGTTCCACCGCCCGCCGCACCGCCGCCGCGACCGCTGGACGTACCGCCACCTGCCCGCCGAGCGAGGGTGAGTAGGCGACCCGCAGACCGCGGACCCCGCCGGACAGGGCCGTCACGAACGAGCCGGGCGGCGCCGGGAGCGCCGACCAGTCACGGGAGTCCGGGGTGCCGATCACATCGAGGAGCAGTGCCGCGTCGGCCGCGTCCCGGGTCATCGGGCCGACGTGCGCGAGCGTGCCGAACGCGCTCGCGGGATAGAGCGGCACCCGGCCGTACGTCGGTTTCAGGCCGAAGATGCCGCAGAACGCCGCCGGGATGCGGACACTGCCGCCGCCGTCCGTGCCGAGCGCGAGCGGCCCCGCGCCGAGCGCCACGGCCGCCCCCGCGCCGCCGCTGGAGCCGCCCGCGGTGCGGGTCGGGTCGTACGGGTTGCGGGTGATGCCGCACAGGGGCGAGTCGGTGACGCCCTTCCAGCCGAACTCGGGGGTGGTCGTCTTGCCGAGGAAGACCGCGCCGTGCGCGCGCAGCCGGGCCACGGAAGGGGCGTCCTCGTCCCAACGGCCCTGCTCGGAGATGGTCCTGGAGCCCTTCAGCGTCGGCGCGCCGCGCATCAGCAGGATGTCCTTCACCGTGACCGGCACGCCGTCCAGCAGACCGGCCGGTGCGCCGCGCCGCCAGCGCTCGGCCGACTCCTGTGCCTGCGCGAGGGCCGCCTCGGCGGTGAGCCGGACGAAGGCGCCCACCTCCGGCTGGATCCGCTCGGCCCGCTCGAGCGTCGCGCGCGCGGCGTCGACCGGGCTGAACTCGCCCCTGCGGTAGCCGTCGAGGAGTTGTACGGCGGTCAGTTCGGTGAGATCCGTCATGCGTCGCCCTCCAGCCGTAGACGTCAGCGTCCGGGTACGTACCCGCGCTGCTTGTCGACCACGTTCAGCAGTGGTCTGCCCGCCTCCCACCGCTCGTACAACTCCACGAACTGACGGCCGAGTTCGTCCCGCCAGCCGATGGTGTCGCCGCTCATGTGCGGGGAGACGATCAGACCCGGCAGCCCCCACAACGGGCTGTCGACGCCCAAGGGTTCGTGCTCGAAGACGTCGAGCGCGGCCCCCGCGATCCACCGCTTCGACAGCGCCTCGGCCAGCGCCTCCTCCACGACCAGCTGCCCGCGCCCGATGTTGATGAACCGCGCGGAGGGCTGCATCACGCCGAAGCGGCGGGCGTCGAACATGCCGTGCGTCTGCTCGGTGAGCGGCGCGGCGGCGATCACCCAGTCGGCGCGGGCGATCAGCCGGTCGAGGTCGTCGGGGCCGTGGATGCCGGTGCGCGGGGTGCGGCCGACCAGCGCGGTGGTGATGTCGAGGGCCTTGAGCGTGCGGGCGATCGTACGGCCGATGGGCCCGGATCCCACCACGCACGCGCGCGTGCCGGCCACCCGCTGCCCCTCGCGGTGCCGCCACTCGCGCGAGCGCTGGAGCTCCAGGGTGCGCGGCAGATCCTTCGCCATCGCCAGCACCAGCGCGGCCACGTACTCGGCGATCGGCTGGTCGAACACCCCGCGCGCGTTGGTGACCACCGTGTCGGACGCAGTGAGCTCCGGGCACATCAGATGGTCCACGCCCGCGCTCGCCGTGTGCACCCAGCGCGGCCGTGGCCCTTCGCCGGGCCAGGCGTGGCGTACGGCGTGCGAGGTGAAGTCCCAGACCAGCAGGACGTCCGCCCGCGGCAGCCGCTCGGCGAGGGTCGACTCGTCCGCGTGCTCGACGCGGGCGCGGCCGGTGAGGCGGCCGAGGCGGGGCAGGGGATCGGCGTCGAGGACGAGGAGGGTGGGCGGGAGGCCGGACGCGGGTGCCGTCATGCGGGGTCGTTTCTCCGGGGGTGTGTGGGGGCGTGTGCGGGGGGCGTGGGGGCGTTGCTCGTGTGTGCGCCCGCGCCGTCACCGGGCGGTGCACCGGCCGGCGGTGGCCGTCTGACATGCGAGGTTTGACCACGCTCGCACCCGAACCTACCTTCGTCAACACGGGCGTGCGTACGGTCCGTTGCTCACCTGTTTCTCGTTGTGAGGGCGGTGCCTGCAATGAGCTCCCTGGACATCTCCTTCCTCGGCGGACCACGACCCCAGCGCGGGGTCGGCGTCGTCGCCCCCTTCGACTTCGCGCTGGACCGCGAACTCTGGCGCTGGATGCCGGACGAGGTCTCGTTGCACCTGACCCGGACTCCGTATGTGCCGGTCGAGGTCAGCCTCGATCTGGCCCGCCTCGTCAGCGAGCACGAGACGCTGAGCGACGGCGTCCGCACCCTGACCGCCATCGCGCCCGAGGTGGTCGCCTACGCCTGCACCTCCGGCAGCTTCGTCGGCGGCATCGCGGGCGAGCGGGCGATGTGCGCGGCGATGACCCGGGCCGGGGCGATCCCCGCGGTCACCACGTCCGGGGCGCTGCTGGAGGCGCTGACCGAGCTGGGTGTGCGACGGGTGGCGCTGGTGACGCCGTACACCGTGTCGGTGACACGGTCGCTGGAGGCGTACGTGGCGGAGGCGGGGGCCGTCGTCACGGGGTGCGCGTTCATGGGGCTGACGCGGCACATCTGGAAGGTGCCCTACCGCGATGTGGCCGACATGGCCCGCAAGGCCGTGCGCCGCGCCGCCGACGCCCTGTTCATCAGCTGCACCAACCTGCCGACCTACGACGTGATCCCCCAGCTGGAGGCCGAGCTGCGCATCCCGGTGCTCTCGGCCAACCAGGTCACGATGTGGGCGGCGCTGCGCCGACTGGGTACCCGAGCGGTGGGACCGTATCAGGCGCTGATCGATCCGGCGGCGCGTGGCGGCCCCGTGATGCCGGACGTGCCGGACGTTCCAGAACAGGAACAGCAGTAGGAAGGCAGACATGACCGCACTCGGATTCCTCTACCCGGGCCACTCCGCCGAGGACGACTACCCACGCATCGAGCAGCTGCTCGCCAGCGACATCCGTCTCGACCTGGTGCACACCGACATCGGCGAGGACGCGCACCGGGAGGACGCGCTGCGGGAGATGGGCTCCGCGCAGCGGCTCGCGGCGGGCGTGGAGGCCCTGCGGCTGACGGGCGCCGAGGCGGTCGTATGGGCGTGCACCTCCGGCAGCTTCGTGTACGGCTGGGAGGGCGCCCATGAGCAGGTGCGCGCCCTCGCCCTGGCGGCCGGTATGCCGGCCTCCTCGACGTCCTTCGCCTTCGTGCACGCGATCCAGGAGCTCGGGGCGCGCCGGGTCGCGATCGGCGCGACCTACCCGGACGACGTGGCGCAGCTGTTCGCGGAGTTCCTGCGGGCCGCCGACGTGGACGTGGTGGCGGTGCGCGGCTCCGGGATCATCACCGCGGCCGAGGTGGGGACCTGGGGTGACAAGGAGCTGCACGCCCTGGCACGGGAGGCGGACCACCCGGACGCCGAGGCGATCCTGCTCCCGGACACCGCCCTGCACACCGCCTCCCACCTCCCGGCGCTGGAAGAGCTCGTGGGCAAGCCGGTCCTCACCGCAAACCAGGTCACGGTCTGGGAGGCGCTGAGGCTGACGGACCGCCGCGTGAACGCACCGGAACTGGGTTCGCTCTTCACGAAGGAGCCCATCGTCCAGGTGTGACCACCAGTAGGGACGGACAGGGATGAATAGGGACGGACAGGGGCAGGCGGGGGTGGCGGGGGCGACGAGGAAATAAACCGGAGCCCCCCTCCTGTTATCGCCGAGGCAGACCGCACGGCGACAGCAGGAGGCACACGTGGCGGCAGACGACACCCGGCCGGACGAGATCCGGGGCACCACCCGGGGCACCGCCCCCGTCCCCCTCTCCGTCCTGGACCTGGTCACGGTCAGCTCCGGCCGCACCGCGACCGACGCCCTGCGCACCAGCGTCGACCTCGCCCGGCTCACCGAGTCCCGCGGCTTCCACCGCTTCTGGGTCGCCGAGCACCACTCCATGCCGGGCGTGGCGTCCTCGTCGCCCGCCGTGATCCTCGCCCATCTCGCCGCCCACACCGACCGCATCCGGCTCGGCTCCGGCGGCGTCATGCTCCCGAACCACGCCCCGCTCGTCATCGCGGAGCAGTTCGGCACGCTGGAGGCCATGGCCCCCGGCCGGATCGACCTCGGCCTCGGCCGCGCCCCCGGCACGGACGGCGCCACGGCCGCGGCCCTGCGCCGCACCGAGCTCCTGAACGAAGGAGCCGACGACTTCCCCGAGCAGCTCGCCGAGCTCACCCGCTTCCTCGACGACGACTTCCCCGACGGCCACCCCTACGGCCGTATCCACGCCGTCCCCGGCCCCGTCCAAGCGACCTCGCCCGGTGGCGTCCAGTCCCCGCACCGCCCGCCGGTCTGGCTGCTCGGCTCCTCCGGCTTCAGCGCCCGCCTCGCCGCGATGCTCGGACTGCCCTTCGCCTTCGCGCACCACTTCTCGGCACGCAACACCGTCCCGGCCCTGGACCTGTACCGGGAGTCCTTCCAGCCGTCCGCCGTCCTGGACCGCCCCTACGCCCTCATCGGCGTCTCCGCACTCGCCGCCGACGAGGAGCGCAAAGCCCGCCGCCAGGTCGCGGCGGCAGCCCTCAGCATGATCCGGCTGCGCACCGGCCGCCCCGGCCTCATCCCGACACCCGAGGAGGCCGAGGCGTACGAGTTCACGCCGCTGGAGCGCGAGTTCGCCGACTCCTGGAACGCCAACGTCATCCACGGCACCGTCGACGAGGTCCGCACCGGCCTCGACGACCTCCAGAAGCGCACCGGAGCCGATGAGTTGATGATCACGAGCAACGCGCCCGGCCCGGACGTGCGCCTGCGCTCGTACGAACTCATAGCGGACGCCTACGACTTGCCGACCACGTGACCGCGTGGGCGCATGCCCACATGGCCCACGTGACGGCATGACCGCACCCGGGCAAGACAGCGGTCCTGCCCCTCCGGCGGTCCTCAGACCTGCACACCCAGCAGTTCGGAGATGCGGTCCGGCGACACCGGCCGTGAGTACAGCCACCCCTGGCCGGTGTCACAGCCGATCCGCCGCAGCCGGGACGCCTGTGCCAGGGTCTCCACGCATTCCGCGGTGACCGTGAGGCCGAGGCGGTGGGCCAGCTGGATCATCGCCTCGACGACCACTTCGTCGGCCGGGTTCGGCGGGGCGGCCGCGGTGTTGTTGTCGCTCTCGTACTGGAAGCCCCGGACGAAGGAACCGTCCAGCTTCAGCACCGAGACCGGCAGCCGGCTGAGGTAGGCGAGGTTGGAGTAGCCCGTGCCGAAGTCGTCGATGGCGATGCGCACGCCCATGTCGCTGAGCGCCTGAAGGGCCTGGAGCGGACGGCCGGCCGAGCCCATCACGGCCGATTCCGTCAGCTCCAACTGGAGGAGATGCGGGGCGAGTCCCGTCTCGTCGAGGATCCGGGCCACGTCCGCCACCAGGTCCGAGTCCCAGACCTGGCGCACGGCCACGTTCACGCTCACGAAGATCGGCGGCTCGTCCGGGTGCGTCACTTGCCAGGCGCGTGCCTGGCGGCAGGCGGTGGCCAGGACCCAGCGGCCGAGCGGCACGATCGAGCCGTCCTCCTCGGCCAGTCCGATGAACCGATTCGGCGCCAGTACGCCGAACTGAGGATGTTTCCAGCGGACAAGCGCCTCGACGCCGCGCAGCAGGCCGTCCTCCATGCTCACCAGCGGCTGGTACTCCAGCGCGAACTCACCGCGCTCGATGGCGGGCCGGAGCGTGGAGGCGAGGGCCTGGCGGGTCATGCGGTGGGCGTTGCGCTCGGGGTCGAACAGCGTCCAGCGGTCCTTGCCGTCCGCCTTCGCCCAGTACAGCGTGGTGTCCGCGGCCTGCATCAGGGCGGTCGGGGTGGTGCCGGCGGCCTGGCGTTCCACGACGCCGATCGAGGCCGACACCGACAGCCGCCGGCCGGAGATGTCGAAGGGGGCCCGCAGGGACTCCAGCACCGACTCGGCCAGGTCGGCCAGTTGCTCGGTGCCCGTCGAGTTCTCCACCAGCAGGGCGAACTCGTCGCCGCCGAGGCGTGCCACCAGAGGTGGGCTCGACCGGGCGTGGCCCGCCTCCTCGGCGCACTGCGTGAGCCGCTCCGCCACGGCGGCCAGCAGGGTGTCGCCGATGCGATGGCCGAGGGTGTCGTTGATCGCCTTGAAGCCGTCGAGGTCCAGATAGCACAGGCCGATACGGCCGGTGGCGCCGCTGTCGTCGTACGACTCCTCCTCCAGGGCCGCCGACAGCCGCTCGAAGAAGAGGGTGCGGTTGGGCAGCCGGGTCACCGGGTCGTGCATCTGCAAGTGCCGCAGCCGCGCCTGGAGTTCGCGGTGGGCGCTGACGTCGGTGACGGAGAGCAGGACTCCGCCGCGCTCCTCGCCGGTCAGCGGTGCGACCGTGACCTGCGCCCACAGGAAATGGCCGTCCGGGTGTTTGAGCCGGCGCGTGCAGCGCAGTCTCGCCTGACGGCCGCGCAGCACCTCGAGATACGCGTGCCAGGTGCGCGTGTCGGAGGTGAGGTCCACCAGGTCGGCGGCGACGGCACCGGCCAACTCGCCGGGTGCCGTGCCGAGCAGGTCGGCGAGGGCGGAGTTGGCGCCCGTCACCAGACCCTCGCGGTCGACCACGGCCATCGCCAGCGGCGCGGCGCCGAAGGCGGAGGAGTAGGGCGGCGCTCCGGTACCGGGGGATGCCTTTGTATTACTCTCTGTGACGGCTGGCCCGATGAGGTCTGCCGCGGGCATCGGCCCTTCGGACGTTCCGCTCACCGCTCGCTCCCGCAGTGCACTCGTTCTTCGGATGGGTCTCATCGGAATGGCCGGCCGGGGGGCGGTCGGCCGCCAGGCCGTGTCCGTGCAGGAAAGTGTCAGGAAAGTGTGCCGATCATAGAGGCTGGTTCAGGGGCCTTCCACCCACAGTTCAGTGTTCCCATGGGATCTGAGCTTCCGACAGATCGTTTCTGCCCGCACCTGGACGGCTTCTTCAGCGTCCCGACCAGTTGTGACGTTCCGTGAGCGATTCGAGGTGTCGGTGCGGGCGAATTCCCGGCCCTCTCACCCATCCGGTCCAGGCAAACAGGGCGTAGTACGACAATCTGACTCAGGCTGGGTTCGGTGTCCCGCGAACCGTCCCCGGAGGTCCTCGTGCCGCGTCAGTTCCCCCTGCTCCCTTGCATGGGTCGGCTGCGGGAATGGCCCCGACTGCGCAGTGTCGCGGCCGTGTTCACCACGATGTCGGCGCTCGTCGCGACCGGGCTGATCGCCGGACCATCGGTCGCCGAGCCGTTCGACACGGCACCCTGCACCCTCGAACGCACCGACGCGCATCACTCCGAGGGCCTGGACACCTGGAACGCCGCCTATCCGCGCCCGACCCGGGCGCTCGACGCGGTCATGGTGTTCCTGTCCTTCCCGGACTCACAGCCCCTGACGACCCCCGAGGAACTGACGGCCGACCACTTCCCGCTCACCACCCGCTTCTTCGAGCGTGCCTCCTACGGCAGATTCACCCTGCGCCCGCACACGCTCCGGCACTGGCTTCGTATGCCCCGCCCCTCGACGGCGTACGCCATACAGCGCGACTGGGACATGGCCCGTCGCGCCGCCTATCTGCGTGATGCCCTCGCCCTGGCGGACCGGGAGGTCGACTTCTCCCGCCACGACATCGTCTACTTCGTCGCCGATCCGGACGCGCCCGGCGTCGACTCGGACGCCACGAAGGTCGTCAACCTGGAGGAGCCGCTGCGGGCCGACGGCACGGACATCCGGCGCGTCGTCACGGTGTTCGAGAACCACCCGCCGGACCGGCTGGTCCTCGCGCATGAGACCGGCCATGTCTTCGACCTGCCGGACCTCTACCACCGCCCGGTCGACGGCAAGGGTGACTGGGACACCCACGTCGGCGACTGGGACCTGATGGGCAGCCAGTTCGGCATGGCACCGGACCTGTTCGGTTGGCACAAGTGGAAGCTGGGGTGGCTGGATCCGCGGCAGGTGATGTGCGTGCGGGGTTCGGGATCCGGCCCGACCCGACTGACCTTGGAACCACTGGCGGCGGGGCCCGGGGAGTCGGCGCGGGTGGGGGCGGCGGGGGCGGCGGGGGTGGCGGGCGGTTCGGGGGGATTGGGGGGCGTGGACGGTTCGAAGGGCTCGCTGGGTTCGGAGGGTTCGGAGGGTTCGGAGGGTGCGGCGACTGTGGGGGGTGCGGGTGCTGCGGTGAGTGCGGGGGCGGCGGGTACTGCGGGCACTGCGGAGGGAGCGGTGGGCGGGGTCGGTGCGTTCGGGGGAGGGGGCCGGCTCGACGGGGGTGCGCTCGCCGGGCTGGACCGGGCCGGGGCGGTCGGAGGATCCGGTGCGGTGGGTGGATCGGGTGCGGTGGGTGGTGTGAGTGGATGGGGGGCGGTGGGCGGATCCGGTGCGGTCGGTGGCGTTCCCGGCTTCGGGCTGGGGAACGGCATCAAGCTCGCTGTCGTCCGCACCGGGCCCGAGAGCGCGCTCGCCTTCGAGGTGCGCGGGCCGGTGGGCAACGACGTGGCGGCCTGCCGGCAGGGGGTACTGGTGTACCGGGTGCGCAGCCGTACCGAGTCCGGTGGCGGTCCGGTCCAGGTGATCGACGCCCATCCGCGCACCGCGGCCTGCTGGGAGCAGTCGGTGTACCCGCCGCTCGCGGACGCGCCGGTCGGCCTTGGGGAGAGCTTCACGGTCCCGGGGGAGGGCGTGCGGGTGGAGGTGGAGGGGCGTACCGCTTCGGGGGCGTGGACGGTGAAGATCGCGACAGGGGGATAGCGCCCGCGCCGAACGGGGGGTCGCGCGTCGAGTGGGGATTGCGCCGGGGGGTGGCGGTGCGCCTGGTGGCAGACGGGAGGTGACTGGTGGTAGGGGCCGTACGCCGGGTGGTACGGGGCGCTCGCACCTCGGCGTGGGAAGGCTCCCGCTGTTGCTCGGGGCCTTCGATTGTCTGTGCGCCGCCAGGGACTCGAACCCCGGACCCGCTGATGCTGCGTTTCCCGGGGGATGACCCCCGGACCCCCAGCCGCCCCTGGGGTACCCCGTGCATGAGCGAAGGCCCCCCGCTGCTGCGAGAGGCCTTCGATTGTCTGTGCGCCGCCAGGGACTCGAACCCCGGACCCGCTGATGCTGTGTTTCCCGGGGGATGACCCCCGGACCCCCAGCCGCCCCCCGGGGGGACCTGGTGCATGAGCGAAGGCCCCCCGCTGCTGCGAGAGGCCTTCGATTGTCTGTGCGCCGCCAGGGACTCGAACCCCGGACCCGCTGATTAAGAGTCAGCTGCTCTAACCAACTGAGCTAGCGGCGCCTGCTGACGTCGTAGACCTTAGCACCCTGATCGGCGTGGGGAAAAATCGATATCCGAACGGCCGCGCGAGCCGCCCGCACGGCTGCCCAGAGCAGTACTTCCGGGCCCGGTAACCAGGGATCACGGGTGTCCGGGGCGACCAGCCAGCGGGAGCCGGCGGAAGCCGCGAAGCCGGACCGGGCGGCCGGGACGGTCACCGCGTCTCCGGTGCCGTGGCACAGCAGCGGGGGGACGTCACCCGCGCGGCCGAGCTCCTCCCACCGCAGCAGCGAGGGCAGTCGCTGGGCCGTGCCGGGCGCGGCGAACAGCAGCATGCGGCCCCGGAACACGGCCACCGGTCCGGTGCCGGGCCCTAAGTCCCACAGCTGGTCGACCATCCGGCGCCCGAAGACCGCGGGTGTGCTCACGACGTCGAAGACGGAGCCGCAGGCCACCACCACGGGGGCCGTGGGCCGCTCGTCCCAGAGCGCCAGGGTGCTGCGCGGATACGGTTCTGCGGAGGCGAGCCAGGCGGCGCCGTCCGCGGTGAGGGAGGCCGGGGAGAACGGGGCGTTGCGTGTGCTGCTCATGGCAAATACATCTACCGACGGTGAGCAGTCCGTTCTCGGGAGTTCCTGGAAATCAGGACAGGGCCGGGTGGCAGGGCGTATCTTGCCCGCCTGGCATATGCCGTGCCGCGCCGGCTTTCACGCCGGACGGAGTGTCGGCTGTGGCGCCGGATGGACCTGCGGTCGCAGTGCCGGTCACACCGGGTCGACGTGCCCCGGGCCCTCGACGCCGCTCATCAGATCCCGGCCGAACTCCACCATCTTCTTGGCGTAGTCCTCGGTCCACTCGGCCTGCGCGGCGATGTCGGCGGGCGTGAGCCGGTCGAACCGCCGGGGGTCCGCCAGCTGGGCCGCCGCGATGGCCTGGAACTCCACCGCACGGTCGGTCGCCGCCCGGAACGCCTGTGTCAGCTCGGTCGCCCGCACCAGCAGTGCCCGCGGGTCGTCGATGGACTCCAGGTCGAAGAAGTGCTCCGGGTCGGCGGCCACCTGCGCGGGCTCGAAGAGCAGGGGCGCGGGGCGTAGCCGCGGTTGGTTCGGTCGCGGCGTGGGCTCCGCCATATTGTCTCCTCCTCGTACGTCACCGATCTCGCAGGCCACCGGAAACCGCCTGTGGACCGATCCACCGTCCATTGTCCCGCGCTCGCGCAAGTGGGCATCGGGCGCGGCTCACGCCCGCCACACCACCCGATGCTCCGCCAGGCGCGCCAGCACCGCGTGGTTGGCCTCCCAGCCGTCGGGGAATTTCACCACGGTCCCCAGCTGCACCGGCTCCGTCGACGGATAGTCGTCCAGGAGGTCGCTGACCCCCGCCCGGCACACCACGATGCAGGCGTGCCGGTGGCGGGAGGCGAGGACGCAGAGGCGGCCCGTCTCCAGGTGGAAGGCGGTGGCGTCGGGGCGGCCGGAGAGGGGATGGAGGACGACCGTCACGTCGTACTCGCGGCCCTGGAGGCGGTTCGCGGTGTCGACGGTGACGTCCGTCACGCCCAGCTCGGCGAGGGCGGCCCGGACCGCCGCCGCCTGGTCCCGGTGGGCCGTGCCGACGGCGATCCGGTCGGCGGTGAGGGGCGCGGGGTCGGGTGAGCGCTCCGATGTCGCCGCGCCCCCGCGGTCCAGAAGACGCCGTACGACGGTCGCCACCGCCCGCACCGCCTCCGGATCCGTGCGCGGGGTGTGCCGGGCGGGCAGCTCCAGCAGCCCCCAGCCCGACTCCGCCGCCTCGTCGATCACCCGGTCGGGGCCCGAGCCGTCCGAGGGGACGGCGAAGGAGAGACGGCGGTCGTCATGGTCCGTGCCGCTGCGGAACGGCGTGTACGGGTAGAAGGCGTCGGAGACCAGAGGCGCCGCGGACGCGGGCAGCCGCCAGGAGACCGGCAGACGGTGCTGGGGCAGCTCGGGGTTGTGGGCGAGGAGAGTGGTGACCGCGGACGCCGAGGGGTCGTGGGTCAGGCCCGCCCACTGCTCGCTGCCGACGATGGAGAAGGGGTCCAGCTGGCCGGGGTCGCCGACGAACAGGGCCCGCTCGAAGAGGCCCGCCACGGCGAGCAGGGAGTCCGAGCGCATCTGGTACGCCTCGTCCACGATCGCGTGCGGCCAAGGCTCGTCGACCTTCACATGCGCCCATTTCGCCGCCGTGGAGATGACGACGGCGAGCCCCGCGAGGTCGCCCGCCTTCGCCGACTTGCGTACGTTCGCCAGCTCGTCCAGCGCCTTGTCGTACGGGTCGGAGTCGCTGCTGTGCAGCCGCCCCACCGGCAGCCCGGGACTCTTCTCGGCGAGCCTCAGCACCAGGTCGTCGACCTGGGCGTTGGTCTGCGCGACGACCATCAACGGCCGGCCGGCGTCGGCGAGTTCGAGCGCCGCCCGGACGACCAGAGTGGACTTGCCGGCGCCGGGCGGGGAGTCGACGACGACACCGCGCGCGGTGCCGTGCAGCGTGTCGGCGAGAATCGCGCCGGTGGCCTCGGCCGCGGCGGCACCGGGGTCGAACACGGCGGTCTCGGGCACTGCGGTCACAGGCCCGGGGGTCACAGGCACGGCGGTCACAGGACGTCCTCCTCGGTCGGCCGGTCGGCGGCCTCGGGCACCTGCTCCCCGGGCGGCCCGCCATGCGTCCACGGCGTCTCCTCCGGGTCGGGCAGCTTCGCACCGCCCCGCTGCTCATGCTCGAACAGGGTGAAGCAGACCAGGTCGCCCTTCTCCGGCACGGACCCTTCCTCCGGTTCCTTGCCGCGGCCCATCTTGTCCAGCACGCGCAGGACGAGCAGGGCGCCGCCGTCGTCGTCGGGTGCCCCGGCGTACCCGACGAACTCCGCCGACTGGGGCTTGCCGCCCAGCGACCGGAACACCTTGGCCCGCTCGGCCGGCTGCGGCCGGTCGTCCGTGCGGACGGTGACCAGCGGGCGCGGGCTCGGCCGCTTGCCCTCGCTGTAGGCCATCACCACGTCGACGACCTCGCCCGCGAACGCCTCTCCGGCCAGCCTGCGGCCCGCCATCACCAGCGGATCGTCGAGCGCCTCCTGCGCCTCCAGACGGGCCTGTTCGCGCTCACGCGCGGCGAGCTTGCCGGCGGCGGTGACCGCGTCGTCGCGGCGCGGCTGCGGAGGTTCGCCGGCCACGACCCGGTCGCGGTGGCCGGTGAACGACCAGCGGTCGCGCGTCCACCGCTCCTCGACGTGCCGCCCGGCCTCGGGCAGCTGGGCCCGCAGCAGATCCAGGCCATGCCACACCGCCTGCCAGGTGGGCAGCGTCCGACTCTCGACGAGCTTGCGGATGTCCCGCTCGGCCGTGGTGAGATCACCGAGCCGGTCGTCGGCCTCCAGCCCGTCCTCGGCGGCGGCGAGAGCCGTACGCGCACGGTCGTAGCGCTCGATCGCAGGCGCGAGCAGCTTGTTGTCGAACGCCGGGTCGGTCGCGGGACCGGCCGGCGGGCACAGCAACTGGCCCTCCCGGTCCCGGGCGAGCTCCGCCCGCAGCGCCGCCTCCGCGCCTGTCTCGCCTTCGGGCGGGGCGATCCAGGCGAGCAGCGCGCCGAGGTGCTGATCCTCCAGGGTGGACTGGCCGGTCGCCCAGTGCCGGGCCAGTACGTCCGTCATGGCCAGCAGCAGCGAGGAGCCGGGCACGCGGGCGCGCTCACCGAAGTGGGTGAGCCACCGGCCGAGCAACGGCACGCGCGGAGGCGCCGGATGGGGCGCCTCCGGGTCCTGCTCCGCCGTACGCCGGAAACGCATGGAGCGGCCCAACAGCCGTACGAATTCGATACCCGCGCGGCTCGGCACGAGCAGCTGCGGGGCGTCCGCGCACAGTTCGACCTCGACCTTGACGCGCTTGCCGGTCTCCGGATCGGTCTCGCTGCGCTCGGCGGCCTCGACATCGGTGGCGTAGGAGTCGATGTACGGCAGGACGACGTCCGCCAGCTCGGCCAGGAACGCGAACCTCAGGTCCCGGTCGCGCGGCTGCGGGACGACCAGCAGATGCGGGGCGTCCCGGTCGGTGCCGACCAGCGCGCCGAGCGGGGCGCCCGCCTCACCGGCGGTGGTCAGCGGCACGAAGACCAGGGGGCGCTCGGACAGGCGGCGATGGCGGACGGTGGCGGCGCGCTGGGCGCGACCGGTGCTGACGGCTTCGAGGCGGGCGAGGGTGGAGATCAGCGACACGGGGCCACCGCCTCGGGGCCGAGGGCGGCGGAGGTGACCCCGCCCGGGGCCGGCTCACCGAGGGCTTCGGCGCGCAGCCGGGCCGCCCTGCGCAATGCCGCCACCGCCGGGTCGTCGGGGTCGCCGGACTCGCCGCGGGCCGCCGACAGAACGTCCTCGACGGTCGTCAGGCCGCCCAGCTCGGCGCGCACGGCGCGGCCCAGCGATGTCACCGCGCCGGACGCACGGGAACGCGCGCGGCAGTGGAAGGCCAGTTCGCAGGCGGACAGACACTCGGGCGCGTAGGTCGCCGGGACCGACTCGACGGCGGCCGTCAGGTCGGCCGGGGGCAGCTCGGGGTCGAAACAGGTGCCGGCGGGGAGAGCGTCGGCGATGTCCTCGATGCGGGTGAGGCGGGCCAGCTGCCGGGCGGTCACCGCGCGCTGCTTGCGGACGTCCACGGCCGAGGCGGTGGGCAGGTTGGAGAAGTCCTTCGGGCAGACCAGGAGCACCCGGTGGCGGACGCGCGGGGCGGGGTCCAGCCGGGCGGCGACCTGCTCCAGCGCCAGCACGTACACCGCGGCCTGCCGGGCGGCGGCGCCCACCTTGGCGGGGTCCGCCGAACCGTCGAGCATCGGGAAGGACTTGATCTCCACGACCGTCCAGCTGCCGTCCGGATGCACGACGACCGCGTCCGGCTCCAGGAAGGCGGGCGAGCCGGCGACGTCCAGCGCGAGCATCGGATGGTCGAGCAGCGTCCACTCCCCGCGCGCCTCGGTGGCCTCGCGCAACGCCAGTGCCGTACGCGCCGTGCGGCCCTCGGGGCCGATCGCCGTGAGCTCGGGCACGCGCGCGTGGGCGGGCGGCTCGGCGCCGCGGTCCAGTCTTTCGTGCACCAGCCGCAGCAGCTCCGCGCCGCCGTCCGCCTTGACCTTGGCCTCGAAGGCGTTCCCGCGGGTGAAGGCGAACTGCGACTGCCCGAACGCCGACGGCGCGCCCAACGCGCTCGCCACCGCCGCCTTGTTCACCCCGGCGCCGTCGAGGATCGCGCGCCGCTTGCAGCCGGGGTTGGCGGCGAGGGCGGCCAGGGCGCGGGCGTCCAGTGCCCTGGCCGGTACGTCGGGACCGCGCAGCTCAGCGAGCCGGTGCCGGAGAGCCGTCCCCCGCGTCCTGGGGGGCGGCACTCGGCTCGGCTCCGGATCCGAACCGGGAATCGCGCTGCCGTGGAATTCGCTCACCCGCGGAAGTCTGGCATCCACCACTGACAACCGGGGAAGGAGCGTCGGCAGTGGCCACCGGAACGGGGGCGGCGGATCCGGCGACGGTCGCGTCGGAGCCGGTCCGGGCCGTGCCGCCGGAGGCCGGTGCGACCGCTGCGGCTGCCGTCCCGAAGCGGGCACGGACCCGGTCGGCGGTCCGCATGACGAGCGGTGCGAGCAGCAGGCCGACGCCCATCACCGCGGCGCCCGCGGCAGCGTCGAGGAAGTAGTGGTTGGCGGTGCCCATGACCACGATCGTGGTGATCAGGGGGTAGGCGATCGCCGCGATCTTGGCGAGGCGGGTGCCGCCGTGGCGCCACAGGATCACGCCGCACCACAGGGCCCAGCCGACGTGCAGGCTCGGCATCGCCGCGTACTGGTTCGTCATGCCGCCCATGCCCCGGGGCGCGCTCGCCTCGCCGCCCCACCAGCCGTACGAGCTGTAGTGGGCCATCGTGTCCACGAAGCCGTAGCTCTCGGCCAGCAGCCGGGGCGGGCAGGTGGGAAGCAGGGTGAAGCCGATCAGACCTATGAAGGTCGACGTCATCAGCCAGGTGCGGGCCGCACGGTAGTGCAGGGTGCGCGACCGGAAGAGCCAGACCAGGAGCACGGGCGTCACCAGGTAGTGCAGCGACGCGTACCAGAAGTCGGCCGGGACGCCTATCCAGGGCTCACGGGTGAAGAGACGGTTGAGGGGGTGCTCGGCGTTGAGGAAGAGGGCCTTCTCGATGTCCAGGATCGCGACGCCGTGATCCACGGCGGTGGACACGTCGCCCCGGGCGAGCAGCCGGCCCGCCGAGTAGCAGGCGTAGACCAGGAGTATCAGCGGCAGCTCGGTCCACCAACGCAGGCGGGTCCGCGGCGTCGCCTCCACGCCAGCTGTTTCGGCGTGTGGCATCCGATCGCCTCCCCCTTCTCGTCACCGCGCCCGGTTGACCGGTCGTATTACTTTACGGTGTATGCGTGCGCCCCCTTCGGGCGCCCCGGCCCTCAAGACGCAGAGATCGCCCCGCGGGTTGCCCGCGCACAGCGTGCGCGATGATGGAGGTGTTCCGCCTCTCATTTCCCGGAAGGCCCCTTCATGGCACCGCGCATCCTGCTGGCCCGGCACGGACAGACCGAGTGGTCGCTGTCCGGAAAGCACACCGGCAGGACCGATGTACCGCTCCTGGAGGAGGGCCGTAGGGGCGCGAAGCTCCTGGGCGAACGCCTGCACCAGCCGCCGTACGACGGGCTGGCCGGCGTCGAGGTGCGCACCAGCCCGCTGTCACGCGCGCGGGAGACGTGCGAACTCGCCGGCTTCGGTGACCGCGCGCGTGCCTGGGACACGCTCATGGAGTGGGACTACGGCGCGTACGAGGGCATGACCCCGGCGGACATCCACGCCGTCCGGCCCGGCTGGCTCATCTGGCGCGACGGAGTCCCCGAGGGGGAGACCCGCGCCGAGGTGACGGCCCGCGCCGACGAGGTGGTGGCCTGGGCCCGCGAGCAGGACCGGGACGTCCTGGTCTTCGCGCACGGGCACATACTGCGGTCCATAGGCGCGCGCTGGCTGGGTATGCCGCTCGACTTCGCGGCCCGCATCCGCCTCAACCCCACGTCGCTGTCCGTCCTGGGCTGGGCATACGGCGAACCGGCGATCGAGGCGTGGAACGACCTGGGCCACCTGGTCGGCTAGCGGGCCGCCGGGGCGACCGGTCACCGGGACGACCGGTGACCGGGACCACCGGCAACCAGGCCGACCGCCGTCTCGCGCGCGGTGACCGGGAACGCAGCTCACACCATCCGCGGCACCGACGCATGCCGCTCCAGGAACGCGGACACCCCGCTCGCCCGCCGATGCGGCAGCAGCACCCGCGCGGTCCCCGCCAGCATCGTCTGCACCCGCGAGGACTGCACCTGGTCCAGCAGATCCAGCACCCGCATGCCCGCCGCCGCGGCCTCGTCGGGGCGCCCCCCACGGGCCAGGTCGTCCGCCAGTTCCGCCGTGTACAGCGCGATGTTGCGCGTGAAGTGCGGATCCTGGAGCTGGGCCGCCCGCCCGGCATGCCGCGCCGCCCGCCGCCAGTTGCCCAGCGTCGACCAGCACTGCGCCTCCAGGACCTCCAGCTCGGCCTCACCGTAGAAGCTCATCCACTCGGGATCGGCGTCCGAGCGGCCCCGCCCGAAGAGGGCCTGCGCACGCACGAGTGCCTGTTCGCAGCCGGTGCGATCGGCGAGCCCCGCCCAGCCGCCCGCCTCCCGCAGCGCGAGCAGTGACATCAGCCGGGCGGAACCAAGGGCGCGCGCGACACGCTGTGCGGCCTGGGCCGCCCGCACCGCCTCACGAGGGCGGCCGGCGTCCCGGGCGAGGAACGACGTGTTGCAGAAGGCGTGCGCCTCCAGTGCCGCGTCCCCGGCCATCCGGGCCGTCGCCAGCGCCTCCGCGTAGTGCGAGCGCGCGTCGTCGAACCGCCCCGAGTCATGCGCGAGCCACCCCACCGAGATGGCCAGTTCCCCCGCGCCCGCATGGATCCGGTCGCCGGTCGCCTGCCGGGTCGTCCCGGCGTCGAGCAGCGCGTAGGCGGCGCGCAGCGGGGCGGCGGCACGCCGGTAGAGGCCGTCCGCGCCGTGCCGGTCGTCGAGCAGCCGGATGCGGCGTACGGCTTCCTCGAGCGCGTCCGCCTCACGTCCCCCGACACGTCTGACGGGACGCTCCGCAGCCGCGGCGTCGAAGGCGAGCCCCAGGGGGCTCAGTGAGGCGGCGGCCACCGTGGCGCCTCCGCCTGTCATGAATGCGCGACGCAGCACGTCGCTCTCCTCGTGGATCTCGTGGTTCTCGTCGTTCGGGTGGTTCCGCTGTCTGCCGCACGGGCCGCACGGGCCGCACGGGCCGCACGGGCCGCACGGGCCGCACGGGCCGCACGGGCCGCACTGGTCGTACGGGTCATGCGGGTCATGCGGGTCGTACGGGTCCTGAGGGTTCGAGGGGTCATACGGCTCACGGGCCCCCCACGTCTCACACGACGCGCGCACCTGGAGCGTGGTGTGCACCAAGGGCGTGTCCTCTTCCGCGTGCGCCCGGCGTCCGCGTACGGACGAGCGGGGCGCGAAGCCGAGGTCGGTGAGCGTGCGGCCGGGGAACATGTGCAGGAACACCCGTTCGTACGCGTAGTTGGGGCAGCGGATCTCGCCGGCCTCGACGCGCCCGACGTAACGCGCGTCACAGCTGACCCGCTCGCCGATCTCGCGAGCGGCCCGCCGCACCGCCGCGGCGAACTCGGCCGGCGAGCGCTGACCGCGCAGCTGCCGGAACGCGAGGTTCGGCCGCGGCGGCCTTGGGGGCTGGGACGAGGTCAGCTCTGACGACGCCATGGCCGGGTCCTCTCGTGCGAACCGTCGAACCATTGCCGGAGTGGGGGCAAAGTCGAACCGGATATCGGTGAGTTGGGCCGAATATCCGTGTGATGTCCTTGTCTCCGGCGGGCAAGAACGTACCTGCTGTATCGGACCCGGCACGCTGGGTTTGGCTACAAACCGGATATCTCATGCTGGATCTGCCATGAACTGCCATCCTTTGCGGCGGACTTCCGCCGTAGCCGTTGACGCGGCGCCGCGTTGAACTCTTCGGACTGCAAAAGGGGTTCCGTGGTGGAGGCCGTGATGGAGACCAGCCAGAGCATCGTCCCTCGTACGCCGTCGACGACGGTGGGGCACGTACCGACCGCGCAGTGCAGCGAGCCCCCGGGCTGCGACGTGGTCACGGTCCCGGCGCGACAGGGCCTGGAAGCGGTCGACATCCTGCGGCGGGGCCCCGGCGACGGTGTCGGCCCGGTGCTGCACGACGGCGGCGGTGACACGCTGGGCTTCGTGGTCCCGCCCGGCACCGCGGCGGCCTGGGATCTGCCGGGCAGCACCTGCACGGAGACCGACGGCCGGGGCCTGAGCCTGAACCTCGATCCCGAGCCGCCGGTCGAGGGTTCGGACTGGCTGCTGCCGCCCGGCGACGCGGACCTCGCGACGGACCCCACGGTCCTGCGGGCGGCGCTGGGGGAGGCGGCCCGGTTGATCGAGGCGGCCGACAACTGCCGGTGACCCGCCTGCCCGGGCGGCCCGGCCACCGGCTTGCGACAATGACCCCATGGGAAGGTCCAGGAACGCCCGGCGCCGGTCGGCCGCAGCCGAAGCCGTCGTCGAACGCGTCGACGGCGGGCTCGCCGAGCTGATACCCGACCGGGACCGCGCCCGGGCCTGGACACTGCTGATCGACGGGGCCCCGCAGTCGCACGTCGACCTGGACGACCCGGCGTACCTCTCCTTCGAGT
The DNA here is from genome assembly GCF_043673425.1 of Streptomyces sp. M41. Lineage (NCBI taxonomy): Bacteria > Bacillati > Actinomycetota > Actinomycetes > Kitasatosporales > Streptomycetaceae > Streptomyces > Streptomyces sp. M41. The sequence continues at coordinate 143,636 of NZ_JBIMKE010000016.1, read as the reverse complement.
ACCAGCGGCGCCTGGGACACGTCATCGACCTCGTCGCCCCGCCGGGCAGACCCGTACGGGCCGTCCACCTCGGCGGCGGCGCCCTCACTCTCGCCCGCTACGTCGCCGCCACCCGCCCCCGCTCCACCCAGCAGGTCGTCGAACGTGACGCCGCTCTCGTCCAACTGGTCCGCCGGGAACTGCCGTTGGACCCGGGCGCCCGGATCCGGGTGCGGTCGGCGGACGCCCGGGACGGACTCGCCAAGCTGCCCGACGGGTGGGCCGACCTCGTCATCGCCGACGTCTTCAGCGGCACCCGCACCCCGGCCCACCTGACCTCGACCGAGTTCCTCGACGACGTACGCCGGGTCCTGGCGCCCGGCGGTGTGTACGCCGCCAATCTCGCCGACGGTCCGCCGCTCGCGCATCTGCGCGGCCAGATCGCCACCGCCGCCGACCGCTTCGCGGAGCTCGCGCTGATCGCCGACCCGGCCGTACTGCGCGGCAAGCGGTTCGGCAACGCCGTCCTCGTCGCCGCCGACCGGCCGCTCCCGGTCGCCGAACTGACCCGCAGCGCCGCCTCCGACCCGCACCCGGCCCGCGTCGAGCACGGCAAGGCGCTCACCGACTTCACCGGCGGGGCCGTCCCCGTGCAGGACCTCGCGGCGGTGGCCTCCCCGGCGCCACCCCCGTCGGTGTTCCGGTGACGGTTTTCCGGTGACGGGGCTCGGGTGACGGTGTTCCGGTGACAGTGCGCCAGTGACTCAGTAGGTTCCGATGTCCACCCGCGGTGGCCCGTCGTGCCACGTGCAGAACACCGACACCCGGTCCGCGCCCGAGCTGAACTCCACCCGGATCCAGGTCTCCGTCTTCCACACCTGCATCGACCAGCCCGCGCCCGGAGTGGCCGAGACGAGGGTCGCGGAGCGCTCGCCGATGTCGAAGACCGCCCGGCCGCCCTCGGTGTCGTAGCCCTTCACCTGCCCGGATCCGGTGGACGGCGGGCCGGGGCTCTTCGGCGGGGTCTTCGACGGGCTCGGTGCCCGGGGTGTCCCGGTCGGCTTCGGCGAGGGGCTCGGCCCACTCTTGGACGGGGTCGGCCGATTCGTCGACGACGCCAGCGGCTTCGACTCCTGGGTCGTCGCGTCGGCCGCCGTGATGGGCAGGGCGCGCGGCCGGTCGTACACCGTGCCGGCCATCACCGTGTGGACACCCCACCACGACAGCGTGACCGCCGCGCCGGTGGCGAGCGACCAAGCGAGTGTGTGTACGAGTCCTCTGCGCATCGCGGGCCATACTGCCTCACCGGTCTCACGGATGTCTCATGCATGCCGCATGGATGTGGCACGGACCGCACCCGGACCGTACCCGGGCCGAGTTGTCCACAGGCCCGGATGCGTGTCCCCCGCATGGCGTACGGTGCGGCGCATGGCAAGTGTGCTCGTGGTCGAGGACGATCCGTTCGTTCGCTCGGCGCTCATCCGGCACCTGACCGACGCGGGGCACACCGTGCGCAGTGTCGGGACGGCGCTGGAGGCGCTGCGCGAGGTCGCCCATTTCCGTTTCGACGTGGTCGTACTGGACCTGGGACTGCCCGATCTGGACGGCTCCGAGGCCCTGAAGATGCTCCGCGGGATCACCGACGTCCCTGTGATCATCGCCACCGCGCGAGACGACGAGACGGAGATCGTCCGGCTGCTGAACGCCGGGGCGGACGACTACCTCACCAAGCCCTTCTCGGTCGAGCATCTCTCGGCGCGCATGGCGGCGGTCCTGCGGCGGTCCCGAGCCACCGCGGGTGATGCGCCGCCGGAGGCCGTGCTGCGCGTCGGCGGCCTCAGCGTCGACCCGCTGCGCCGCCAGGCCGAGCTGGACGGTGCCCGACTCGACCTCACCCGGCGCGAGTTCGACCTCCTCGCCTTCCTGGCCGCCCGGCCCGGGGTGGTCGTCCCCCGCAAGGAACTGCTCGCCGAGGTCTGGCAACAGTCCTACGGCGACGACCAGACGATCGACGTCCATCTGTCCTGGCTGCGGCGCAAGCTCGGCGAGACCGCCGCGCGACCGCGCTATCTGCACACCCTGCGCGGCGTCGGTGTGAAGCTCGAACCACCCGGTGAGGGGCTGCCGCGATGAGATGGGCCCTGGTCAAGGTCTGCCTGGCGGTCACCACCATGGTCGTGGTCGCCTTCGCCGTGCCGCTCGGACTGGTCATCAGGGAGATGGCCCGCGACCGCGCCTTCTCCAACGCCGAGCGCGAGGCCGCCGCCGTCGCCCCGGCGCTGTCCATCACCACCGACCGGGACCAGCTGGAGCGCGTCGTCGCCTCGGCCGGGTCGGACGCGGGCATGGCCGTGCACATACCCGCCTCCGGGGACACGGACGCCGTCGACCTCGGCCGGCAGCGCGCCGCCGACGGCGACATCGCGACCGTGCGGCGGCTGGGCCGCGCCTCGACCTCCGAGGTGCCCGGCGGGTCCACGCTGCTCCAGCCGGTCGCGCTGAGCACCGGCGAGATCGCCGTCGTCGAGGTGTACGTCCCCGAAGCCGAGGTCACCAACGGCCTCGCGACCGCCTGGGCGGTGCTCGCCGGGGTCGGCGTCGCGCTGATCGTCGGCTCGGTCGCGGTCGCCGACCGGCTGGGCGTCCGGATGGTGCGGCCCGCCCAGCGCCTGGTCGAGGGCGCGCACGAACTGGGGGACGGGAAGCTGGGCGCCCGGGTGCCGGAGGAGGGGCCGACCGAACTGCGGCTGGCGGCGGTGGCGTTCAACTCGATGGCCGACCAGGTCGTCCAACTCCTGGCCAACGAACGGGAGCTGGCGGCCGACCTGTCGCACCGGCTGCGGACACCGCTGACCGTGCTGCGGCTGAACGCGGCATCGCTCGGGGAGGGCCCGGCCGCCGACCAGACCAGGGCCGCCGTCGCCCAGCTGGAGCGCGAGGTCGACACCATCATCCGTACCGCCCGGGAGGCCAAGCCGCAGACGGTCGCGGCCGGTCCCGGGGCCGGGTGCGACGCGGCCGAAGTGGTGCGTGAGCGCATGGCGTTCTGGTCGGCGCTGGCGGAGGACGAGGGCCGCAAGGTCCGGGTCGCCGGAGTGGACCGGCCGGTGCGCATACCCGTGGCCCGGGCGGATCTGGCCGCAGCTCTGGACGCCCTGCTGGGCAACGTCTTCCGGCACACCGCCGAGGGCACCGCCTTCGCGGTCGACGTGCACAACGGCGAGGACGCGGTGATCGTCCTCGTCTCCGACGCGGGGCCCGGCATATCCGACCCCGAGGCGGCGATGGCCCGCGGGCGGGGCTCGGGCAGCGACGGGTCGACCGGGCTCGGGCTGGACATCGTGCGGCGGCTCGCGGAGTCGACGGGCGGGGACGTGCGCATCGGGTCGTCGGTGCTCGGCGGCACCGAGGTGCGGATCTGGATCCAGCTGGACGGACGGGCGCCCATACGCAGAGGGCATCGAGGAGCGGTCCGCAGGCGCCGCCCCGGCCGACTGGTCTCGACCTTTAACCGTCCCCGATCCCTTCCTTAAGCGCGCCCTAAGATCCGCAACGCCGGTCTGGATCAGGAGTTTTGCCCGATTCCGGATCGCTAGCGTGCTGCCGCACCCACCCCCGTGAACAGTGAGGCAGACACGCGATGAGCACCCACCGGCGCAGGCTCAGTGGCAGGAACAAGGCGATCGGCTCTCTCGTGGCTGCGGCCGTGGTCGGCGGTGGCGCGCTCGTGTTCACCGGTACCGCCCAGGCAGCCGGGACCGGGGCCGCGTACACCAAGACCAGTGCATGGTCGACGGGTTACACCGCCCAGTACGTCGTCACGAACGACAGCGGTGCCGCGAAGAAGGACTGGACGCTGGAGTTCGACCTGCCGTCGGGGACCAAGCTGAGCTCCCTGTGGAACGCCGAGTCGCGGGTGAGCGGACAGCACGTCACCGTGACGCCGCCGAAGTGGGACACCGACGGTCTGGGCGCCGGTGAATCGGTGACGGTCGGCTTCGTGGTCAACGGCACGGGCAGCCCGACCGGTTGTCTGATCGACGACGCGAAGTGCTCCACGGACGACACCGCCACCCCTCAGCCGAGCGGCCGTCCGACCGAGTCACCGAAGCCGACCCCGACCCCGACGCCGACCGCCGAGCCCACGCAGTCCGCGACCCCGACCCAGTCCGCGACCCCCACCGCCGAGCCCTCGCAGAGCCCCGGCACCGGGACGGGCACCACGGCCGGCTTCGCCCCGTACGTCGACACCTCCCTCCACCCGGCCTTCGACCTGGTGGCGAGCGCCGAGGCGACCGGCGTGAAGGACTACAACCTCGCCTTCGTCACCGACGGCGGCGGCTGTACCCCGAAGTGGGGCGGTGTCACCGACCTCGGCTCCGACGCGGTGGCCGCACAGATCGGCGATCTGCGCGCCAAGGGCGGCGACGTCCGTGTCTCCTTCGGCGGCGCGGCCGGCAGCGAGCTGGCCACGACCTGCTCCTCGGCGGACGCCCTGGCGGCGGCGTACGACAAGGTCGTGAAGGCTTACAAGCTGACCAAGGTCGACTTCGACGTCGAGGGCGGCGCGCTGCCGGACAAGGCGGCCAACACCCGCCGCGCCCAGGCGATAGCCAAGCTGGAGAAGCAGCACCCCGGTCTGGACGTCTCCTTCACCCTCCCGGTCATGCCGGAGGGCCTGACCCAGCCCGGCGTCGACCTCCTCGCCGACGCCAAGAAGAACGGCGTGAAGATCACATCCGTCAACATCATGGCGATGGACTACGGCCCCGCCTACAGCGGTGACATGGGCACCTACGCCGAGCAGGCGGCCACCGCCACCCAGGCCCAGATCAAGGGCGTGCTCGGCCTCTCCGACAGTGCGGCCTGGAAGACCGTCGCCGTCACCCCGATGATCGGCGTCAACGACGTCGTCACCGAGATCTTCAAGGTCGACGACGCCACCCAGCTGGTGAACTTCGCCAAGTCCAAGGGCCTCGGCTGGCTGTCGATGTGGTCGGCGACCCGTGACAAGTCCTGCCCGGGCGGCCCGAAGCCCGCGGCCGACGCGACGTGCAGCTCCATCGACCAGGAGAAGAACGCGTTCTCCAAGGCGTTCGCCGCCTACAACTGACCAGAGCGGCGAACCACGGGGGGCGTGCCCCGGCCGGTCTTCCCCCCATCCGGCCGGGGCACGCGTGTGTCCCGCCGCTACAGTTCCTCCTCCACCGCCGGCAGCGTCCCGGTGCGGGCGGCCTTCCCGTACCAGTACGCGCTCGACTTCGGCGTCCGCTCGAGCGTGGCGTAGTCGACGTACACCGCGCCGAACCGCTTCTCGTAGCCGTACGCCCACTCGAAGTTGTCCATCAGGGACCACAGGTAGTAGCCCCGGACATCGGCGCCGTCGGAGATCGCACGGCGGACCTCCGAGAGATGGCCGTGCAGATAGGCGACGCGCTCCGGGTCGTGGACGCGGCCGTCGGGGTCCGGCTTGTCGTCGTAGGCCGCGCCGTTCTCGGTGATGTAGAGCGGCAGGCCCGGCGCCTCCCGGGTGTACCGCATGATCAGCTCATGCAGCCCGGTCGGGTCGATGCTCCAGCCCATCTGCGTGCGCTCACCCGGCGTCTGATGGAACAGCACATCGTCCGCGCCCGGCCACGGCGAGTGGGCACTCGCCCCATGACCGTCGGCGCGCGCGCCGCTCGGCTCGGTGTCGGTCGCGGAGACCAGCGCGGGGGTGTAGTAGTTCAGGCCCAGCGCGTCCAGCGGCCGGCGGATCGCCGCCAGGTCACCGGCCTGGACGAAGGACCAGTCCGTCACCAGCTCCGTCGCCTCGTACAGCGACTCCGGGTACGCGCCGTGCAGGATCGGGCCGTGGAAGATCCCGTTGGCCAGGTCGTCGATCTTCCGGGCCGCCGCCAGGTCGGCAGGGTCCCGGGTCAGCGGGCGCACGGTCGCGGAGTTGAGGCTGAGCGCCACCGAGTTGCGGGCGGGCATCACCGCACGCAGCGCGGAAGTGCCGAGCCCATGCGCCAGGTTGAGGTGGTGGGCCGCCCGCAGCGAGGCCATCGGCTCGGTCCGGCCGGGCGCGTGCACCCCGGAGCCGTAGCCCAGGAAAGCGCTGCACCACGGCTCGTTGAGCGTGATCCACTGCTCCACCCGGTCGCCGAGGGCCTCGCCGACGATCTGGGCGTACTCGGCGAACCGGTACGCCGTCTCGCGCTCCGGCCAGCCGCCCGCGTCCTCCAGCTCCTGCGGCAGATCCCAGTGGTAGAGGGTGACGGCGGGCTTGATGCCGTGCGCCAGCAGCTCGTCGACCAGACGGCGGTAGAAGTCCAGGCCCACCTGCACCGCCGGGCCCCGGCCCGTCGGCTGCACGCGCGGCCAGGAGATGGAGAAGCGGTACGCGCTCAGGCCGAGTTCGGCCATCAGCGCGACGTCCTCGCGGTAGCGGTGGTAGTGGTCGACAGCGATGTCACCGTGTTCGCCGCCGGCCGTCCTGCCCGGCGTATGGCTGAAGGTGTCCCAGATGGACGGGGTGCGACCGCCCTCCCGCACCGCCCCCTCGATCTGGTACGCGGACGTGGCCGCTCCCCAGAGGAAGGCGGGGGGAAAGGACACGGAGGTCAGGGGCTCAGGCATGGAAGCGCTCCCATTGGGGTCATGGAGACCGACGGGTGAGAAGAGGAAGAAAAGATGAGAAGAGGAAGAAAAGGAGGGGTGGCGGTGCGAGGGGCCGAGGCCGCGGTGACTCGGCCCCCGGGGGGCCGCGGGCGTCAACCCTTGATCGCGCCCTGCATGATGCCGCCCACGATCTGCTTGCCGAACAGCAGGAAGGCGATCAGCAGCGGCAGCGTGCCGAGCAGCGCGCCCGCCATGATCACCGCCTGGTCGGGGACATAGCCGGTACCCAGCGAGTTGAGGGCGACCTGCACGGTCGGGTTCTCCTGGTTCAGGGCGATGATCGGCCACAGGAAGTCGTTCCAGGCGAACACGAAGGTCAGCAGGCCCAGGACGGCCATCGCGGGCCGCGCGGCCGGGAAGACCACATGCCAGACGACCCGCAGACTGCTCGCGCCGTCCACCCGGGCCGCCTCGATCAGCTCGCCCGGCAGTGCCTGGAGCAGGTACTGGCGCATGAAGAACGTACCGAAGGCCGTGCACAGCGTCGGCAGGATGACCGTCTGGAGCTGGTTCGACCAGCCGAGGTCCGCCATCCACAGATAGAGGGGTACGACCGCCAGCTGCGGCGGGATCATCATCGTGCCGATCGTCAGCAGCAGCAGGACGCCGGAGAACCGGAACCGCAGCTTGGCGAAGGCGAAACCGGCGAGCGTGGCGAACAGCACCGTGCTGATGGTGATCGTGCCCGCGACGAGCGTGGTGTTGAGCATCGCGGTGCCGAGCCCGGCCTCCTCCCACGCCCGCTCCATGTTCTTGAAGAGGTTCCCGCCGAACCACAGCGGCGGCGGGGTCTGCGCGAGCCGCCGGTCGGTGCGCGAGGCCGCGATCGCCGTCCACACCAGCGGGGCCAGCGAGACCAGCGCGAAGACGGACAGCACGACATAGGTGAGCGGGCCGGCGTGCAGCTGCTTGCCCGCGCCCATCACCCGGGGCCGCTCCCGCTTGGGCGACACGTCCTGCTCGGCCCGAGGGCGGGTGAGTTCACTTGCGGTCATTGGGACTTCCTCAGCCGTCGGGAGATCAGCAGCTGGATCACGGCGACGATCAGCAGGATCAGGAACATCGACCAGGCGATCGCGGACGCCTTGCCGAGGTTGCCGATGATCCAGCCCTGGTCGTACATGTACAGACCGAGCGTCTGGTACTGGTGCTCGGAGCCGCCCTTCGAGCCGCTCACCCCGCCGAACAGCAGCGGCTCGCCGAACAGCTGGGTCGCGCCGATCGTCGAGACGACCACCGTGAACAGGATCGTCGGCCGCAGCTGCGGGATCGTCACATGGATGAACTGCTGCCAGCGGTTGGCGCCGTCGATGGAGGCCGACTCGTACAGATCGGCGGGGATGGCCTGCATGGCGGCGAGATAGATCAGCGCGTTGTAGCCGGTCCAGCGCCAGATCACGATCGACGAGACGGCGAACTGCGAACCCCAGTCGGACTCACGCCAGTTGACGGGGTCGATCCCGACGAACTCCAGCAGCCAGTTGATCATGCCGCCGTCCCACGAGTACAGCAGCACGAACACCAGCGTCGCCGCCGCCACCGACGTGGCGTACGGGGTCAGCATCACGACCCGCCAGACGGTCGAGCCGCGCAGCCGGTAGTTGAGCATGTGCGCCAGGCCGATGGCCATCAGCAGCTGGGGCACCGTGGAGATCACACCGATGGTGAAGGTGTTCCACAGCGCGTTCCAGAAGAAGTCCGAGGACAGCAGGTTCCGGTAGTTGTCCAGGCCGGTCCAGGTCTGGCCGTCGAGGTTGGCCAGCTGCACGTTGTGCAGCGAGTACCAGGCCGTGTAGAGCAGCGGAACGAGCGAGAACGCCCCGAAGACGATGAAGAAGGGGGCGATGAACGCGTACGGCGACGCCTTCATGTCCCAGCGGTACAGCCGGCTGCGCCAGGAACCGGGGTCCGGCGGAGGTGGCGTACCGCGACCGTGCGCGCGGCCGGCCGCGCCCGGCTGCTCACCGGGCGCGGCGTCGGCGCTCGCGGGGTGCGCGAGGGCCTGCTTGGGGCTGGTCACTGGCCGAGCACGTCCTTGATCTCCTCGGACGCCGCGTCCCAGGCGTCGTCGGCGCTCTTGCCCTTCTGCTCGACCTGGAGGATGCCGATGTCGGTGATCGCGGTGCCGATCGGCTGGTCCTTCGGCCCGTGGTACGTGGTCGGGATGGACTCGGCCGACGCGGAGAAGATCTCCGTGATCGGCGCGTTCGAGAAGTACTCGGTGGTGGCGGCGGCCGGCTTCAGGGTCGAGTACGCCGACGGAGTCGACGGGAAGCTCGCCTGCTTGGCGAACACCTTCGCCTGCTGCTCGGGCGCGGTCAGCCACTTCGCCAGGGCGACGGCCTCCTTCTGGTGCTTGCTCGCCGTCGGCACACCGAGGAACGAGCCGCCCCAGTTGCCGGAGGTGGGAGCGACGGCCACGTCCCACTTGCCCTTGCCCGAGTCACCGGACTTCTCCAGGATGTAGCCGATCATCCAGGCCGGGCAGGCCACCGTGGCGAAGGTGCCGTTGGCGTAGCCCTGGTCCCACGGCTTGTCGAACTGCTTCAGCTTCGCCGACATGTCGCTGGTCGCGACCTTCATGGCGATGTCCCAGGACTTCTTCACGCCTGCGGACTTGTCCCAGACGACGTCGCCGCCCTTGTCGTAGTACCGCTCGCTCTCGCCGTTGAGGACCGCGTTGTAGACGGAGGAGGCCGAGTCCACGAACTTGGTGCCGCTCGGCGCCTTCTTCATGTAGTCCTCGCCCAGGGCGACGTACTTGTTCCAGTCGCCCTTCCACTGCTCGGCGAGCTTGGTGCGGTCGGTCTCCAGGCCGGCCTTCTCGAAGAGGTCCTTGCGGTAGCAGATCGCCATCGGGCCGATGTCGGTGCCGAGACCTATCAGCTTGCCGTCCTGGGTGGTGGCCTGGGCGTTCTTCCAGTCCAGCCACTGGGACTTGTCGACCTCCTTGCCGAGGTCGACGAACTTGGCGGCCTGCGTCTGCACGGCCTCGGTGATGTTGCCGACTTCGATGGCCTGGATGTCGTCGGTGCCGGAGCCGGCCTGGAGGCGGGTGAGGACCTTGGGCCAGTAGACGTCGGTGCGGGTGGTGACGTTCTCCTTGATGGTGATGTCGGGGTTGAGCTTCATGTACTCGTCGTAGAGGCCGGCCTGCTTGTAGCCGAAGGTGCCGAACGTGCCCACGGTGAGCGTGGTCTTGCCGCCGCCGCCGTTGCCACCGCCCTCGTTCGAAGAGCCGTCGTCCGAGTCCTCGGCGCAGCCGGCGAGCAGCCCTGTCGTCAGCGCGGCGACGACCGCGAGGGTCGTCAGCCTGCGGGACCCGCGGGTACTCGTGCGCATTGCGTCCTCCTGTTGCCTGACGTGCCGACCCCCCGGCCAACGGCTTCCTTGTCGGGCCCGTTGAAAATGACATCTTGCATCGCTGCGGCTCGGGCGGGGAACGTGCGGGATGTGTATGTGTCAGGTACTGTGGGAGCGCTCCCATCAGTGATGTGTTGAAGGTTCGCCGGTCGTGGCGGGGGTGTCAAGGGCGTCGACGCGCAGAGATGCGTTCAGTTATCCGGCCGTTAGCTGGACCCGCGGCAGGCTCGTCCGGCCCTTCGGGACAAGGCCGTCCGGGCCGCATCCGGGCTGCCCGGCCGGGAGCCACCGGGGCGGTCACGGCGACGGGCGGGGCTGTTACATTCCAGGCCAGGCACGATGACAGCGGGAGGGCGGACCCCATGGCAGGCCACGGAGCGCGGAGCCGGAGCGGTGGCCGGCCCACCCTCGAAGAGGTGGCGGCCCGCGCGGGCGTCGGCCGCGGCACGGTCTCCCGGGTGATCAACGGCTCGCCCCGGGTCAGCGACGCCACCCGCGCGGCCGTCGAGGCCGCGGTCGCCGAGCTCGGCTATGTCCCGAACACCGCGGCCCGTGCCCTGGCGGCGAACCGCACGGACGCGATCGCCCTCGTCGTCCCCGAGCCGGAGACACGGTTCTTCGCGGAGCCGTACTTCTCGGACATGCTCAAGGGCGTCGGTGCCGAACTCGCCGACACCGAGATGCAACTGCTGCTGATCTTCGCGGGCAGCGACCGTGAACGCCGCAGGCTGGCCCAGTACCTGGCCGCACACCGCGTCGACGGAGTGCTGCTGGTCTCGGTCCACGCGGACGACCCGCTGCCGGATCTGCTGGCCCAGTTGGAGATCCCCGCGGTGATCAGCGGCCCCAGATCGGCGGCGGAGACCCTGACTTCGGTCGACTCGGACAACTACGGCGGCGCCCGCTCGGCCGTCGAGCATCTGCTCGCGCGTGGCCGCACCCGCATCGCCCACATCACCGGCCGCCTCGACGTCTACGGCGCCCAGCGCCGCGTCGACGGCTACCGCGAGGCGCTGACCGACGCCGGGTTCGGCGTGGACGAGCGGCTCATCGAGGCGGGCGACTTCACGGAGGAGGGCGGCGCCCGGGCGATGGCGGCCCTGCTGGAGCGCTGCTCCGACGTGGACGCGGTCTTCGCGGGGTCGGACGTGACGGCGGCGGGTGCCCGCCAGACGCTGCGGGAGGCCGGCCGGCGCATCCCCGACGACGTGGCCCTCGTCGGCTACGACGACTCGGCCATCGCCCGCCACATGGATCCGCCCCTCACCAGCGTCCGCCAGCCCATCGAGGACATGGGCCGGCGCATGCTGGACCTGCTCCTCGCCGAGATCGCCGATCGCCGCCCGGCGGCCTCCCGGGGCCCGGAGCGCCCGCAGGTCGTGCTGGCCACGGAGTTGGTGACGCGTACGTCGTCGTGACGACGGCGCGTCGGCCGGGGCCGTCGGCACGTTCGGCCGCGGCCGTCGGCCCATGACGAAGGGCCGGCCTGTTCGCACAGGCCGGCCCTTGATCGATCAGGGTGAGTGACGGGACTCGAACCCGCGACATCCTGGACCACAACCAGGTGCTCTACCAGCTGAGCTACACCCACCATGACCGGCGGTTGACTTCCGAGGAGTCCCCGACCGGCCGAGAAAAAGTGTACAGGGTCCGAAGGGGTGCTCGCGCACAGCTTTTACGGCGCCCCTCCGCGACCCCCTCCCACACCTACTGAGCAGGCAGTACGTGCTTGGCGGCGATCGACTTCGCGGTGTCCGAGTCGGGGCCGGGCTGCGGTACGAAGACGGCCTCGCGGTAGTAGCGGAGTTCGGCGATCGACTCGCGGATGTCGGCGAGGGCGCGGTGGTTGCCGTTCTTCTCGGGGCTGTTGAAGTAGGCGCGCGGGTACCAGCGGCGCGCCAGCTCCTTGATCGAGGAGACGTCGACGATCCGGTAGTGGAGGTAGTCCTCCAGCGTCGGCATGTCGCGCAGCAGGAAGCCGCGGTCGGTGCCGACGGAGTTGCCGCACAGCGGGGCCTTGCCGGGCTCCTTCACATGCTCGCGTACATACGCCAGGACCTGCTCCTCGGCGTCCGCCAGCGTCGTGCCGCCGGCGAGCTCGGCGAGCAGCCCGGACGCGGTGTGCATCTGACGCACCACCTCCGGCATCGTCTCCAGCGCCGAGTCCGGCGGCCGGATGACGATGTCGACGCCCTCGCCGAGGACGTTCAGCTCGGAGTCGGTGACGAGGGCGGCAACCTCGATGAGCGCGTCGTCGGACAGCGAGAGGCCGGTCATCTCGCAGTCGATCCACACCATGCGATCGTTCATGCGACCACCCTAAAGCTGGCGTCGCCCTTTTAGCTCCCGGCGTCGCGGTCGGCCGCAGCGAGGGCGGTGCCGCCGGGCCCCGGCCCGGGGCACGAAAAGTCCTCGCGCGCCGACGCCGGGCGGGCCGCGATGCCCGCCCGGCGTCCTGAGGTCACGCTCCGCTGCGCTGCCCCGGCAGATGCGCCCGGCCCCCGATGTACAGCTCGCGCCCGTGCTCCGCGTGCGCGGCCGGGCCAAGCGACGCCGGGGTGCGGCGGGTCTGGAGCGGCACCGGGCCACCCTCGGGGTACGGCGACGGCAGCGGGCCCGAGGGCGCCGGGGCGTGGCCCACCGTTGGCTCCGGGTCGGTCGGCCGCTCGCCCTGGGGGCGCCGGGCCCGGTACGCAGCCCGGTAGGCGGCCGGCGACGAGCCGAGCTGGCGGCGGAAGTGGCCGCGCAGCGCCACCGGCGAGCGGAAGCCGCAGCGGCCCGCGACCTCGTCCACCGAGTAGTCGGACGTCTCCAGCAGGCGCTGCGCCTGAAGCACCCGCTGGGTGATCAGCCACTGCAGCGGCGCGCTGCCCGTCAGCGAGCGGAAGCGGCGGTCGAAGGTGCGGCGGCTCATGTACGCGCGTGCCGCCAGCGTCTCGACGTCGAACTGCTCGTGCAGGTGCTCCAGCGCCCAGGCGACGACCTCCGCGAGGGGGTCGGCGCCGATCTCCTCCGGTAAAGATCGATCGAGGTAGCGCTCCTGACCGCCGGACCGGCGCGGCGGGACCACCAGACGGCGGGCCAGAGCCCCGGCCGCCTCGTTGCCGTGATCCGTCCGCACGATGTGGAGACAGAGATCGATTCCGGCCGCGGTACCGGCCGAGGTCAGTACGTCTCCGTCGTCGACGAAGAGTTCGCGCGGATCCACATGCACCGACGGATAGCGCTTGGCCAGCGTCGGCGCGTACATCCAGTGGGTCGTCGCGGGCCGGCCGTCCAGCAGCCCGGCCGCGGCGAGCACGAAGGCGCCGGTGCACAGTCCGACGATGCGGGCGCCTTCCTCGTGCGCCCGGCGCAGTGCGTCGAGCGCCTCCTCCGGTGGCGGTGAGGTGATCGAGCGCCAGGCCGGCACGACGACCGTGCCCGCCCGTGCGATCGCCTCCAGGCCATGTGGTGCCGAGAGTTCCAGGCCCCCTGTGGTCCGCAGGGGGCCTTCCTCACCGCCGCACACCAGCAGTCGGTAGCGCGGTACGCCGGCGTCCTGGCGGTCAATCCCGAACACCGACAACGGTATGGAACTCTCGAAGATGGGGCCGCCGCTGAACAGCAGCACCGCGACGATCTCCTTGCGGCGTCGTCCGGAAAGCTTCCGGGCCGCAGCTTCCGGCGCGGCAGTGGAGTCGTGGCTCATACTGCTAAGCCCCCCTCGGTGGTCGCGGCTCCTCGGTTGTGTCGCTCCTGCACGTTTCCCCTCGGTCCTGCACGAGTCCCCCGCCGTAGACAGTCAAGATCGAATCTACTGTGTCGCGTCGTGCCGCAGTGGCCGGTTAGGCATTCGGCACATTGTCGACTTGGCAACTTGGCGTGAAGCATTCGATCACGAAGCGTTGCACTCCCAGGCCGTGCAGGGAAGTGCGCCTTGTCGCGGTGGCCAATCCACGTAGGGTGCGCAGGTCCCCTGAGACCCTTTCCGTGCAGGTGGAACGGGGGTTGGGGGGTGTTGTGAGGGGGTGATGCAGGCGTCGCGGAAGTTGGCTGAAAACAGGCGTTCGTGTGCGCGGAAACCGGTCAGCCGACCGGTGTATTTCCCCCGGTGTGACGTCCGCCTCTGTGGGCTCCGGTTCCGGTCCGGTGATGGCGACCGCGACGGGATGTGGACTGGGTGACGCGGTCCTCGTCCCGCATGCGCGCCGCGCCGCGTTCCGACTCCCGCAGCAGCACGCGGCACACCGCCGTCACGGCCGCGAGGCCGAGCGCGGTGCCCGCGGCGCCGGCCAGGGAGGTGCCGTACCAGAGGAGGACCACCGGGACCAGGACGCAGCTGAACACCGCCCACCGGACCACGGTGGCGCTGTCCTCGGTGGGGGTGCGGGGTCCGGTCATGGATGCGTGCTCCTGGGCTCCCTGGGCGGTGGACACGGTGATCAACGCCGGTGCGGGCGGTGGGTCACTGCCGCGGGGCCGTCCCAGTGGCGGTCATGACCGAAGCGGTGCGTGAATCCTGTGCAAACCGCCTGTACACCGCAGCAACCATTGCGTTACGGGCGCACCCTCGTGCATGCTCCCTGGGACCCGCACCGACCGCGAACGGGTATCTGGGCTAAGGAGGCGTGCCGCCGTACCCTTGGGGTATGGGGTTGGGAAGACCTTTCCCGGACACAGCTCCGCCGCACCTGCTGCATCCGTCAGCGAGCCCCGCTCGCGGGCCCACCCATAAAAGGATCAATACGCCGAGACAGCCATGGCCGGTCACGAATTCTTCGAACCCGCGGACCGCAAGCGGCCCGTCGCCGATCCCACGGCGGCCGAGCCCCTGGCGGCGGACGAGCCACGCCACTCCTGCGATCCCGCTTTCAAGCACGGCGTCGTCGTCGGCTTCGACGGCTCGACCTCCAGTGAGCGCGCCCTCGCGTACGCCATCGGCATGGCCCATCGCTCCGGGTCGGGCCTGATCATCGTCCATGTCGCCAACCGGCTGCCCACCACGGTGTGGGCCGGCTGCGAGCCGCCGGTCTTCGTCGACGTCCCGGACCACCGCACCGAAGTGCTCGGCCTCGAACTGGCCTGTGCGGAGTATCTGGCCGAGGTGCCCTGGATCCTCGTCGAGCGCGGCGGTGACATCTGCCATGAACTCGAGGAGGTCGGGCGGGAGTACGAGGCGGACGCGATCGTCGTCGGCTCCACCCACGGCCTCGTCGGCCGGATCTTCGG
The DNA here is from genome assembly GCF_043673425.1 of Streptomyces sp. M41. Classification (NCBI taxonomy): domain Bacteria; kingdom Bacillati; phylum Actinomycetota; class Actinomycetes; order Kitasatosporales; family Streptomycetaceae; genus Streptomyces; species Streptomyces sp. M41. Next base: position 128,420 of record NZ_JBIMKE010000016.1, on the reverse strand, counting down.
CTCCGTCGCCGGACGGCTGGCCAAGCGGGCGAAGCGGCCCGTCGTTGTCATTCCGTAACTCGCCGTTGGCCCAGGTGAGATGGCGCCTGGGAAGGGTCCGGCTCTCTTTGTGCAGTGCATGAATCTACTCGTGCGTAGAGGTGTTTGTGCCCTTGTGAAGGGCATATATCGCTCACCGCACAACTGCACATGCATGAAGGGAGCCCGCCGTGGACAACGACGTCTCTGCGGGAAGCGCAACCACCACCGTGGTCGGCCGACTCGCCCTGGGTATCACCCTGTTGGCCTTCGGGCTGGGGTACACCGGTGTGATCGACGGTGTGTCGGCTGCTGACGCCGTATCAATCGCCCAGTACGTGGGCGGCATTGCCCTCTTCGTCGCCGGGCTGCTGGCCCTGCGGGACCATGACGCCGCGAACGGCACCGCGTTCGTGGCCCTCGGGGCCCTCTGGTTCACCTGGGCCGTCTCCGCCGACGCGACGGTCTCCGACAATGCGGCGGGGCTCTTCCTGCTGCTGTTCGCCCTCGTGGCGCTGTCCCTCACCCTCGCCGGTGGCGACCAACTCGGCCGGGTTACCTACGGGTTGCTCTTCGTCTCCCTGGTGCTGATGGCGATAGCCGGGTTCGCCGGCAACGACGGGCTCACCGAGGCGGGCGGCTGGTTCGCCGTCGCCGCGGGGGCGGTGTCCTGGTACGCGGCGACCGCGGCACTGGCCCACTGGCCGACGGCACTTCCGCGACGCGCTGCGGGCCGGGGAGTGACGGCCACCGGTTAGCTGCGCCGGCCGGGGGTTGGGCGGCCCCCGGCGTTGATGACGGACCCCCCGTGAGTGGTGGCATCACGTGGGGGTCCGTCCTCTTTGTTCGCCGCTGCGGGTGTGTGTGGGCCGGTCGCGCCCACGCGGCGGAGCCGCATCTCGGCACAGCCCCGCGCCCCTGGGTGTCCTACTCGACCGTCACCGACTTGGCCAGGTTCCTGGGCTTGTCGATGTCCCGGCCGAGCGCCAGTGCCGTGTGGTAGGCGAGGAGTTGGAGGGGGATGCCCATCAGGATGGGGTCGAGTTCGTCCTCGTTCTTGGGGACGACGATCGTCTGGTCGGCCTTCTCCTGATGCTGGTGGGCCACCGCGAGGATCTTGCCGCTGCGGGCCTTGATCTCCTCCATGGCGGCGCGGTTCTTCTCCAGGAGGTCGTCGTCGGGGACGATCGCGACCGTGGGGAGGGCCGGCTCGATCAGGGCCAGCGGGCCGTGCTTCAGCTCGGAGGCCGGGTAGGCCTCGGCGTGGATGTAGGAGACCTCCTTGAGCTTCAGGGAAGCCTCGCGGGCGACCGGGTAGCCGCGGACGCGGCCGATGAAGAGCATCGAGCGGGCGTCGGCGTACTGCGCGGCCAGCTTCTCGATCTCCGCTTCCTGCTTCATGATCTCGGCGATCTGGGCGGGCAGCTTGCGCAGGCCCTCGATGATGCGCTTGCCGTCGCGGACGGACAGGTCGCGGGTACGGCCGAGGTGCAGGGCCAGGAGGGCGAAGGCGACCGTCGTGTTGGTGAAGCACTTCGTCGAGACGACGCAGACCTCGGGGCCCGCGTGGACGTAGATGCCGCCGTCGGCCTCGCGGGCGATCGCCGAGCCCACGACGTTCACGATGCCCAGGACCCGGGCGCCCTTGCGCTTCAGCTCCTGGACGGCCGCCAGGACGTCGTAGGTCTCACCGGACTGGGAGACGGCGATGTAGAGGGTGTCGGGGTCGACCACCGCGTTGCGGTAGCGGAACTCGGAGGCGGGCTCGGCGTCCGCGGGGATACGGGCCAGCTCCTCGATCATCTGGGCGCCGATCTGGCCCGCGTGGTACGAGGTGCCGCAGCCGAGGATCTTCACGCGGCGGATCCGGCGGGCCTCACGTGCGTCCAGGTTGAGGCCGCCGAGGTGCACGGTGGAGAAGCGGTCGTCGATGCGGCCGCGCAGCACGCGGTCCACGGCGTCGGCCTGCTCGTGGATCTCCTTGTGCATGTAGGTGTCGTGGCCGCCCATGTCGTAGGAGGCGGCCTCCCACTCGACGGTGGTGGGCTCGGCCGTGGTGCGGGTGCCCTCCGTCGTGTAGGTGCGGAAGTCGTCGGCCTTCAGCGTGGCCATCTCGCCGTCGTCGAGCGTCACTATCTGCCGCGTGTGGGTGACCAGGGCGGCGATGTCCGAGGCGACGAACATCTCCTTCTCGCCGATGCCGAGGACGACCGGGGAGCCGTTGCGGGCGACCACGATGCGGTCCGGGAAGTCGGCGTGCAGCACGGCGATGCCGTACGTGCCCTCGATCAGGCGCAGCGTCTCGCGGACCTTGTCCTCGAGCTTCTCGGCCTGGGAGCGGGCGATCAGATGGACGAGGACCTCGGTGTCGGTCTCGGAGAGGAACTCGACACCGTCCGCCTCCAGCTTGCGGCGCAGGTCGGAGGCGTTGTCGATGATGCCGTTGTGGACGACGGCGACCCTGCCCTCGGCGTCCAGGTGCGGGTGGGCGTTGACGTCGGAGGGGGCGCCGTGGGTGGCCCAGCGGGTGTGGGCGATGCCGGTCGTGCCCTTGAAGCGCGCCGGGACCTTGGCCTCCAGGTCGCGAACCCGGCCCTTGGCCTTGACCGTCTTCAGGCCCGCCGCCTTCGGGGAGGTGACGACGATGCCCGCCGAGTCGTAGCCGCGGTACTCCAGGCGCTGGAGGCCCTCCAGCAGCAGGGGAGCCACGTCACGCTTCCCGATGTATCCGACGATTCCGCACATGTATATAGGTATCCCTAGCCGTAGACGATCCGGCGCAGCTGGCGGAGCGTGAGCTCCGGCGGTGCCACCGCCCGGTATTTCAGGTCCGCCTCGATCCGTTCGAAGATCGTCGCGTTCACCAGGCCCTGGGCCTGGAGCTCGCGGTGGCGGCGACGGACGAAGTCCTCGGTCGTCTCGTCGAAGTAGGCGAGCACGTCCTGGATCACCCGCAGCGCCTCACCCCGGCTGAGGGGTGTGCTGCGGGTCAGATGATCAACAAGGTCGTCGTGCACTCGGTAGATCCTGGGGGATGGGAGATCGGTTCGCAAGAATCCTGCCCGATTTCGGGCAAGGGTATCTCGGGGTTCTCTGGGGGTTGGGGGGAGCCGAATGCCACGCCTTGCGGACAGCGTGCCCGGGCCGTCCTACATCCGCTTGAGGACGGCCTGCTTGGCCAGCGTGAACTCCTCGTCCGTCAGCACCCCCGTGCGGTGCAGCTCGCCGAGTTCGCGCAGCCGGCGCAGCAGGGCGTCGTGGTCGTCCTCGGTGGCGGCGGCCTGGGACGGCAGCTGCGGCCGTGTCTGAGCCACGTCCGTCGCGGTGGCCGTGGCCGTGGCCGGGTGCGGGAGGCGGGCCTGCACCGCCGCGGCGACCAGGGCCATCAACGGGTCCTTCTTGAAGCCCCACAGCTCCACGGAGTTGTGGTCGTACTTCGCCGGGGCCTTGGTGGGCGCGTTGCGCACGGTGAAGCGGAGGTGGCCGTTCTCCAGGCCCACCGCCGGCTGCCACTCCACGGCCGCGATGTCGGCCAGCGTGAGGGAGCGGGCGCCGGCGGCGGCCTTGGCGTCCTCCGTCTTCCAGTTCCACTCCAGACGGATGTGCTCCCCGTCGAAGCTCGCGGTGCCGTCCCCCGCGGAGACCGACAGCGGCACAGAGGGGCCCGGCAGCAGATACGCGTCGACCGGGTCGGCGGGGACCTGGTCGAGCAGCAGGGCGCCGCGCACCTCGTCCACCAGGTACTCGGCCACGCCGTAGCGGTCGGACTCGACGATCAGCTGATACGGGTCGTGGGGCTCGGTGAGCCGGCCGCCGGTGGCGTGCAACAGCGGGTCTGCACCGTCCCGCAGCCGGAGCCTGAGTCGCCCGGACTTCTTGCCCTGCTCGAAGGAGACGCCCGCCAACGCGCCCAGCGGGACGGTCAGTTCACCCAGTGTCTTGCGGAACAGGCTGACGTTCTTGTCCCGTCCGGGGGTCAGCCGCAGCGCGTCGCCGTCGAAGACCCACGTGCCGTCCTTCTGGATGATTTCCGCCATGGGGTGGATTGTTCCACCAGTCTCACGAGAGAGTGGTCCAGACCTCTTGGAGCTCAACGGCTCATGGAAGGGACACGCTTGTGAGAGATGGCCGTGTGAAACACCCCCACAGAACGCTCCGCCTTCTCGGTTCCCTGCTGCTGGTCGCGATGGGCGTCTGCGTGACAGGGGCCGCCCCCGCACAGCCAGCACCGTCCACCCCCTTCGACCGTGTGGTCCCCGCGCCCGCGTCGGCCACCGCGAACGGATCCGCCTACCGCATCACCCGTGACACGCACATACGGGTCGACCGGTCGCACGAGGCCCGCCGCATCGGCGAGTACCTCGCCGACGTCCTGCGCCCCTCCACCGGCTACCGCCTCCCCGTCACCACCCACGCCGTCGGCAGCATCCGACTGCGCCTGGCCAAGGGCGCGTTCGGCGCCGAGGGCTACCGCCTCGACAGCGGCCGCAAGGGCGTCACCATCACCGCCGCCCGGCCCGCCGGCCTCTTCCACGGCGTCCAGACCCTGCGCCAACTGCTCCCCGCCGCCGTCGAGAAGGACTCCGTCCAGCCCGGCCCCTGGCTGGTCGCGGGCGGCACCGTCAAGGACACCCCGCGCTACGGCTGGCGCGGCGCGATGCTCGACGTCTCCCGGCACTTCTTCACCGTCGACCAGGTCAAGCGCTACATCGACCAGCTCGCCCTCTACAAGATCAACAAGCTGCATCTGCACCTCAGCGACGACCAGGGGTGGCGCATCGCCATCGACTCCTGGCCCCGCCTCGCGGCCTACGGCGGCTCCACCCAGGTCGGCGGCGGCCCGGGCGGCCACTACACCAAGGCCGACTACAAGGAGATCGTGCGGTACGCCTCCTCCCGCTATCTCGAGGTCGTCCCCGAGATCGACATGCCGGGCCACACCAACGCGGCGCTGGCCTCCTACGCCGAGCTGAACTGCGACGGCGTCGCGCCCCCGCTCTACACCGGCACCGAGGTCGGCTTCAGCTCGCTGTGCGTCGGCAAGGAGTTCACCTACGACTTCGTGGACGACGTCGTCCGCGAGCTCGCCGCGCTCACGCCGGGCAAGTACCTCCACATCGGGGGCGACGAGGCGCACTCCACCAGCCACGAGGACTATGTGACGTTCATGGAGCGCGTCCAGCCGGTCGTCGCCCGGTACGGCAAGACCGTGGTCGGGTGGCACCAGCTGACCGGGGCCACTCCGGCGAAGGGCGCCCTCGCGCAGTACTGGGGACTGGACGGCACCAGTGCGCAGGAGAAGGCGCAGGTCGCGGCCGCCGCGCGGAACGGGACCGGGATCGTCCTCTCCCCGGCCGACCGGATCTACCTCGACATGAAGTACACGGCCGACACTCCGCTGGGGCTGGACTGGGCAGGTCTGGTCGAGGTGAAGCGGTCGTACGACTGGGATCCGGGCAGCTATCTGCCGGGGGCGCCCGCCTCGGCGATCCGGGGCGTGGAGGCTCCCCTGTGGACGGAGACGCTCAGCAAGTCGGCCGACCTGGAGTACATGGCGTTCCCGAGGCTGCCGGGGGTGGCCGAGCTGGGGTGGTCGCCGGCCGCCACGCATGACTGGGACGCCTACAAGGTGCGGCTTGCTGCGCAGGCTGAGCGGTGGGAGGCGTTGGGGATCGGGTTCTACCGGTCGCCGCAGGTTCCCTGGTGATTTTTCTGCGGGCCGGTGGGGGCTTGTCGCGCAGTTCCCCGCGCCCCTAGAAGAATGGGGCGCGCACGCCCCGGACGTATAGACGTGCACCCCCGGAGGACCGTACTCCGGGGGTGCACGCCTGTCTGTGTCAGAGCCCCGCGATGGGGTTCCTCAGGTTGCCGACCAGCTGGAGGGCGCCCGCCGGGTCCGACAGGTCCACCATCTGCTCGTTGTTGCGCAGCTGGAGGCGGTTGAGGCAGGACAGCGCGAACTCGGGGGCGAACATGTCGTACCGCTCGAACTTCTCGGCGAGTTCGGGCACCGAGTGCTGGTAGTCCCGGGTGACCTCGGCGACCGTGCCCCAGAAGTCGTCCTCCGTGAGGATCCCCTCGGCGGCCAGGTTCGCGGCGAGGAAGCGGAAGAAGCAGTCGAAGACGTCCGTGAAGATCGACAGGAGCTTCTTGTCCTCCGGCACGTCCACGCGCAGCCGCTCGACCGTCGGCGGCAGCACCGCGTCCGGGTCCATGACGGCGATCTCCTCGGCGATGTCCTTGTAGATCGCGCGCTCGACGACACCGTCCTTCAGGACGAGGATGACGTTCTCGCCGTGCGGCATGAACACCAGGTCGTAGGCGTAGAAGCTGTGCAGGAGCGGGGTGAAGTACGCCCGGAGGTAGCGGCGCAGCCACTGCGTGGGCGTCAGTCCCGACTGCTCGATCAGGGCGCCCGCGAAGGACGCGCCCTCGTGGTCGACATGGACCAGCGAGGCCATGGTCGCCAGGGACTCGCCGTCCTTGAGCTGCGTCACCGGGCTCTCGCGCCACAGGGCGGCCAGCATCTTGCGGTACGGCGAGTAGCGGTCCGTCGCGGCCTCGTACTCCAGGTGCCGGTAGCCGACGGCGGCGCGCTCGCGGATGATCGACAGTCCGGTGGCGCTCAGGACCGGGTCGTTCTCGATGAGCTGGGCGAGCCAGTCGTTGATGGCGGGCGTGGCCTCCATGTAGGCGGCCGAAAGGCCGCGCATGAAGCCCATGTTGATGACGGACAGGGCCGTCTTCACATAGTGCTTCTCGGGGCTTGTGGTGTTGAAGAAGGTCCGGATGGACTGCTGTGCCAGATACTCGTCGTCGCCCTCGCCCAGTACGACGAGGTGCCCGCGGGCCACCTCGGCGGCGAAGGTGACGGCGAGCTTGTTCCACCACTGCCAGGGGTGCACCGGGATGAGGAGGTACTCGGCGGGGTCGAGGCCCCGCTCGCCCAGGACGCCATGGAAGCGCTCGACGGTCACCTCGCCCAGCTCCTGGCGTACGAAGGACTCGTAGTCGATGCCGACCCCGGCGGTGAACGCCGCGCGGGAGCGGTGGGCCGCGAGCCACACCAGCCGGACGGGGCTCGCGGTCTCGGGAGCGTACGACAGGTACTCGTGGATGCCGAAGCCGAGCCGTCCGTTGTTGGCGACGAAGCAGGGGTGGCCCTCGGTCATGCCGGTCTCGATGGCCTGGAAGCCGCTCTTGGCCAGCTCGGCGACCGGGATCTGCGGCTTGGTGAGCTTGTAGCAGGTGCCGGAAAGGGTGGAGGAGATCTCCTCCAGGTAGACGGGCAGGATCTCGTCGCTCAGGCCCAGGGATTTTTGGAGCTCGATGAAGAAGTCCAGGGCGGCGAGCGGGAGTTCGGCGCCGTCACGGTGGCGGGTGATCGAGTCGGCGTCGACCTGCCAGTGGTCGAGGGCGCGGATCACCGCGGTGAAGGTGTACCGCGTCAGGCCGTCGTCGCTGCGGACGACGTACGCGCCGTCGCCGGACCCCTCCGGCGTGAGGAGCCGCTCGTGGGCGAACTCGGCGAGGGCCTTGCGGATCAGGAGGCGGTTGGCCCGCGCCCAGCGGTGGGGGGACAGATGCGCTACGGCGTCGGACAGGGTCATACAGATACTCCTCGGGCGGCCAGGCTGGGCCTGTTGAAGAAGCGGTCACGCGTGCAGAAGCTCAGCAGCGCGCGCTTCTCCGGCTTGTCGATCTCACGCACGGGCACGAAGCCGACGGCCTCGTTCAGCGCGTGCACGGCCTTGTTGGACACGTCGGGCTCGACCACGACCCGCCGGGTGCGCGGGTCGGCGAACAGCTCCTCCATCACGGCGGTGATGACGGCCCTGGTGAAGCCGCTGATCGGCCGGTCGGTCGGGGCGACCAGGAAGTGCATGCCGACATCGCCGGGCTCGGGGTCGTACAGGCCGACCAGCTCGACGTACCGGGGGTCGTAGCTCTCCATCAGGAAGGCCGGTTCGCCGTCGTGCAGGCCCAGGAAGGCGTGGTGGTGCTCATGGGCCGCGATGCGCATGTACTCGCGCTCCACGTCCTGGAGTTTGGCGTCCTGCATCATCCAGAACGCCGCCTTGGGGTCGGTGACCCAGCGGTGCAGCAGCTCGGCGTCCTTCAGAGGGTCGAGCGGGCGGAAAGTGAACGTGCCGATGGTCATGCCGAGAACTCCTGGAACGCGATCGTCTTCTCGACCGGGTAGTACTCGGTGCCGAGCAGCTCGCGGATGATGTACGCGTTGCGGTAGGGGCCCATCCCCAGGTCGGGGCTGGTGATGCTGTGCGTGTGGACGCCGGCGTTCTGGAGGAACACACCGCGGCCGGTGACGTCGATCGCGTAGTTGCGGGCGACGTCGAAGTTGCCCTGGGAGTCGTAGACCAGACGGTCCCGCACGGGTGCGAGGAACTCGGGCTCGGCGTACTTGTAGCCGGTGGCCAGGACCAGGCCCTGCGAGGCGAGCTCGAAGTCCTTGAGCTGCTCCTCCTGACGGAAGGAGAGGGTGTACGTGCCGTTCTCGTACGTCGCGCCGGTGAGCGCGGAGTTGGTGAGCAGACGGGTGGGCACGGGACCGCCGAGGTTCTTCTGGTAGAGCAGGTCGAAGATCTCGTTGATCAGATCGCCGTCGATGCCCTTGAACAGGCCCTTCTGCTCGGCGGTGAGCCGGTAGCGGGTGGCCTCCGGGAGCTCGCGGAAGTAGTCGACGTACTCCGGGGAGGTCATCTCCAGCGTGAGCTTGGTGTACTCCAGCGGGAAGAAGCGCGGGGAGCGGGTGACCCAGTTCAGCCGGTAGCCGTGGACGTCGATCTCGCTGAGCAGGTCGTAGTAGATCTCGGCCGCGGACTGCCCGGAGCCGACCAGCGTGATCGACTCCTTCTTCTGGAGCTCCGCCTTGTGCTGGAGATAGCGGGAGTTGTGGATGAAGTCGCCGCCCAGCCCCTGGCAGGCCTCGGGTATGTGGGGCGGGGTGCCGGTGCCGAGGACGAGGTGACGGGCCCGGTAGGTGTCACCGGCGGTGGTCCGTACGACGTAGACCTGGTCCTCGTCCTGGTACGTCACCTCCGTCACCGTCGTGCCGAAGCGGACGCTGCTCAGCCTGTTCGCGGCCCAGCGGCAGTAGTCGTCGTACTCGACCCGCAGCGGGTAGAAGTTCTCGCGGATGTAGAACGAGTACAGCCGGCCCTTCTCCTTCAGATAGTTCAGGAAGGAGTACGGCGAGGTCGGGTCGGCGAGGGTGACCAGGTCGGACATGAACGGCGTCTGGAGGTGGGCGCCGTCCAGGAACATGCCCGCGTGCCACTCGAAGTCGGGCTTCGACTCCAGGAAGACGCCGTCGAGCTCGTCGATCGGCTCGGTCAGACAGGCGAGGCCGAGGTTGAACGGGCCGAGCCCGATCCCCACGAAGTCATGGGTCTTGGTCGGGTTTTCAGGACGCGCGGTCAAGGGACTCTCCCAGGTACTGCTCGGCGTGGCCGGCGATCAGATCGAGGACGACGGCGATGTCTTCGGTGGTCGTCTCGGGGTTGAGCAGGGTGAACTTCAGATAGTGGCGACCCTGGACCTTCGTGCCCGCTACCACCGCGTCGCCGGAGGCGAACAGGGCCTTGCGGGCGTACAGGTTGGCGCGGTCGATCTCGGCGGGGTCGGTGACGGACGCCGGTATGTAGCGGAAGACCAGGGTGGACAGGGTCGGCTCGACCACGACGTCGAAACGCGGGTCGGCGGCCAGCAGCTGCCAGCCCTGAACGGCCAGGTCGCAGACCTCGTCGAAGAGCTGCCCGATGCCGTCGGCGCCCATCGTGCGCAGGGTGACCCACAGCTTGAGCGCGTCGAAGCGGCGGGTGGTCTGGAGGGACTTGTCGACCTGGTTGGGAATGCGCTCGGTGACCATACGGCGCGGGTTGAGGTACTCCGCGTGGTAGGTGGCGTGCCGCAAGGTGGCGGCGTCGCGGACCAGCACGGCGGACGAACTCACCGGCTGGAAGAAGGACTTGTGGTAGTCGACGGTGACCGAGTCGGCGCGCTCGATGCCGTCGATGCGGCCCCGGTACTTCACGGAGGCCAGCAGACCGCAGCCGTAGGCGGCGTCGACATGCATCCAGGTGCCGAACTGCTCGCACAGCTCGGCGATCTCGGGCAGCGGGTCGATGGAGCCGAAGTCGGTGGTGCCGGCGGTGGCGACGACGGCCATGGGCACCAGTCCGTCCTTCTTGCAGCGCTCCAGCTCATGGGCGAGCGCGACGGTCTGCATGCGCTTGTCGTTGTCGACGGGGATGGAGACCACGGCGTCCTGGCCGAGCCCGAGGAGCTTCGCGGACTTCTTCACGCTGAAGTGGCTGACCTCGGAGGCGAAGATGCGCAGGTCGGCGAGGTTGTCGGTCTTCGCTTCCTCACGGGCCAGCAGCAGGGCCTGGAGGTTGGACTGGGTGCCGCCGGAGGTGAACACGCCGTCGGCGGCCGGGCCGAGACCGATGCGCTCGGTCGTCCAGTCGATGAGCTTGCGCTCGATGAGGGTGCCGCCGGCCGACTGGTCCCAGGTGTCCAGGGAGGAGTTGACGGCGGACAGGATCGCCTCGCCGAGCACGGCCGGGATGACGACCGGGCAGTTGAGGTGGGCGAGGTAGCGGGGGTGGTGGAAGTAGATCGCGTCCCGGAGGTAGACGTCCTCCAGCTCGTCGAGGACCGCAGTGGTGTCGAGCAGCGGCTTGTCGAGGTCGATCGCGTCGATGCCGGCGGCGAGGGCGTCGACCGTGACGCCGGTGAACGGACGGTCGGTGGTGGCGAGTTTGGCCGCCACCCGCTCGATACCTTCGGTCACGGAACGGCGGTACTGCTCCGCGGTCGTGTCGTTGAGCAGGTGCGAGCGCATGGGGAGGTCCTCCGGTGGGGACGGGCCGTGAAGTGCTGTGCGGAGTGGGGGATTCAACTTAGGTTAGCCTAACCTAATTAATCTTGAATCACGGCAGCCTCAAGGGTGACTACGATCACTTCAGTCGCAGTTGTTACCCGATTGCCTTGGTTTCGGGGGCCGTCAGCCCTGCTCGCGCAGTTGCTCCTCGGTCAGCCCCTGCCGCCAGTACCCCACGAAGGTGACGCGCCGGCGGTCCACCCCGCGCTCACCGACGAAGTGCCGGCGCAGGGTCTTCACACAGCCGGACTCGCCCGCGATCCAGACGTACGGCCGCTCGGCGGCGGGGAGTCGGGCGGCGCGGACGGCGTCGAGGGCCATGGGGGACCCCTCGGCGCACGTCTCGTCCCGGACCAGCCAGGTGATCTCGGCGTCCGCCGCGGTCACCAGGTGCTGGATGTCCCCGGCGTCGTGCACCTCCAGCCACACCCGGGCGCGGGTGCCGGCCGGCAGTGACTCGACGATCGCCGACACGGCGGGCAGCGCGGTCTCATCGCCCCAGATCACCACCAGGTCGGTGTCCTGCGGCGGCCGGAACCGGATCGCGCGGTTGTCGGCGACGGCCGGGCCGAGCAGCAGGACCCGGTCACCGGCGGCGGCCCGGGAGGCCCAGCGGGAGGCGGGGCCGGCAGGGGTGGCGGCGCCGGGCTCGACGCCGTGCAGGACGAAGTCGATGTCGATCTCGTCCGGGTTCCGGCGCAGCGCCCGCAGGGTGTACGACCGCATCACCGCCCGTACGTCGTCCGGCAGTTCACGCCAGCCCTGCCACCAGCCGTCGCCGAGCTCCAGGGGGACCTGTGGCTCGCTCTGGCCCGGGTGCGGCAGGAACAGCGACAGGGACTGGTCACACCCGTCGGAGAAGAAGTACTCCAGATCCGCCCCGTCGAAGGTGACCCGGACCATGGACGGCCCGAGCCGCCTCGTCCGTACGACCTGGAGGGAGAAGAAGCGGAAGGGGGCGGCGACGGCGGTGGTCATGGGGGTAGCTCCTGAATCGACGTCAGGGAATCCGACCTGCTTGCAGGGGCGCGGGGAACTGCGCGACCGGCAACGGACCCGCAGTCGCCCCGCAACCCCAAGTGGCCCTTGTCTAGGCGACCTTCTTGGCCTTCTCGATGGCCTCGGCCAGGCTCGTCAGCAGCGGCGTGCACTTGGCGTACGACAGGATCGGCTCGGGCGAACGGCCGATGACCTGCCCGGCCTTGACCGCCGGCAGCTTCTTCCAGGTCGCCTCGCTGATGTCGGCGGGCTGGATGGTGGAGGTGCGGTCGTCCATCATGATGATGTCGGCCTTGTACTTGTCGACGTTCTCCCAGCTCAGCGACTCGAACCAGCCGCCGCCCTGCTTCTTGGCGCTCTCCGGCGGCTCGACGAAGTTCACGCCGAGGGCCTTGAAGTACTCGAGGTCGATGGAGAGGTTGGTGCCGGAGACGTAGAAGAGGTCCTGGCTGGCGGAGCCGGCCATCACCTTGATCTCCGGGCGGGCCTTCGCCGCCTTGCGCAGGCGCTCGGCGGCGGCCTCGAAGTCCTTCTTGGACCGGGCGACCTTGTCGGCCTTCATGTCCGCACCGAGGGACTCGGCCAGCTCCCACATCCGCTCCAGCGGCTTGGTCAGCTGGCGGTCGTAGACGGAGATGGCGGCGCTCGGGGCGAGCTTGGCGATCTTGTCCTTGGACGCCTCGGGGACGTACCAGAGGGTGCCGGCGCTGTCGAAGGTCGTGGAGATGAGGACCTCGGGGGCGAACGCCGCGTACTTCTCGACGTTGAACTGGTCCCAGACGTTGCCGAAGACGGTCAGCTTGCTGACGTCCATGTCGCCGGCCTGGACGTCGGCCTTGCCGTCCTGCGTCTTGGTCGGACCGAAGACGCCCTCGACCTCGATGCCGTAGTCGTACAGCGCCGCTGCGACGCCGACGAAGGCGACGATCTTGGCCGGGACCTTGTCGAGCTTCACGGTGGTGCCGCGGTCGTCCTTGAACGTCCAGGGGCCGGACTTGGCGGCGCCGTTGCCCTTGTCCGAACCACCGTCTTTCGCGTCGTCGTCCCCGCAGGCTGCGAGCACGGCCCCGAGGCCGAGGGCGCCGCCCGCGGCGAGGATGCCGCGGCGGGTGAGGTGGGTGGCTCTGGCGTTGGACATGGATACGCTGCTTTCGAACAGGGCTGATCACCCGCGGGACAATTCGAAGGTAGGTTAGCCTAACCTGAGCTGATGTCCAGGGGTGGGGGCCTTGCTTTCCCAACTGTGTACGCCCTGTGAAGCCCGGGGTCACAGCCGGTGAGGCCCAACTCCCTTGCATTTAGGGAAAGTTGGGCCTCGCAGCGTCACTCGGCCGTCAGCCCGCGAGACCCAGCTCACGGGCGATCAGCATCCGCTGCACCTCGCTGGTGCCCTCGCCGATCTCCAGGATCTTGGAGTCCCGCCACATCCGGGCCACGGGGTACTCGTTCATGAAGCCGTAGCCGCCGTGGATCTGCGTCGCGTCCCGGGCGTTGTCCACCGCGACCGTCGACGAGTGCAGCTTCGCCAGCGCCGCCTCCTTCTTGAAGGGCTCCCCGGCCACCAGCCGGAAGGCCGCGTCGTGCCAGGCGAGCCGGGCGGTGTGGGCCTTCATCTCCATGTCGGCGATCTTGAACTGGATCGCCTGGTTGGCGCCGATGGGACGGCCGAAGGCGTGGCGCTCCTTGGCGTACTTCACCGACTCGTCCACACAGCCCTGCGCCAGGCCCGTCGCCAGCGCCGCGATGGCGATCCGGCCCTCGTCCAGGATCCGCAGGAACTGGGCGTAGCCGCGGCCCTCCTCGCCCAGCAGGTTGGCCGCCGGGACCCGGACGTCGGAGAAGGACAGCTCACGGGTGTCGGAGGCGTTCCAGCCGACCTTGGAGTACGGGGCGGCGACGGTGAAGCCGGGAGTGCCGGAGGGGACGATGATCGCGGAGATCTGCGGCTTGCCGTCGGCCTTGCGGCCGGTGACGGCGGTGACCGTGACCAGACCGGTGATGTCCGTACCGGAGTTGGTGATGAAGCACTTCGTGCCGTTGATCACCCATTCGTCGGTCTCCGGGTCCAGGCGGGCCGTCGTCCGGGTCGCGCCCGCGTCCGAACCGCCGTCGGGCTCGGTGAGGCCGAAGGCGCCTAGCATCTCGCCGGAGCACAGCTTCGGCAGCCAGGTGCGCTTCTGCTCCTCGGTGCCGAACAAATGGAGCGGCATCGCGCCGAGCGAGACCCCCGCCTCCAGGGTGATGGCGACCGAGGAGTCCACCCGGGCCAGCTCCTCCAGCGCCACGCCGAGCGCCAGATAGTCGCCGCCCATGCCGCCGTACTCCTCCGGGAACGGCAGACCGAACAGGCCCATGCGGCCCATCTCCCGCACGATCTCGTACGGGAACTCATGACGCTCGTAGAAGTCGCCGATCTTGGGCGCCACGACGTCGTGCGCGAACTCCTCCACCGTGCGGCGGAGTTCCTCCAGTTCGGGGGAGAGGCGGTGGTTCATGGCTGTTCAGTGCTCCTTGTGGGAGAGAGCTCGGACGGTGCGGGACGGGCTGGGTCGGCCCAGTTGCTCGGCCATCCACGCGCTTGTGGCGACGAGACGGTCGAGGTCGACTCCGGTGTCGATGCCGAGGCCCCGCAGCATCCACACGAGGTCTTCCGTGGCGAGGTTGCCGGTGGCGGACTTGGCGTACGGGCAGCCGCCGAGGCCCCCCGCGGAGGCGTCGATCGTCGTGACGCCGTGCTGAAGGGCCGCGTAGGTGTTGGCCAGGGCCTGGCCGTAGGTGTCGTGGAAGTGGACGCCGATCACGTCGGTCGGCACGCCCTCCTCGCCCAGCAGCGCGAGGAGCTCCCCCACATGGCCGGGGGTCGCGACGCCGATCGTGTCGCCGAGGCTGAGCTCGTCGCAGCCCATGTCGCGCAGCGCCTTGCACACCCGGACCACCTGCGGGACCGGGACCGCGCCCTCCCAGGGGTCGCCGAAGCACATGGAGACATAGCCGCGCACATGCAAGCCCTCGTCCTTGGCGCGGCGGACGACCGGGGCGAAGACCGCCAGCGACTCGTCCAGCGTGCGGTTGAGGTTGGCCTTGGCGAAGGACTCCGTGGCGCTGGCGAAGACGGCGACCCGGCGGGCGCCCAGGGCCAGGGCGCGGTCCAGACCGCGGTCGTTGGGGACCAGGACCGGCAGCCGCACGCCCTCCAGGCCGGAGACGAGCGGGAACAGCTGCTCGGCGTCCGCGAGTTGGGGCACCCACTTCGGGTGCACGAAGCTGGTCGCCTCGATGGTCGTCAGGCCGGCCTCGGCGAGCCGGCGGACGAACTCCGCCTTGACCGCCGTCGGCACGGTCGACTTCTCGTTCTGCAGGCCGTCGCGCGCGCCGACCTCATGGATCCGCACGCGGGCGGGCAGGTTCGGTGCGGGCACCGTCATGGGCAGCGTCATCGGTCCTCCTCCACCGGCGCGATGACCGCCAGCACCTGGTCCATGGCGACCGTGGTGCCCGGCGTCACATCCAGTTCGGCGACCGTCCCGGCGTGCGGGGCCGAGATGACGTGCTCCATCTTCATCGCCTCCACCACCAGCAGGCTCTGACCGGCGGTCACCTCGTCGCCGACCGCGACCTTCACGACGGTCACGGTGCCGGGCATCGGCGCGGTCAGGGAGTCGGCGCCCGCGTGCGCGGCACCGGTCAGGGACGCGGCCACCGGGTCGTGGTCGCGCACGTGCCATGCCTCGCCGTCGCGGCCGAGCCAGTCGCCGGAGCGGTGGAAGGTGTGGCGGACGCCGTCGAGCAGGACGGACACCTGGTCCGGGGTGACGGTGTGGGTGCCGCGCGGGACGTACGCCACCGGTTCCTGCACGCGCAGGGGGAAGGCCACGGGCTTCACGACGCCGCCCAGCCGCCAGCCGCTCGGCACCGAGAACGGGTCCGTCCAGCCGTCCCCCTTCGGCTCCAGCGCCCGAAGCCGTACGGCCGCCGCCGCCTCGTAGACCTCGTCGGGCACGTCCGTGGAGACCAGGTCGGGTGCCTCGCGCTCCACCAGGCCCGTGTCCATGTCGCCCGCCACGACCGCCGGATGCCCGAGCAGCCGGCGCAGGAACCCGGCGTTCGTCTGCACGCCCAGCGTGACCGTCTGAGCCAGCGCCGCCCGCAGCTTGCGGATCGCCGTCTCGCGGTCCGGCCCGTACGCGATCACCTTGGACAGCATCGGGTCGTACAGGCTGCCGACCTCGGTGCCCTCGCTGAGCCCGGAGTCGGTGCGTACGCCCTCGCCCTGCGGCTCGCGGAGCATCAGGACGGTGCCGCCCGACGGCAGGAAGCCGCGCGCGGGGTCCTCGGCGCACACCCGGGCCTCGATGGCGTGCCCGGTGAGCGTGATGTCGTCCTGCCCGTAGGGGAGTTGCTCGCCCGCTGCGACCCGTAGCTGCCACTCCACCAGGTCGAGGCCGGTGATCAGCTCGGTGACCGGGTGTTCCACCTGAAGGCGGGTGTTCATCTCCATGAAGTAGTACGAGGAGGGGTCGCCGCCGGGCACGATGAACTCCACCGTGCCCGCGCCCCGGTAGCCGCACGAGCGCGCCGCCTGCACGGCCGCCTCGCCCATCGCCGCCCGGGTCGGCTCATCGAGCAGCACACTCGGTGCCTCCTCGATGATCTTCTGGTGGCGCCGCTGGAGGGAGCACTCGCGCTCGCCGAGGTGGACGACATTGCCGTGGCCGTCGGCCAGGACCTGGATCTCGATGTGCCGGGGGCGGTCGATCCACCGCTCGACGAGGAGGGTGTCGTCGCCGAAGGAGGCGCGGGCCTCACGGCGGGCGGCGGCGATCTCGTCCGTCAGCTGCCCGGGCTCGCGCACCAGGCGCATGCCCTTGCCGCCACCGCCGGCGGAGGGCTTGAGCAGCACCGGCATGCCGATCTCCCGGGCCGCGTCCGCCAGTTCGGCGTCGCTCAGGCCACTGCCGCTGGAGCCGGGCACGACCGGCACTCCGGCCGCCTTCACCGTCTCCTTGGCGCGGATCTTGTCGCCCATCAGGGAGATGGCCTCGGCGGGCGGCCCGATGAAGACCAGCCCGGCGTCGGCGCACGCGCGCGCGAACTCGGCGTTCTCCGCGAGGAAGCCGTAGCCGGGGTGCACCGCCTGGGCGCCGGTCCTCGCAGCCGCCTCCAGCAGCCGCTCGACGGACAGATAGCTCTCGGCGGCCGGCGCCGGACCGATCCGTACCGCCGTGTCGGCCTCGCGCACATGCCGGGCGTCGGCGTCGGCGTCGGAGAAGACGGCCACCGAGCGGACGCCCAGCGAGCGGAGCGTACGGATGACCCGTACGGCGATCTCGCCCCGGTTGGCCACGAGCACTGTGTCGAACATGGGTTCCGTCCCCCTCACATCCGGAAGACGCCGAACTGGGGGTCACCCAGGGGCGCGTTGGCACAGGCGGTCAGGGCGAGGCCCAGCACCTGACGGGTCTCCAGGGGGTCGATGACCCCGTCGTCCCAGAGCCGGGCCGAGGCGTAGTACGCGTTGCCCTGGCGCTCGTACTGCTCGCGGATGGGCGCCTTGAAGGCGTCCTCCTGCTCCGCCGGCCAGGACTCGCCGCGCGCCTCGAGCTGGTCCCGCTTGACGGTCGCGAGGACGGACGCGGCCTGCTCGCCGCCCATGACGGAGATCTTGGCGCCCGGCCACATCCACAGGAAGCGGGGGGAGTACGCCCGCCCGCACATGGAGTAGTTGCCGGCGCCGTACGAACCGCCGACCACCACCGTCAGCTTCGGCACACGTGTGCACGCCACCGCCGTGACCATCTTGGCGCCGTGCTTGGCGATGCCGCCGGCCTCGTAGTCCTTGCCGACCATGAACCCGGAGATGTTCTGCAGGAACAGCAGCGGGATCCCGCGCTGGTCGCACAGCTCGATGAAGTGGGCGCCCTTCTGGGCGGACTCGGAGAACAGGATGCCGTTGTTGGCGACGATGCCGACCGGGTGGCCGTGGATCCGGGCGAAGCCGGTGACCAGGGTCTGGCCGAACTCGGACTTGAACTCCGAGAAGCGCGAGCCGTCGACCACGCGCGCGATGATCTCGCGTACGTCGTAGGGGGTGCGGGAGTCGACCGGGACGGCGCCGTACAGGCCGTAGGGGTCGACCTTCGGCTCCACGGTGGGCGTGACCTGCCAGGGCAGGGAGCCGCGCGCGGGGAGGGTGGCGACGATGTCGCGCACGATCCGCAGGGCGTGCGCGTCGTCCTCGGCGAGGTGGTCGGTCACGCCGGACACCCGGGAGTGGACCTCGCCGCCGCCGAGCTCCTCCGCGGTGACGACCTCGCCGGTGGCGGCCTTCACCAGCGGGGGGCCGCCGAGGAAGATCGTGCCCTGATTGCGCACGATCACGGCCTCGTCGCTCATCGCGGGCACATACGCGCCGCCCGCCGTGCACGAGCCGAGGACCGCGGCGATCTGCGGGATCCCGGCGCCGGACATGCGGGCCTGGTTGTAGAAAATCCGCCCGAAGTGCTCGCGGTCGGGGAAGACCTCGTCCTGCATGGGCAGGAAGGCGCCGCCGGAGTCGACCAGGTAGAGACACGGCAGCCGGTTCTCCAGGGCCACCTCCTGCGCGCGCAGGTGCTTCTTCACGGTCATCGGGTAGTACGTGCCGCCCTTGACCGTGGCGTCGTTGGCGACGACCACGCACTCACGGCCGCTGACCCGTCCGATACCGGCGATGACGCCGGCGGCCGGGGCCTGGCCGTCGTACATGCCGTCGGCGGCGAGGGGGGCGAGCTCCAGGAAGGGTGAGCCGGGGTCCAAAAGGGTGTCCACCCTGTCCCTGGGCAACAGCTTCCCGCGCGCGGTGTGCCGGGCGCGTGCCTTCTCCCCGCCACCCATCCGGGCGGCGGCGAGCTTGCCGTGCAGCTCCTCCACCAGCGCCCGGTGGGCCTCCTCGTTGGCCCGCCACGCCTCCGACGCGGGGTCGGCCGCGCTCGCAAGCTCCGGTGCCTCGTGCATCCTGCGGTCCCCTCACCCAGTGATCGACTGTTAATGAGCGTTAACCATTTCCTTCAGGTTAACGACCGCTAACCTCCCTGTCTAGAATTGCTTGCATGGCCACCAGAACCGACGCCCCCACCCGCCGCGAGCAGATCCTCCGGGAGGCCGCGCGGCTCTTCGCCGAGCGCGGCTTCCACGGCGTCGGCGTCGACGAGATAGGCGCCGCCGTGGGGATCAGCGGCCCCGGTCTCTACCGGCACTTCGCCGGCAAGGACGCCATGCTCGCCGAGCTGCTGGTCGGGATCAGCGGCCAGCTGCTGACGGGCGCGAAGCGGCGGCTGGCGGAGGCCGACGGGGTGCCGCCCGAGGCGGTCCTCGACTCCCTCATCGAGGGCCACATCGACTTCGCCCTCGACGACCGCCCCCTGATCACCCTGCACGACCGCGAGCTGGACCGCCTGCGCGACAGCGACCGCAAGCTCGTACGACAGCTCCAGCGGCAGTACGTCGAGCTGTGGGTCGAGGTGGTCCGCAAGGTCTACCCGGACCTGGCGGAACCGGCGGCCCGCTCGGCCGTGCACTCGGTGTTCGGCCTGCTGAACTCGACACCTCACCTCGGGCGCCCGGGGTCGCTGCCGGGCCGGGGGGTCACGGCGGAACTGCTGCACCGAATGGCGCGGGGGGCGTTCGGGGCGGCGGGGGGCTGAGCTGCGGCGACGGGCCTGTCTGCGGGCCTTTGGCTCAGTACTCTGGGGCCATGGGCATGGACTACGCGAAGATGCGCGCGATCGCCGAAGAGCTCGGAGCCTACGCTGAGCGCCTTGAAGGCGCCTGGAGCGTCGAGATCGGTCCCTCCGGCCCGATACTGGCCATGATGTGCCCGTCGAAGCGCCACGAGGGCACGGTGCGCCGCATCTGCAAGCAGTTGGACGACCAGCTTCCAGGTACCGACCCCGGATACATCTGTGCCAGTGGCCCTGAGATCGAGCACCCGGCCCTAGGTCGCATGCGCCTGCCTGACGCGGTCGTCATCCCGGAGGCGGCTCTCGACGAGGAGGGCATCGCCGTCGATGCGACACAGGCACTCGCGGCCGTGGAGATCGTCTCGCCGTCCAATCCCAACAACGACTACATCGAGAAGCTGGCCGATTATCCGGCCATGGGTATTCCCCACTACATGATCGTCGACCCGCGCACCGGCACGATCGAAGTGCACTCCGACCCCTGCAAGGGGCGGTACACCCGCAAGGACTCCTATATCTACGGCGACGAGGTGCCCTTCGGCTCCTGGACGGTCGCGACATCCGAGTTCCGCCGGTACGGCAGAGCCGGAGAGTGACGAGCGTTACGGACCTTCCACCCTGGACGCCGCTCGCTACTCGCCGGTACCGTTGAGTGAGCAAGCGCTTAGACATGTACCGGTGGAGGTGGACGGCGTGCGCCGTACGGTGTTCAACGAGGATCACGAGGCGTTCCGGGAGACCATCCGGGCCTTCATCGAGGCCGAAGTGGTCCCGGTCTACGACGAGTGGTTCGCGGCCGGCCAGGCGCCCCGCGACTTCTACTACAAGCTCGGCGAGCTGGGCATCTTCGGGATCAACGTCCCCGAGGAGTTCGGCGGCGCCGGCCTCGACACGCACAAGTTCGAGGCCGTGCTGTACGAGGAGACCGCGCGCGCGGGCGTCCAGTTCGGCGGCTCCGGCGTGCACGTGCTGCTCGCCCTGCCGTACATCAAGATGCTCGCCACCGACGAGCAGAAGAAGCGGTACCTGGAGAAGTTCGTCTCCGGTGAGGAGATGTGGGCCCTCGCGATGACCGAGCCGGGCACCGGCTCCGACCTCGCGGGCATGAAGTCCACCGCCAAGCTCTCCGAGGACGGCACGCACTACGTCCTCAACGGCAGCAAGACCTTCATCACCGGCGGCGTCCACGCCGACCGCGTGATCGTCTGCGCCCGCACCGCCGCGCCGACCGCCGAGGACCGCCGTTTCGGCATCTCCCTGTTCGCCGTGGACACCAAGTCCGAGGGCTACTCCATCGGCCGCAAGCTCGACAAGCTCGGCCTGCGCACCTCGGACACCGCCGAGCTCGCGTTCGTCGACGTCAAGGTCCCCGTCGAGGACCTCCTCGGCGAGGAGAACAAGGGCTTCTACTACCTCGGCCACAACCTGGCCTCCGAGCGCTGGGGCATCGCCTTCGGCGCCTACGCGCAGGCCAAGGCGGCCGTCCGGTTCGCCAAGGAGTACGTGCAGGACCGCACCGTCTTCGGCAAGTCCGTCGCCTCGTTCCAGAACACCAAGTTCGAGCTGGCCTCCTGCCAGGCCGAGGTCGACGCCGCCGAGGCCGTCGCCGACCGCGCGCTGGAGGCCCTGGACGCCGGTGAGCTGACCCCGGCCGAGGCGGCCTCCGCGAAGCTGTTCTGCACCGAGGTCGCGCACCGCGTGATCGACCGCTGCCTCCAGCTGCACGGCGGCTACGGGTTCATGAACGAGTACCCGATCGCCCGCCTGTACGCCGACAACCGCGTCAACCGCATCTACGGCGGCACCAGCGAGATCATGAAGACGATCATCGCGAAGGACATGGGCCTGTAAGGCCCGCAGTTCACGGCCGACAGCACCGGTAGTCACCGGTCAACAGAAAAGGTGCCATGAACCAGGCACTACAGGATCTCCTCGATCTGCTCGACCTGGAGCCGATCGAGGAGAACATCTTCCGCGGCCAGTCCCGGTCCGCCGTCGTCCCCAGGGTCTTCGGCGGCCAGGTCGCGGCCCAGGCGCTGGTCGCCGCGGGGCGGACGGTCCCCGGGGACCGTCACGCCCACTCCCTGCACGCGTACTTCCTGCGCATGGGGGACCCGGGCGCGCCCATCGTCTACAACGTCGACCGCATGCGCGACGGCCGGTCCTTCACCACGCGCCGCGTCGTCGCGGTCCAGCACGGCAAGCCGATCTTCGCGCTGTCGGCCTCCTTCCAGACGTACGAGGCAGGGCTGGACCACCAGACCGCGATGCCGCCCGCGCCCGACCCGGCGACGCTGCCCACCTCCGAGGAGCGGCTGCGCGGGTACGGCCATCTCGACCCGGCGGTCGTCGAGCGGTTCCTGGAGGCGCGTCAGGCGGTCGACCTGCGCTATGTCGACGAGCCGCCGTACGGCCGCTTCGGTGAGCCCCGCGAACCGCACTCCCAGGTGTGGTTCCGCACCAACGGCAAGCTGGCCGACGACCCCCTGCTGCATGTCGTGCTCGCCACATACGTCTCCGACATGACCCTGCTCGACTCGGTGCTGCTCGCGCACGGCCGGGGCGGCTGGGCCGTCGGGGACGTGGTCGGCGCCTCGCTGGACCACGCCATGTGGTTCCACCGGCCGTTCCGGGCCGACGAGTGGCTGTTGTACGACCAGGAGTCGCCGTCGGCGCACGGCGGGCGCGGGCTCGGGCAGGCCCGCATCTACACGCAGGACGGGCAGCTGGCGGTGTCGGTGATCCAGGAGGGCGTGGTCCGCGTCCCCCGGTGACGCCGTGTCCGAGGATGCAGGCGCCCACGGCGACCGTCAGCGGCTGTCCGAGGGCTCCCGTGCGGGGTGGGCGGTGCTCGTCGGAGTGGGTCCGGGGGTGCGCCGGCCCGTCCTCGATCGGCGGATGCGCAGGGCCACGAAGCCGACGGCCGCCACGGCCAGTACGGCCAGGATCGCCTTGGAGTACAGCCCCACCAGATCCGTGACCTGGTGCCAGCGCGCGCCGAGGGCGTAGCCGGCGGCGATGAAGGCGGTGTTCCAGATGAGGCTGCCCAGCGCGGTGAGGGTGAGGAAGACGGGCAGCCGCATGCGTTCGACGCCCGCCGGTATCGAGATCAGGCTGCGGAACACCGGCACGAAGCGGCCGAAGAAGACGGCCTTGGTGCCGTGCCGCGCGAACCACGCCTCCGTCCGCTCCACGTCCAAGGCCTTCACCAGCGGCAGCCTGGCCGCGACCGCGATCAGGCGTTCCCGGCCGATGAGCGCGCCCAGCAGGTAGAGGACCAGGGCTCCCGCCACCGACCCCGCCGTCGTCCAGGCGATGGCATCTGCGACGTCCATTCGCCCCTGGCTTGCGGTGAAGCCGGCCAGCGGCAGGATCACCTCGCTGGGCAGCGGCGGGAAGAGGTTCTCCAGGGCGATGGCCAGTCCGGCCCCCGGTCCGCCCAGCTTCTCCATCAGCCCGGCGGCCCAACCGGCGACCCCGCCGACGGGCGCGTCCGAGGCAGCAGCAAAGATCATGCCTGCCACTTTACGAAGTCTTGACCTAAAGGCGCGGTGAGTGCCCTGCCCCGCGACGCCGGAGCGACCCGAGCGACCCGAGTGACAGGGCCTAGGCCAGCCCGGCCTCCGCCAGCAGGAACGCCGTCATCGGGTCGTAGAACCGCGGGCTCACCACATGGTCGTCCAGCGGCACGACCACCTGCACGGTGCCTTCCGCCTCCGCGAGGAACAGCGCCGGGTCGTTGCAGTCCGCGTAGCCGACCGCGTCGACGCCGTGCTGTCCGGCACAGCCCGCCCAGCCGTGGTCGGCGACCACCAGGTCCGGCAGCGGGCGCCCCTCGCGCTCCAGCCCCGTCAGGATGGCCTTCATCGGCTCGCCGGAATGGGTGTGCCAGAGGGTCGCGCCGTGCTCGAGGACGGCCACGTCGGCGAACTGCATGACGTAGCCCTCCTCCGTCTGGAGGCCGTCCGGGATCACGACGATCTCGCAGCCCGCCGTGCGCAGCGCGCTCGCGGTGGCGCGATGGACGTCCAGCAGGCCGCCCGGGTGCCCGGTCGCGAACAGCACGCGCTGCCCGCCGTCCGCCGCCTTGCGCAGCCGCGCCGCCATCCGCTCCAGCGCGGCCACGGTCAGCTCGGGGTCGATGGTGTCCTGGCCGTGGCGGTACTCCGCGTCGTCGTTCACCCCCACGCGCTCCGCCATCACCGCGAGCACGTCCTGCTCGTCGGTCCACCGGTCGCCGAGTTCCAGGCCGAGCCAGTAGTGGCGGTTGCCGTTCGCCAACTGGCGGTAGTGGGAGAGGTTGTTCTCGCGTGGCGTCGCGACATCGCCCGCGATACGGGTACTGACGAGATGGTCGACGAGCTCGGCGCGGCTGGGTGTCCCGGGTATCGGCATGGGTCCCATTGTGAGGCAGACAACTGCGGGAACGGTGGCCTCCGGTGCGCGTGCGATACGCGTCACTGTGCAGATCACCGCTCGATGTGCCGCAGGGCGAACCACAGTTCCATGCGTACGTCCGGGTCGTCGAGGTCGGTGCCGAGCAGCGCCGCGCACCGGGCGATCCGCTGGCGGACGGTGTTGCGGTGCACGGACAGGGCCACGGCGGTGCGGTCCCAGCTGCCGTGCAGGGAGAGCCAGGTGCGCAGGGTCTCGGTGAGCGGGGCCGTCAGGGGTGCGAGGAGGGCGTGGGCGTGGGCCTGTGCCTCGTCGGGGGAGAGCAGGTCCGTCAGGGCAGGGCGGTGCGTGCCGTGCTGGAAGAGGGGTGCGCGAGTGGCCCGCGCACGGGACAGCGCCCGGGCCGCCTGGGCGTCGGCCGCCGGCCACTGGTCGGGTGCCGCGGGGGCGCTGACGCCCAGGGTCCAGCCGTCCTGCGGCGACGGCTCCCGGCCCGCCGGGACGAGGACGCGTACGACGTCCGGTGCCAGGTCGACCAGCGGGGAGCCGAGGGCCGCGCCCAGCGCCGAGGCCGCCACAGGGTCGCACGGCGGGGCGTCGGGGCGGGCGTGCACCACGAGCCAGGCGTCGCCGCCGAGCAGCGGCGCGACCGTCTCCGGCTCGGCCCCCAGCAGCAGCCGTACGAGCGCCGAGGACCGGGCCGCTCCGGAGCCGCTGTGATGCTCGCCGGTGAGGAGGGAGAGCAGCACGGCGGCGACGGAGGCGATGGTGTGGTCACCGGTGTCCCGGCGCGGGGCGGCGACCCCGAGCACGAAGCCCTGCCCGGCCCCGAGGGCGTAGACGGCGAGGTGGGTGCCGGAGGGGGTGGTGTCGGTGGCGGACGTGGGGGCGGGGCGGGTGCTCGCGGTGCCGGGGCGGGGGGCGGCGGTGCCGGGGTTCTCGGCGCTGGGAGGGGCGGTGGCGGGGTTGGAGTGGTCGGCGGCGGGGGCGGATCGGTCCGGGGCGGGGGGCGTGGGTGGGGGAGGGGGCAGGGCAGGGGGAGGGGTGGAGGCCGGGGTGCCGGCGGGAGCGGAGGTGGGGTCCGTGGTTCGGCCGGCAGTGGCGGCCGGGTCCGAGGTTCGGCCGGCAGTGGCGGCCGGGTCCGTGGTTCGGCCGAGGGCGGTGGTCTCCCTCGGCTCGCCGCCAGCCGCCGTTGCCGCCCCGGCGGTCGTCGTCGCACCCGAGGTCTTCGTCCCCCCGGACGCCGCCGTCCCCCCGGACGCCGCGGTCACCCCGGAGGTCGCCGTCCCCCCAGTGGTTGCCGCCCCGGAAGTCGCCGCCGCCCCGGCGGTCGTCGTCGGCGCGCCCGCCCCGCGGGCTGAGTCGGCTGCACCTGTCGGCCTTACGACCTCCGCCAGCTCGCGCAGTGCCTGCCGGGTCCCGCCCGCCGGTGCGCGGCCCGCCTCCCCGATCACCGTGCCCTCCGGCCCGTACAGCACCGCCCGGCCGCCCACCCGCTGGGCCAGCCGGCGCAGCACCGCCGGTACCGGGTCCGGGCGCGAGGCCGCCGCCGCGAGGCTCTGCTGGGCCTCCGTCACTCGGCGCAGCTCGGCGAGGCGGGCCCGGGCCATCAGTTGCCAGACCGCGCGGGCGACGCCCGAGAAGGTGGTCCGGGGCGGGACCTCCAGCAGCGGGAGGCCGTATGCCTCGCACGCCGCCACCAGCGCGCCGGGCACCGTGTCGTGGACGGGGGCGAGTCCGAAGCCGAGCGCCGCGCCGCCCGCCGCGACGATCCGGGCGACGTAGTCGTCGAAGTAGGTGCCCGCACCGGCAGGCTTCGGGATGTGCACTCCGGCCGTGAGCAGCAGCTCGCCGCCCAGGAGGTAGGGGTACGGATCGGCCATCTCCGAGGTGTGCGCCCAGTGGATCACCGTGTCCGCGTCCCGTGGCCCGGCGATCTGGCGCAGGCCGAGGTCCTCACGGGCCAGGAGGGCCGAGAGCGGTACCGGTGGGGTCGGCGGAACGGTGAGCTCCGGCATGTGGACGTTTCCTCCAGTCATGCGGCCTCGGATGGATGAAACGTACACTTCGCAGTCGCTTTCCGGCCACCTACTGTCGATCCGGACCGGCAGCCGCGGGTACGGGCGGATGTCCCCGCGAGCCGCTGCCAACCGCCTGGTCTCAGGAAAACCCCACGTATCTGCACGACACGCCACCGGGATGTGCGCGAAGGAGGCCCCACATGGCCGTCGACTACACAGTCATCGTCGTCTATCTGGCCGGCATGCTGGCCATGGGCTGGTGGGGCATGCGCCGCGCCAAGTCCAAGAGCGAGTTCCTGGTGGCCGGGCGCCGGCTCGGGCCCGCCATGTACTCCGGCACCATGGCCGCGATCGTCCTCGGCGGCGCCTCCACCATCGGCGGCGTGGGGCTCGGCTACCAGTACGGGCTCTCCGGCGCCTGGATGGTGGTCACCATCGGCGTCGGCCTGCTCGCGCTGTCCGTCTTCTTCTCCGCGCGCATCGCCCGGCTGAAGGTCTACACCGTCTCCGAGATGCTGGACCTGCGCTACGGCGGCCGGGCCGGCGTCATCTCCGGTGTCGTCATGTGGGCGTACACCCTCATGCTCGCGGTCACCTCGACCATCGCGTACGCCACCATCTTCGACGTCCTGTTCGACATGAACCGGACCGTCGCGATCGTCCTCGGCGGCTCGATCGTCGTCGCCTACTCCACGCTCGGCGGCATGTGGTCCATCACGCTCACCGACATGGTGCAGTTCGTGGTGAAGACCGTCGGCGTGCTGCTTCTGCTCCTGCCCATCGCGGTCGTCAAGGCCGGCGGGTTCAGCGAGATGAAGGCGCAGCTGCCGACCGAGTACTTCGACCCGCTGGGCATCGGCGGCGAGACGATCTTCACCTACGTCCTGATCTATACCTTCGGCATGCTGATCGGGCAGGACATCTGGCAGCGGGTGTTCACCGCGCGCAGCGACAAGACGGCCAAGTGGGGCGGCACGGTGGCCGGCACCTACTGCCTCGCCTACGCCCTCGCCGGCGCCGTCATCGGTACCGCCGCCAAGGTGCTCTACCCCAAGCTCGGCAGCGCGGACGACGCCTTCGCGACCATCGTCAAGGACGAACTCCCGGTCGGCGTGCGGGGCCTGGTGCTGGCCGCCGCCCTCGCCGCCGTGATGTCCACCTCCTCCGGCGCGCTCATCGCCTGTGCGACCGTCGCCAACAACGACATCTGGTCGCGGCTGCGCGGTGCCGTGCGCCGGACCGAGGACGCGCACGACGGCGTGCACGACGAGGTGAAGGGCAACCGCGCCTTCATCCTCCTCATGGGCATCGCCGTGATCGCCACGGCCATCGCGCTGAACAACGTCGTCGAGGCGCTCACCGTCGCCTACAACCTGCTCGTCGGCGGACTGCTGGTGCCGATCCTGGGCGGGCTGCTGTGGCGGCGCGGAACCGCGCACGGGGCGCTGGCCTCCGTCGTCGTCGGCGGTGTCGCGGTGATCGCCCTGATGGCGACCCACGGCATTCTGGCCAACGAACCGGTCTACTACGGGCTGCTGTCTTCCCTCGCCGCGTACCTCGCCGTCTCCTTGATGACGAAGCCGACCGACGAGGCCGTCCTCACCGCCTGGCGTGAGCGCCTCGCCGGGCAGACCCCCGAACTCGTGTCCGAACCGGTGCCGGCTCCCCAGTAGAGTCAAGGCAGAAGCACATACGCGATGAAGCGTAGGAAAGAAGGCATTTCATCATGACTGGCAACGAGACGCCCCGCGGCCCCGTCGACTCCTCCCGCATTCCGCGGTACGCGGGCCCCGCGACCTTCGCCCGGCTCCCCCGCCTCGACGAGGTCGGCCGCGCCGATGTCGCCGTGGTCGGTGTGCCGTTCGACTCGGGCGTCTCGTACCGGCCGGGCGCCCGCTTCGGCGGCAACGCCATCCGTGAGGCGTCCCGGCTGCTGCGCCCGTACAACCCGGCGCAGGACGCGTCCCCGTTCGCCCTCGCCCAGGTCGCGGACGGCGGGGACATCGCGGTGAACCCCTTCAACATCAACGAGGCCGTCGAGACGGTCGAAGCCGCCGCGGACGACCTGATCGGCACCGGCGCCCGGCTGATGACCCTGGGCGGCGACCACACCATCGCGCTGCCGCTGCTGCGCTCGGTCGCCAAGAAGCACGGCCCGGTCGCCCTGCTCCACTTCGACGCCCACCTCGACACCTGGGACACCTACTTCGGCGCCGAGTACACCCACGGCACCCCGTTCCGCCGGGCGGTGGAGGAGGGCATCCTCGACACCGAGGCGCTCTCCCACGTCGGTATCCGCGGCCCGCTGTACGGCAAGCAGGACCTCACCGACGACGAGAAGATGGGCTTCGGCATCGTGACGTCGTCCGACGTCTACCGCCGCGGCGCCGACGAGGTGGCCGACCAGCTGCGCCAGCGCATCGGCGACCGCCCGCTGTACATCTCCATCGACATCGACTGCCTCGACCCGGCCCACGCGCCCGGCACCGGCACCCCCGAGGCGGGCGGCATGACCTCCCGCGAGCTGCTGGAGATCCTGCGGGGCCTGGCGTCCTGCAACCTGGTCTCGGCGGACGTCGTCGAGGTGGCGCCCGCGTACGATCACGCCGAGATCACGTCGGTGGCCGCGTCCCACACGGCGTACGAACTGACCACGATCATGTCCCGCCAGATCGCGGCGGCCCGTGAGGAGAACGAGGGCAAGTGACCCACGACCACGACCTGGTACTCCGCCCGACCGAGGCGCAGACCGCCGCCGCCCTGAACCCTCCGGCCGGCCGCAACGGCGGAGACCTGGTCGTGGAGACGCTGGCCGGGCTCGGCGCGACGACCGTCTTCGGACTGCCCGGCCAGCACGCCCTGGGCATGTTCGACGCGCTGCGCCGCTCCGACCTGCGGTACATCGGTCTGCGGGTGGAGAACAACGCCGGTTTCGCGGCGGACGCGTACGGCCGTATCACGGGCGAGGCGGCGCCGCTGCTGCTGTCCACCGGCCCCGGGGCGCTGACCTCGCTGGCCGCGCTCCAGGAGGCGGTGGCGGCCTCCGCCCCCGTGCTGGCGATCAGCAGCCAGGTCCCGACGGCCGGGCTGGGCGGCGGCCGGCACGGCTACCTGCACGAACTCCCCGACCAGGCGGCCTCGTTCAGGGGCGTGGTGAAGTCCGTCCACACCGTCCGCACCCAGTCCCAGATCCCCTCCGCGATCGAGGCGGCCTGGAAGTCGGCGCTGACCGCCCCGCACGGCCCGGTGTGGGTGGAGATCCCGCAGGACGTGCTGCTCGCCGAGACGTCGATCCCGGTGGTGACGGGCGGCGACGCCTTCCCCGAGGAGCTGCCGCCGCGCCCCGAACTGACGGCGGTCGCCGCTCATCTGCTGTCCCACGCCGAGCGCCCGGCGATCATCGCGGGCGGGGGAGTGGTACGGGCGGACGCCTCGGGCAAGCTGAGGCAGCTGGCCGAGCGGCTCCAGGCGCCGGTGGTCACGACCCCGGGCGGCAAGGGCGCGTTCCCCTGGAAGCACCCGCTGTCCCTCCAGTCCTGGCTGGAGGACCGGCACACCACGGACTTCCTGGAGGACGCCGACGTCCTCCTGGTCGTGGGCTCGGGGCTCGGTGAACTCTCCTCCAACTACCACACCTTCAAACCGCGCGGCCGGGTCATCCAGATCGAGGCCGACCTCGGCAAGCTGGAGTCCAACCACCCGGCGCTGGGCATCCACGCGGATGCGCGTCTCGCCTTGCAGGCGCTGCTGGAGACGGTGCCGGAGCGGGCGGACGCGACGGTGCCCGAGCGCGTGCAGGAGGTGCTCGCGAAGGTCGCCGAGCGCATCGCCGCTCAGGAACTCACCCTGGAACAGGAGGTCCTGGCCGCCGTACGCCGTGCCCTCCCCGCCGACTCCCCGTCCTTCTGGGACATGACGATCCTGGCCTACTGGGCCTGGTCGGCCTTCGACGCCAAGGGCCCCAACCATCTGCACTCCGCCCAGGGCGCGGGCGGCCTCGGCTACGGCTTCCCCGCGGCCCTCGGCGCGGCCGTCGCCGACCCGACCCGCCCGGTGCTCGCGGTCTCCGGCGACGGCGGCGCCCTGTACTCGATCGCCGAGCTGGCGACGGCCCGCCAGTACGACCTGAACGTCACCTGGCTCATCGTCGACGACGGCGGCTACGGCATCCTGCGTGAGTACATGACGGACACCTTCGGCCGGGCGACGGCGACGGAACTGACCCGGCCGGACTATGTGAGCCTCGCCGAGTCCTTCGGCGTCCCCGGGGTCCGCACGACCCCGGAGACGCTGGAGACCGACCTGGCGAAGGCGTTGGCCGCGCCCGGCCCGTCGGTGGTGGTGCTCCCGGCGGTGCTGCGGATGTTCGCGCCGACGCACCTGGACGGCTGACGGGCAGCCCGGCTGCCCCTGCCGGGCTGCCGGGCCGGAGGTGCGGCCCCTACCAGATCGACTCGACCCACTCCGGGTGGTCGATGAACGGGTTGCGGTTGCCCTGGTAGGTGTCGTAGATGATCTCGTTGCGGCGCTCCTCGAAGGCGTCCGGCGGGTCCTCGTCGTTCCACTGCTTCAGGACCGAGAGACGGCCGTGCAGGGGGACGCTGCCGTTGATGGAGTCGTTGGCCTCCAGGTCGGGCCGGCCGTCGTCGCCCTCGTAGCGGACCGCCATGTAGAGGATCATGCGGGCCACGTCGCCCTTGACGGCGTCGCGCGGCTCGAAGGAGTCGGAGTCGGTCAGGCTGCCACCGGAGTTGGTGAAGCCGCTGCCGCCATGGTCGAAGTCCTTGTTGCCGCGGATGGAGTTGACCTGGACGTCCTCCGGGCGCAGATGGTGC
The DNA here is from genome assembly GCF_043673425.1 of Streptomyces sp. M41. Taxonomy (NCBI): domain Bacteria; kingdom Bacillati; phylum Actinomycetota; class Actinomycetes; order Kitasatosporales; family Streptomycetaceae; genus Streptomyces; species Streptomyces sp. M41. Next base: position 97,528 of record NZ_JBIMKE010000016.1, on the reverse strand, counting down.
AGGTCGGTGCCCGGGCCGGCGGAGGTGCCGAAGTCGCCGTGGGACTGGGCCCACACGTGCTCGCGGTTCCAGTTGCCGGTGCTGCCGCCATTGAGGGACTTGCTGCGGGAGATGCCCGAGTACAGCAGCTTCACGTTGTCGCTGTCGGCCGGGTCCTCGTCGGTGACCTTCAGGGCGTTCCAGACGGCCGAGTAGGAGAGGGTGTCCTGGTCGCTGATGATCTCGTGGAGCGAATCCTTCAGCGCCGCACCGGACTTGCCGATCGCGTCGGCGTAGTACGTGTCGTCGTACGCGTCGTCATACGTCTCGCCGTATGTCTCGCCGTACGTCCCGTCGTACGCCGGGGTCGTCGCGGCGGCCGGGGCCGCGGTGAGCGCGGGGGTGAGGCCGGCCAGGAGGGCGGCCGTGGTCAGCGCCAGCGGCTTGAAGCCGCGGCGTATGCGTGTCGCCAGCATGTGGGGTTCCCATCTACGCGGGTTGAATGGAGGCGGCACAGAGGAGGGTGGCATGGACATGCGGCGTTGTCGATGGCTTGAACGTGTCGATCGGATGACGGGAAACGGCACATCGGGCCTGTTCGGGTCCCGAAGCGATCCGTGACCGCCTCGGCGTGTGGACTGCCCCGCCGCTACGCCGTCAGCGGTCATCTTGCGTACAACCTTTCATGTCGGCTCGTTGGTCAACAGGACATGACTCACGGGACAACGAGCGAGAAGACAACGGGCGGGGCCAGACGGGTGCGGGCGCTCGTGGCCGTCGGTGTGGGCGCGGGGATCCTCATACCGTCCGTCGCCGCCGCCACCCCCGCCGCCGCGGCCCCCGCCCCCGCCCCCGCCGTCAGCTGTACGTCCGCCAAGGCGGGCCTCGCCGACAAGCTGAAGCGGGACATCACCGCGGCGCTGGCGGGCCGCAAGGGCACCGTCGCGGTGGGGCTCTACGACCGCTCCACGAAGACCACTTGTACCCTGCGGGCCTCCAGCGCCTACGACTCCGCCAGTGTCGTCAAGGTGACCGTGCTGGCCGCACTGCTGTGGGACGCGAAGAAGAACGACCGGTTCCTGACCGACCGTGAGGTGTCCCTCGCCAAGGCGATGATCACCAAGTCGGACAACGCCGCCACCAGCACGCTCTGGAAGCAGCTGGGGATGACGAAGATCAAGGGCTTCCTGGCCGCCGCCGGCATGACCCAGACCAAGCCCGGCGCGGACGGCTACTGGGGCCTGACCCGGATCACCGTCACCGACGAGCAGAAGCTGCTGGGGCTCATCACCGCCAAGAACGCGGTACTCAGCGACAACTCGCGCGCCTACATCCTGAAGCTGATGGGCCAGGTCGTCTCCTCGCAGCGCTGGGGCACGCCGTACGGAGTGCCGTCCGGTGTCACCGTGGCCGTCAAGAACGGCTGGCTGAAGCGGTCCACGCAGGGCTGGCGGGTGCACAGCGTCGGCGCGTTCAAGGGCGGCGGACACGACTACATGATCACGGTGCTGACGCACGGCAACAGCACCATGAACTACGGCATTTCCACCATCCAGGGCGTGGCGAAGGTCATCCACAAGGACCTGGCGGCAAGCTGACCCTTCACGCGGCGGCCTACCCCACGTCACCCACCCGACCTACGGTGACGTCCATGCGCCTGAGAACCGTACTCGCGACCCTCGCCGCGGGCCTGGTGGCGGCCACCTGCCTCACCGCCGCCGGCCCGGCGACCGCCGACTCACGGGGCCGCCACGCCTGTTCGCCCTCCGTCTCCATCGACCGCTTCTCCGACGCGCTCGACAAGACGACGTACGACGGCACCTTCGTCGGCAACCTCTCCGCCCTCGCCGTGGACCGGGACGGCTCGCTCGCGGCCGTCTCCGACCGCTCCGCCCTCTTCCGCCTCGACCGCAGGACACTCGCGCCGAAGGGCGTCGTCCCGCTCGCCGACGAGAGCGGCGCGGCCCTCGACTCCGAGGGCCTGGTCGTCCAGCGCGACGGCACCCGGCTGGTCTCCTCCGAGACCGAGCCCGCCGTACGCCGCCACGCCCGCGACGGCCGGATCCTCGACCGGCTCCCCGTACCGGACGCGCTCAAGACCGCCCCGGTCGGCCGCGGCGTCCCCAACGGCACCTTCGAAGGACTGACCCTGCTCCCCGGCGGACGCACCCTGCTCGCCTCCATGGAGTACGCGCTCTCCGGCGACAGCGCCGGCATCGTCCGCTTCCAGACCTGGCGCAAGACCAGGGGCGGCCACTTCCAGCTCGGCCGGCAGTACGCCTACCGCACCGACACCGGCCTCGGCGTCCCCGAGGTCCAGGCCACCCCCGACGGCCGCCTCCTCGTCCTGGAACGCGGCTTCACCTCCGGCGTGGGCAACACCGTCCGCCTCTACCTCGCCGACCCGCGCCGCGCCACGGACACGAGCGGCGTCGAGCGGCTGACCGGGCAGGACGGCGTACGCCTGATCGGCAAGACGCTGCTCACCGACCTCGTGACCTGCCCGTCACTCGGAGCGACCACCGGGCAGCCCCAGCCGAACCCGCTGCTCGACAACATCGAGGGCATGGCGGTCACGGGCCGTGCCGGCGCTCGCCTCAGGGTGCTGCTGGTCAGCGACGACAACCAGAACGCGGTGCAGACCACGCGCTTCTACCACCTGCGGGTCCGTGTCTGATCGCGAACCGATTGTCACGGAGGGATGAAATCCGTCCGTCACCGTGTTGGTGCCTTCCGGTAGATCAGGACGAACGGAGGGCACCGGCGTGGCAGCGCAGCAGGGGTGGGCGAAACGACTGTGGGGCTATGCCTGGCGCTACCCCAAGGACGTGATCCTCGCCCTCGGCTCGTCCCTCGCCGGTATGGCCGTCATGGCGGTCGTCCCGCTGATCACCAAGGTGATCATCGACGACGTCATCACCGACCGGACCCGGGGCATGGCCCTCTGGGCGGGGCTGCTGATCGCCGCCGCCCTCGTGGTCTACGTCCTCACCTACATCCGCCGCTACTACGGCGGCCGTCTCGCCCTCGACGTCCAGCACGATCTGCGGACCGACATGTTCGGCACGATCACCCGGCTCGACGGGCGCCGTCAGGACGAGCTGTCCACCGGCCAGGTCGTCGGCCGGGCCACCAGCGACCTCCAGCTGATCCAGGGCCTGCTCTTCATGCTCCCGATGACCATCGGGAACTTCGCGCTCTTCCTGATCTCCCTGGTCGTCATGGCCTGGCTGTCGCTGCCGCTGACCCTGGTCGCCCTCGCGGTCGCCCCGGCCCTGTGGTGGGTCGCCCGGCGCAGCCGGTCCAAGCTGCACCCCTCCACCTGGTACGCCCAGGCCCAGGCCGCCGCGGTCGCCGGCGTCGTCGACGGCGCGGTCAGCGGCGTACGGGTGGTGAAGGGGTTCGGGCAGGAGGACCAGGAGACCGGGAAGCTGCGCGAGGTCAGCCGGCGGCTGTTCGCCGGGCGGCTGCGCACCATCCGGTTCAACTCCAAGTACACCCCGGCGCTCCAGGCGGTCCCGGCGCTCGGGCAGGTCGCGATGCTCGCCCTCGGCGGCTGGCTGGCGGTGCGCGGGCACATCACGCTGGGCACGTTCGTCGCCTTCTCCACCTACCTCGCCCAGCTGGTCGGCCCGGTCCGGATGCTCGCCATGGTCCTCACCGTCGGACAGCAGGCGAGGGCCGGCAGCGAACGCGTCCTGGAGCTGATCGACACCGAACCGTCGATCAAGGACGGCACCAGAACCCTCCCGGCCGACGCCCCCGCGACCGTCGAGTTCGACGACGTGTCCTTCGGCTACGCCGACGAGCGCCCGGTCCTCGACGGGCTCAGCTTCGCGATACGCCCCGGCGAGACCCTCGCGGTCGTCGGCTCCTCCGGCTCCGGCAAGTCCACGATCTCCCTGCTCCTGCCGCGCTTCTACGACGCCACCCGGGGCGCCGTCCTCGTCGGCGGCCACGACGTGCGCGAGCTGACCCTCGACTCCCTGCGGGCCGCGATCGGGCTGGTCCCCGAGGACTCCTTCCTCTTCTCGGACACGGTCCGCAACAACATCGCCTACGGCCGCCCCGACGCGACCGACGAGGAGATCGAGGCCGCCGCGCGCGCCGCCCAGGCCGACCGCTTCATCACCGAGCTGCCCGAGGGCTACGCCACCAAGGTCGGCGAGCAGGGCCTCACCCTCTCCGGCGGCCAGCGTCAGCGTGTCGCGCTCGCCCGCGCCATCCTCACCGACCCCCGTCTCCTCGTCCTCGACGACGCCACGTCGGCGGTGGACGCGCGCGTCGAGCACGAGATCCACGAGGCGCTGAAGCACGTCATGGAGGGCCGCACCACCCTCCTCATCGCCCACCGCCGCTCCACCCTGGGCCTCGCCGACCGCATCGCGGTCCTGGACGCCGGCCGCCTCGCCGACATCGGCACCCACGAGGAACTCCAGGAACGCTCCGCCCTCTACCGCCGTCTGCTCACCGACCCCGACGAACTCGGCGGCGTCTCACCCGGCCACACCCAGCCGGCCTGCCCCCAGGAGGACACCTCCGTACGGGACGAGCTGGACGCCGAGTTCGACGCCGAGCGCGGGGTCACGCCGAGGCTGTGGACCGGCGACCGCGAACGCAAGGACCTGGCGCTGTCGGAGTCCCCGGCCACCCCCGAGCTGCTCGCCCAGGTCGACGCCCTGCCCCCCGCGACCGACACCCCCGACGTCGACGAGGCCCAGGCGGTCCGGCCGGAGGAGTCGTACGGGCTCAAGCGGCTGCTCCGCGGCTTCGCGCTGCCCCTGCTGATCAGCCTCGGTCTGGTCGCCATGGACGCCGGGATGGGCCTGCTGCTGCCCGTCATGATCCGGCACGGCATCGACGACGGTGTCAGCGCGGCGGCCCTCGGCGCCGTCTGGGCGGCCTCCCTGCTCGCGCTGCTCGCGGTGATCGCCCAGTGGGCCGCGCAGATCGGCGAGACCCGGATGACCGGCCGCACCGGCGAACGCGTCCTGTACTCCCTGCGCCTGAAGATCTTCGCCCAGCTCCAGCGGCTCGGGCTGGACTACTACGAGCGCGAGCTGACCGGCCGGATCATGACCAGGATGACGACGGACGTGGACGCGCTGTCGACGTTCCTCCAGACCGGCCTGGTCACCGCCTTCGTCTCCGTCGTCACGTTCTTCGGCATCATGGTCGCCCTGCTGGTGCTCGACTTCCAGCTCGCCTTCGTCGTCTTCGCGACGCTGCCGCCGCTGATCGTCGCGACGTTCTTCTTCCGCCGGGCCAGTGTGAAGGCGTACGAACTCGCCCGGGAACGCGTGTCGGTCGTCAACGCCGACCTCCAGGAGTCGGTCGCCGGGCTGCGGATCGTGCAGGCCTTCCGGCGCGAGCGGGACGGCGGTGCGCGGTTCGCCGAGCGCAGCGACAGCTACCGCCAGGCCCGGATCCGTGGCCAGTGGCTGATCTCCATCTACTTCCCGTTCGTGCAGTTCCTGTCGTCGGCCGCCGCGGCCGCGGTGCTGATCGCGGGCGGCGCCCGGATCGAGGCCGCGACCCTGACGACCGGTGCGCTGGTGGCGTACCTGCTGTACATCGACCTGTTCTTCGCCCCCGTCCAGCAGCTCTCCCAGGTCTTCGACGGCTACCAGCAGGCCACGGTCTCCCTGGGCCGCATCCAGGAACTGCTGCGCGAGCCGACGTCCACGAAGGCGGCCGAGCAGCCACTGGAGGTGCCGTCGCTGCGCGGCGAGGTCGCCTTCGAGGACGTGCACTTCCGGTACGGCGACGGCGAGGAGGCCCTGTCGGGCATCGAGCTGCGCATCCCCGCCGGCCAGACGGTCGCCTTCGTCGGCGAGACCGGCGCCGGCAAGTCGACGCTGGTCAAACTGGTGGCCCGCTTCTACGACCCCACCGCCGGCCGGGTCACGGTCGACGGCAAGGATCTGCGCTCCCTGGACACCACCGCGTACCGCCACCGGCTCGGCGTCGTCCCGCAGGAGGCGTACCTCTTCCAGGGCACCGTCCGCGACGCCATCGCCTACGGCCGCCCGGCGGCGACGGACGCCGAGGTCGAGGCTGCGGCCCGCGCGGTCGGCGCCCACGAGATGATCGCCACCCTCGACGGCGGCTACCTCCACGAGGTCGCCGAGCGCGGACGCAACCTCTCCGCCGGGCAGCGCCAGCTGATCGCGCTGGCCCGCGCCGAGCTGGTCGACCCCGACATCCTGCTCCTCGACGAGGCGACGGCGGCGCTGGACCTGGCCACGGAGGCCCAGGTCAACCAGGCGACGGACCGTCTCGCGGGCCGCCGCACCACCCTCGTCGTCGCCCACCGCCTGACCACGGCCGCCCGCGCGGACCGGGTCGTGCTGATGGCCCACGGCCGGGTCGCGGAGGACGGCACCCACGAGGAGCTGCTGGCCCGCGGCGGCCACTACGCCGAACTGTGGCGGACCTTCCTCGGGCAGGCCGAACCGGAGGAGCCGGTCGCCGCGTCCCGGTAGGGCCGTGCAACCATCCGGCATACGTCGTGCGTCCGTACACCAGTACGCTCGATGCCGGTGTACGGGGAGGACAACACGGTGGACAGAGGTGCGATACGCCGACGACTGGCCGTCGGCATGGCGGTGCTGACCGCGTCCGGACTGCTGGCACTCGCGGCCCCGACGCAGGCCCAGGCGGCGCCCACGCGCTGCGAGGGCCGCAAGGTCAAGACCTACCCGTTCTCCACCGGCACGCTGTACGTCTACAAGAAGCGCGGCTACGTCTGCGCCATCACCAAGGCCAAGGACCCCGGCCGCAAACAGTGGATGATGGTCAGCGTCCAGGCCCGCCGAGCCAACCCCGTCGTCGACGCCTCCCGCTACCGCTACCAGGCGGGACCGGTGACGGTGCATGCCGGGCAGCGGTGTGTGTGGGTGAAGGGAAAGGTGGGGCGGGGGGCGGTGAGCAAGGGGTGGATTCTTTGCTGACGGGGTGGCCCCGCACCCGTTGCGTCCGCCCGGCGTAGGGATCATCCGCACACGGATGCGTCCGAGTCGTGGAGGTAGGCGGCGCGTTCCTCCGGGGTGAGGTCGCGGCCGAAGGTGCGGCAGATCTGCTGGACGGCCTGATCGGGATCGGGGGGCGTGGCGACGTCCCACAGGCGCCCGGTCCCGTCCCCGCCCACGATGGCGAGGGTGCGGCCGTCGGGGCTGAACGCCAGCGAATTCACCCCACTGAATCCCGCAGCGAGCGTGGCGAGGGCCTTGCCGGTTGCGGCGTCCCACAGACGGACCGTGCCGTCAGCGCTGCCTGTGGCAAGGGTGTCGCCGTCGGGGTGAAAGGCCACCGTCAGCACGGCGGTGGTGTGTTCGGTCAGCGAGGCGAGCGTCTTGCCGGTGGCTCTGTCCCACAGTCGGACGGTGCCGTCGTCGCTTGCGGTGGCGACCCTGTGACCGTCGGGGCTGAAGGCCACCGACAGTACGTATCCGCTGTGTCCGGTGAGTGTGGCGCGCCTCTTTCCGGAGGCCACGTCCCAGAGTGCCACCGTGGAGTCCTCACTGGCCGTGGCGAGGATTTTGCTGTCGGGACTGAACTCCATCGCGTACACGACGCGGTCGTGGGCGTCGAGTGGGAGGCGCACCTCGCCGGAGGCCGCATCGCGAAGGAACGCCGCGCCCGTGTCATCCGCGCTGGCGAGGGTCCGGCCGTCCGGGCTGAAGGCCACCGTCCGCACCCAGTCCTGGTGTTCCTCCAATGTCGCGCGGTTCTTTCCCGTGGCAGGGTCCCAAAGTCGGACGGTTCCGTCGTCGCTGCCTGTGGCGACGATGCGGCCGTCTGGGTGGAAGGCGACCGCGTTCACCTCGTCACCATGACCGACGAGAGTCTTGCGGCGTTGGCCCGTGACCGGGTCCCAAAGCTGGGCGGCCTTGTCGGCGCTGCTGGTGGCGATGGTGCGGCCGTCCTTGCTGAATGCCACCGAATACACGTTGCTGGTATGGCCCTTGAGGGTCGTGCGGTCGTTGCCTGCGGTCGAGTCCCATAGCCGTACGGTCGCGTCGCGACCTGCGGTGGCCAAGGTCCGACTGTCGCGGCTGAACGCCAGTGCGGTCACCTCGTTGGCGTGCCCGGTGAGCGCGGCGCGGGGTGCGCCGGTGGACGCGTCCCACAGTCGCACATAGCGGTCGTAGGCCGTGGCGAACGACTTGCTGTCCGCGCTGAAGGCGATCAGGAGAGCCGGCTCGTACAGCGTGGTGCGCTTCGTGCCGGTCCTCGGGTCCCTCAGGTGGGCTTCAGCGTTGTCGGCGGTGGCGAGGGTGCGGCCGTCCGGGCTGAAGGCCACCGACGTCACGGGCAGGGTGTGCTCCTTGAGCGTGCGGGACGTGCCGGTTTCGAGGTTCCACAGGCGGACGGTGTTGTCGGCGCTGCCGGTGGCGAGGGTGCGGCCGTCCCGGCTGAACGCCAAGGTCGTGACCGGCTCCGTGTGTCCTTCGAGTGCCCTGCCGGGTTCGCCGGTTTCGGGGTTCCACAGGCGGACGGTGTGGTCGGCGCCGCTGGTGGCGAGGGTGCGGCCGTCCCGGCTGAACGCCACTGCCCTGACCGAATCCCGGTGTCCTTCGAGTGTCCTGCCGGGTTCGCCGGTCTTGGCGTTCCACAGGCGGACGGTGTGGTCGGCGCTGCCGGTGGCCAGGGTGCGGCCGTTCGGACTGAACGCCACGGCGTTCACGGCGTCCTTGTGCCCTCGGAGTCTGGCCCGGGGCTTCCTCGTGGCCGAGTCCCACAGACGGACGGACCAGTCCATACCGCCGGTGGCGATGGTGCCGCCGTCGGGGCTGTAGGCCACGGCGCGCACCTCGCCCGTGTGCCCGGACAGTCGGCGATGCGTCGGCAGGGCCGAGGCAGTTCTCAGACTGTCGACGGCCTCGGACGTGTGGCTGCTGCGGTATGCCTTGACAGCCAGGAGCGCGGCGAGTTCCGGGTTGGTGACGATGAGTTCGTCCGACTGCGCGGCAAGCTGCCGTGACAATGCCGCCTCCTTCGCGGCGTCCACCTTCCGCCACTGCCACAGCACACCCCCCGCCGCCACGAGCGCCAGCACCAGCAATCCCCCGAGGAACCCGTTGAGCACCCGGCTGCGCCGGATCGCCGCCCGTTGTCGCTCCTTGCTCGCGGTCAGGAACTCCCTGATGTCCGAAGGCAGTCGCCGCTGCTCGGACCACTCCATGCCTTCCGCCAGCGCCGTGCCGCCGAGCAGGTCGCCCGGGTCCTTCTGGTCGGCCCAGCGGGCCCGGCGATCGCGGGTGAGTTCGAGCCATTCCTGGAAGCGGTGATCCTGGTCGACCCACGCCCGTAGCGCGCCCCAGTCACGGATGAGCGCGTCGTGGATCAGCTCGGCCACCGGTTCGCCGGTAGGGGCGCCGGGGTGTTGCGGGACGCGGAGGGTCTGGGTGGTGATGATGCGTCGGTGGGCGAGCGCGGCGATGACGGTGTCGACGGCGGCCCGGTCGGCGACGGTGCCGGGGGCGGCTGCCAGATCGCGCAGCTCGTCCAAAGGAACCTGCGTGCGTACGGCGGTGACGTTGTAACTGGGGTCGGCCGGGTGCACCAGCGAGGTCAGTGCCCGCCGGGCGATGAGCCGCTGCTCGGAGGTGAGCTCGTCGAGCGCGCTGTCGCACCACGTGGTCACGCTTCCGCTGACCCCGCCGATGCGCCGGTACGCCTCGTGGGTGAGGTAGCCGTCCTTGCGTCTGTCCCACAGCTGCCGGAGGGTCATTTCCAGCAGGGGCAGTACGGTGACAGGCGCCTGGCGGGTGAGGGAGGCTTCCGGCGTGCTTTCCAGGACGTCGCTGATGAGCTGCTCCGGCAGCCCGGGCTGGAAGTGCAGGCCCACGTCCTCGGCGGGCAGGACGATGATGTCGTGCAGGTCCTGCGGGCTGAGCGTGCCCGGCACGTTGAGCAGCCCCGGCGTGGCGGCTTCCAGCAGCCTGGGGGCTCGCGCGGCCAGTTGAGGATAGAAGTCGTCACGCATGATCAGGATCACGGTGATCTTCGTGTACGCGTCGGCGGCCGTCGTCACCTCGTCGATGACCCCCAGTACCTCCCGCAGCCGGCCGTTGGACGTCTGGACCAGCAGCTCTTCGAACTGGTCGATGACCAGCAGGATCCGCTGATACGAGGGCTCGGTGGCCAGCCTGCGGTTGACCGCCGTCGTGATGCCGACCGTGCCGGCCCCCGGCAGCCCCGCCCGCTCGATCTCGGCCAGCATGTCCTTGCGAGGACGGGCGAGGACGGGCAGCCAGCGGTCGCTGCCGGGCAGCTCCCCTTGCGCCAGTGCCTGCAGCACCCCCGCCTGGATCAGCGACGACTTGCCCGAGCCCGACGGCCCGAGCAGCAGGGTGAGTCGCCGCTGCTGTGCCAGGTTCGTCAGGACCTGCTGCACCGCGTCCGTCCGGCCTTCGAACCACCGCGCGTGCTCCGCGGTGAAGGGCTCCAGCCCCCGATAGGGGCACACCTCCCGCTCGGCCAGCTCCGGCAGGATCTCCCGCAGGGTCTGGGTCGGGGTGACGTAGGCGATGCCCTGCCCGCGTTCGTACGCGTCGGGAGCGGTGATCTCCGTCAGCATGCCGATGACCAGGCCGGTCACCTCGTCGAGGACGGGCCCGCCGCTGAACCCGGTGGTGAGGTCGTTGGCGGCGGTCAGTTGCAGAAGCGCCCCTCTGCCGTCCGAGCCCGGCAGCAGGTCGCCGGCCACTCCGTAGCCGAAGTGCCCTTCCGGCGGGGCCTGGGCGGGAAACCCGAACGAGCGCACCTCATGGCCCCGGCAGCCCTCCGCCGAGCCCAGCGCGAGTGCCCGTCCGTCCGTCGGCGTGCCGCGCAGCCGGATGAAGGCCACGTCCTCCGTCTCGGGCGCACGCCACAGGTCGGGGACGACGTCGCCCCCGACCCCGTCCGCACCCTCACGGTGCGGAAAGGCCAGGCTCACACGCCCTCCGGGCCCGCTCCCGGCGGCCTGCACGACATGTGCGCACGTGACAAGGACACCCTCGGTCACCAGGAAGCCCGCCCCCGCCGCCCTGCCGTCCGGCCCCAGCACCTGCGCGACGGCGGCGGGCAGGTGCGCCGCCATGCCGTCGTCGGGGACGTACTCGGCTCCGGCCATCGGATCAGACCGGACTCTGCCACGACACGGTCACCTTCAGATGGCAGCCGGCCTGACTCTTGGTGATCACCGCCCCTGCCTCGAACGCGAGGTCGACACCGAACTCGACCGTGATCGCGTCGGGTCGAGCCCGGCGCAGCTGATCGAGTGCCGCGCGTGCCGCCTCCGTGACCGGCTCCAGGGCCTCTTGCAGAGTCCTCGGCACTTCACGGACGGCGTCGCCGACGCGGCCGGCCTTCACCGGCCCCTCCACAGGGGCCGGCGCCTCGAAGAGAACGGAGCCCCCGCCCTCCAGCGGTATTCGGGTCAGTGGTGCCAAGACGCCTCCCACAGGTGTCGTCCTGGCCAGGATCACCACATCAGGCCACGGACGGCCCCCCGGAGTAGGCCGTACGCCTCACGCCGGCCACCTCACACCGGCCGTGCGCACCCCACCGCCCGCTCACCGCCCAGCTGGACGTACAGGGCCGTCGAGACGGGGCACTCGGACCGCTTGGGTACAGCCTTGGTGACCTTGTACTGGGGTTCGCGTTCGCCCTTGCCGTCGCAGGACGTCTCGCGGACCTGGCCGTCGCCGGAGTCGTAGACGCAGTCGCCGACGATCGTGCGGGGGCCGCCTCCGCCGCCCGGGTCGCCGGGGTGGGGTGGGGTCAGGTTGCGCATGCAGGCGAAGCCCTGGGGGATGGCGCCGTCGCCGTCCTCGTCGGAGGTGCGGCTCTGTTCGCTGATGTGCAGGACGAAGTCCGTGGTGCCGGGGCATCGGGGCCCGTCGCCGACCCGGCCGTCATGGCGGGCCACGACCCGCGCGGCGGCCCGCTCGCCGGTGCAGGAGACCTCGGTGAAGCTCGTCGTACCGAAGGAGCTGCACTCGTCGACGCCGAGGAACACCGCGCCGTAGCCGGCCGGCCGGGTCGGCGTCGTCTCCGGACCGGTGCCGGTGCCGGTGCCGATATCGTCCTCACTCCCTGTGCCGGGCCCGCTCAGGCGGCCGTCCCCCGCCGCCACCGCGCCCGGGGGGCCCGACGCGTCCGACGCACCGGGCGCCTGCCGGCATCCCGTCGACAGCGCGGCGAGCAGTACCAGCCACGCACACGCCACCCCCACGGCACTTCTTACGCGCATCGCCCACTCCCCCCGGTGCCCCCGTCCAGCGTGACCCGCCGCAGCGGGCGCACGCCAGGCGGACGGGGTCCTTTGCGTAAGTCGGTGGTGAGTGGGGTGGGTATATGACGTACGGGCGGTACGTCCAAGGTGCTACCGCGAGCTAATCGCGCCGGTACGACAGCCCGTGGCCGACCGGGTAGAGCACGCGCGTCGGATCGTCCGCACGCTGCACCGGCACCGGGAGCCTGCCGCGCGGTGACACTCGGCCGGCGATGACGCGTGCGGCGGCGCGCAGTTCCACGTCGGTCCAGGAGTAGGACGCCAGGCAGGCCGGGACGGCGGGCAGATGGGCCACGTCGTAGGGGTTGCGGATCGCCACCGCCACCACCGGCCTGCCGGTCGCGAGCAGTTGCTCCACCAGTGCCTTCTGCGCGCTTGCCGCCGTGACGTTGTACGTCCCGACCACCACCGCGTCCGCCGCGCCCGCCGCCGCGACGGCCCTGGCGATGGTCGCGGCGGAGGGCGCCGTCCCTGTCGACAGGGCGGTGGTGGTGAAGCCCAGTTCGGCGAGGGCGGCGGCGAGGACGCCGGTCGGCGGGCCCGTGGTGCCGGACGGTGAGGCCGGGTCGGCGCCGGTGACCAGGAGCCTCGGGTGGGTGCGGCGGGACAGCGGGAGCAGCCGGCCCGTGTTCACCAGCAGAGTCGTCGTCCGCTCGGCGATGCGGTCGGCGACCCTGAGGTGCGACGGGGTGCCCACGTGCCGGTCGACTCCGCCCTGGCTGACGTACGGCTCGTCGAAGAGGCGCAGCTTCGCCTTCAGCCGCAGGACGCGCAGGATCGATTCGTCGAGGCGTGCCTCCGTCAGCTCGCCGTCCTGCACCGCCTTCAGGACCGCGTTCCAGGCGACGTCCAGCGAGGGCGGGTTGAGGAGCTGGTCCACTCCCGCCTTGAGCGCGAGGACGGGGACGCGGTCGTCGCCGTACTTGGTCCTTACGCCCTCCATGCCGAGGGAGTCCGTCACCACCACGCCGTCGTAGCCCAGTTCCTCGCGCAGGATGCCGGTGAGGATCGGGCGGGAGAGGGTGGCCGGGTCGCCGGAGTCGTCGAGGGCCGGGACCATGATGTGGGCGGTCATGATGGAGTCGATGCCGGCGCGGACGGCGGCCCGGAAGGGCGGGGCGTCCAGGGTCTCCCACTGTTCACGGGTGTGGGTGATGACGGGGAAGCCGTAGTGGCTGTCGACGGCCGTGTCACCGTGCCCCGGGAAGTGCTTGGCGGTGGCCGCGACCTGACGGGAGCGCTGATATCCGGCCACCTCGGCGGCGACCATGCCGGCGGCGGCGGCCGGGTCGGCGCCGAAGGAGCGCACGCCGATGACCGGGTTGGCCGGGTTGACGTTCACGTCGGCGACGGGGGAGTAGTTCTGCCGGATGCCCAGCGCGCGCAGCTCCCGGCCGGCGACGCGGCCGAGGGTGCGGGCGTCGGAGCGTGAGCCGCCGGCGCCGATGGCCATGGCGCCCGGGAACAGGGTGGCGGGCTTGCCGACGCGGCAGACGATGCCGTGCTCCTGGTCGGTGGAGATCAGCACGGGCAGCCCGCGGGGCTGGGTCAGGGAGGCCCGCTGGATGCCGTTGGACAGGTCGGCGATCTGGTGGGGGTCGCGGGTGTTGTGCGCCCAGGTGAAGTAGATGATGCCGCCCACGCGGTACCTGGCGACCAGCTCGGCCGCCGTGCGGACGCCGATCTCCTTGAGGTTGGCATCGATGTCGGCCTGGTCGGGGGCGGTGGCGGAGTGGCCGTACACCCGCATCACGAACAGCTGGCCGACCTTCTCCTCCAGCGTCATCCTGGCGATGAGGGCGCGCAGTCCTCGGTCGTCGTGGGTGGCTGCGCCGGCGTGGGCGGTGCCGCCGACGGCCAGGGCGGTGGTGAGGCCGGCGCCGGCCGCGAGGACCGTACGTCTTGACGGTGGTGCGGTGTTTCCCATGCTTCCCGTGCTGGTGTCGGGCACGTGCGCTCCTTCCGGAGGTGGTGCGCTGAAGGAAACTTCCGAGAAGTCACCAATATCCGGGAAGTTTCTGCCAGTCAAGGGAGTGCACCGTAACCAGGAAGGGGCCGCCATCGGCGCAGTTGGAGGGGGGCGCGCCGATGACGGCGTGCTGCCGGCCGCGGCACGGCGGAGAGGGTTGGTCAGCGATCGCAGCCAGCAGCGAGGGCCGACACCGCACCACGGTGACTCTCCGGCAGCTTGCGTGTTGGACGAGTGAGGACGGGGCTGGGTTCCCGGGGATGGCCGGAATCCATGAAGTCGGTACCGCCGGGGCGGAAGTGACGCGTGGGCGTCGGGCAGCGGGCCGTCGCCGGTCCATCCCATGGACGCCCCGGCGACGGCTGCGGGCCTCGGGCGATCATGACGGCATGCCCCTGGTCGACATCCCCGGTTCCAAGTCCATCACCGCCCGCGCCCTCTTCCTGGCCGCCGCGGCCGACGGTGTCACCACCCTTCTGCGCCCGCTGCGCTCCGACGACACGGAGGGCTTCGCCGAGGGGCTGACCCGGCTCGGGTACCGGGTCGGCCGGACCCCGGACACCTGGCAGATCGACGGCCGCCCGCAGGGCCCCGCGGTCGCGGAGGCGGACGTGCACTGCCGCGACGGCGCGACGACCGCCCGTTTCCTGCCCACGCTGGCCGCCGCCGGCCACGGCACCTTCCGCTTCGACGCCTCGCCGCAGATGCGCCGCCGCCCTCTGCTGCCCCTCACCCGTGCCCTGCGCGACCTGGGCGTGGAGCTGCGGCACGAGGAGCGCGAGGGCCACCATCCGCTGACCGTGACGGCGGCCGGCGTCAAGGGCGGCGAAGTGACGCTGGACGCCGGGCAGTCGTCGCAGTATCTGACCGCCCTGCTGCTGCTCGGCCCGCTGACCCGTGAGGGACTGCGGATCACCGTGACCGACCTGGTCTCGGTGCCGTACGTCGAGATCACGCTCGCGATGATGCGGGCCTTCGGGGTGCAGGTGGGCCGGGCGGGTCACACCTACGAAGTCCCGCCCGGCGGTTACCGCGCCACCACCTACCCGGTCGAGCCCGACGCCTCGACCGCGAGCTACTTCTTCGCGGCGGCGGCCGTCACGGGCGGCGAGGTGACGGTCCCGGGCCTGGGCGAGGGGGCGCTCCAGGGCGACCTGGGCTTCGTCGACGTACTACGGCGGATGGGCGCCGAGGTGTCGGTGGGCGCGCGGTCGACGACGGTGCGCGGCACGGGCGAACTGCGGGGCGTCACCGTCAACATGCGGGACATCTCCGACACGATGCCCACCCTCGCGGCCATCGCCCCGTTCGCCTCCGGGCCGGTGCGGATCGAGGACGTGGCCAACACCCGGGTGAAGGAGTGCGACCGGCTGGAGGCGTGCGCGGAGAACCTGCGGCGGCTCGGCGTGCGGACGCGGACGGGCCCGGACCGGATCGAGATCCAGCCCGCCGGACCGGGCGGCCCGACCGGAACGGAGATCAAGTCCTACGGCGACCACCGCATCGTGATGTCCTTCGCGGTGACCGGGCTCAGGGTGCCGGGTGTCTCGTTCGACGACCCCGGCTGCGTACGGAAGACCTTCCCGGGCTTCCACGAGGAGTTCGGGGCGCTGCGCGCGAGGCTGTGACGGGGGCCGCGCCCGCCTCCTCATGCCGAGTCGTTGAGCAGGCGGCCCAGGTGTTCCCGTCCGGCCGTCAGCAGCTCGGGCAGCGGGGCGGCGTCCTCGTACCAGCGCTTCTCGTACTCCCAGCACAGCCAGCCGTCCCAGCCGTGCCGTGAGAGGACCTCCACGCAGTCCGCGAGCGGGAGCACTCCGGTGCCCAGCGGCAGCGGGGTGGTGTCGGCGGCGGAGGCGATGTCCTTGACCTGGACATAGCCCAGGTAGGGGGCGAGGGCCGCGTAGGTCTCCGAGGGCTGTTCGCCGCCCAGCCAGGTGTGCATGACGTCCCACAGCGAGCCGACATGGCGGTGGCCGACCAGTCCGAGGACACGGATCGCGTCCGCGGCCGTGCGGTGCGAGTCATGGGTCTCCAGCAGGATGCGTACGCCCATGTCGGCGGCGTGCTCCGCGGCCGTGCCCAGGCGCCGCGCGGCGATCGCGTCCGCCGACTGCGCGGTCTGCTCGGGGTCGGCGCCCGGGAACACCCTTACGAAGCCGGTGCCGAGGTCGTGGGCGAGGTCGACGAGGGCGCGGATCTCCTCGATGACGGGGCCGTCGTCACCGGGCGCGGCGACCCGGGCGTACCCGGCCAGGCCCAGGAGTTCGACGCCGGCCGCCTTGAACTCGCCCACGATTTCGGCCCGTTGACCCGCATCGAGGCCGGGGTGAACCGGCTCCTGAGGGTGGGTGCGGAGCTCCACGCCGTGATAGCCGTGGCCCGTCGCGAGCCGCAGTACGTCGGGCAGGGGGAGGCCGGGGACGCCGAGGGTGGAGAACGCCAGTTTCATGAGTTCCACCTTGCCAGGGAAACGCGGGGTCACACATGGGGACGGCGATGCGATGCCGGCGGTGTCACTCCGGCGTGCCCCGCAGATCCAGCCGCCAGTCCTGGCCGACCAGGTCCTTGCCGAAGGAACGGTGCGGTTTCTCGGCCGCCAGGACGAAGCCGTGCCGCTGGTAGACGTGGCGGGCGGCGGTCAGCACGTCGTTGGTCCACAGGACGAGGTCGCGGTAGCCGACGCCGCGCGCGAAGTCGACGACCGTGGCGACCAGGCGGTCGCCGATGCCGAGGCCGCGGGCGTCGGGCTCGACGAGCAGCAGGCGCAGCCGGGCGGTGGCGGGGGCCTCGTCGCGTACGCACATCACGCAGCCGACCGGCCTGCCGTCCAGCTCGGCGATCCACACCCGCTCCAGATGCGGATCGTGATCCTGCGCGAAGTCGGCGACGATCCTCGCCACCAGCCCCTCGTAGTCGGCGTTCCAGCCGTACTCGGCGGCGTACAGCGCGGCGTTGCGCTGCACGATCCAGCCGAGGTCGCCGGGTCCGGGCTCGCGCAGCAGGACGTCCTCGCGGCGTGGCGGGCGGCCCTCGGACAGCAGGGTGCGCACGGTGGCCATCGCCTCCGTCAGGCGGGGCCGCTGCGCTGCCGGCACCGTGGCCAGCAGGGATCCCACCGACTGGTCCGCCCGTTCCTCCAGCAGCTTGCCGGTCTCCCGGCCGCGCGCGGTGAGCGTGACGCGCCGGCGGCGCGGGTCGCGGTCGGAGGTGGTGCGCTCGATCAGCCCGTCCTGCTCGAACTTGTTCAGGATCCGGCTCAGATATCCCGCGTCCAGGGAGAGCTCGGCGCGCAGATCGGCCGCGTCGGTACGCGGGGAGTGCGCGAGCTCGTACAGGACGCGGGACTCGGTGAGGGTGTAGGGGGCGTACAGGTGGCGGCTGTAGTCGAGGGCCCCGATGACGTTGGTGTAGAAGCGGTTGAAGGCGCGGATGTCCTGGACGCTCATGGTCTTCCTCGTCGCCTCGGATACTTGACTCAGTCAGAGGTGCCTCGGTCCGAGCGTAAGTCGTCCGTGCCCGCGCGGGCTACCCCTGCGCGGCGGGCCGGTAGACGCACACCTGCGCGCCCGTCTTGGCGGTGGTGGTGGAGACGAGCTCGAACGGCCGCTTCCCGCCGTCCGCGGGGAAGATCGACTTTCCGCCGCCCAGCAGCACCGGCATGACGATGAGCTGGAGCTCGTCGACCAGACCCTCCTGGATGAGGGTGCGCACGAGGGTGGGGCTGCCCATCATCGCCAGATCCCCGCCCGCGCTCTGTCGCAGCTCACGGATCCGGGCGACGGCCTCGCCGCCCGGGATGCGGGTGGTGTTGTTCCAGGTCAGCTCGTCGTCGGTCAGGGTGTCGCTCACGACGTACTTCTTGAGGGAGTTCAGCCGGTCGGCGAAGGGGTCGCCGGCGCGCCCGGGCCAGGCGGCGGCCATCGTCAGATAGGTGCGGCGCCCGTACAGCAGCGCCTCGGCCTTCTGCATCCCCGCGTCGAAGGCGCCGCCGAGGACTTCCGCGTCGAAGTACGGGTGCGACCAGCCGCCGTGCGCGAAGCCGCCGTCGGTGTCCTCCTGGGGGCCGCCGGGGGCCTGGACGACGCCGTCGAGGCTGATGAACTCGGTGATGACGATGCGCATGGGAGGCGCTCCTGTGGGTCGTTCGGACGCGGACGGAGGAGAGACCGGGCCGCCGCCGGAAACTCATCGGTGGCAACTGCATGGCCCGGGCCACACTGTTGATAACTGCATACGTAGTACTCTCCCCGTAGTGGTCCGATCGGGTGGCGCGGATGCCGCCACGGGGGGAGTGACGCCCATGGTGAGACGGAACGACCAGCGGCGTGCCGCGCTCGTCGACGCCGCGATCGAGGTACTGGCCCAGGAAGGCGCGCGCGGCCTGACCTTCCGGGCGGTGGACAAGCAGGCCGCCGTACCGGCCGGGACCGCATCCAACTACTTCTCCGGCCGCGACGAGCTGCTCACCCAGGCAGGGGCCCGCGTCTACGAGCGGCTCCAGCCCGACGAGGCGACCATCGCCCGCCAGCGGGCGGCCGGCCGCGACCGGGAGACGTACGCCGAGCTCATGCGGGAACTCGTCGGCCGGGTCGCCGGTTTCCGCACCGGCTACCTTGCGCTGCTCGAACTCCGCCTGGAGGCCACCCGCCGCCCCGAGTTGCGCAAGGTGCTCACCGAGCGGGTCAGGGCGGACGTCGACGCCAACGTCGCCTATCACGCGGACTCCGGCCTCCCCGGCGACGCCATGGCCGTCAAGCTGCTGATGCTGACCCTGAACTGGCTGATCGTCGAGCAGCTCACCCTGCCGGACGTCTTCTCGGCGGCGGAACGGGAGCAGCTGGTCAGGGCCGCGGTCGAGCGGCTCGTAGTGCCGGACTAGCACCGGCCACGGGCGCGGGAGCGGGGCTCCTCGATCCCGCCCCGCGCCGTCACCGCACCACGTGCTCCAGGAACCGCCCGGCGGTCTCCGCCAGCACCTCGCGGCCGTCCCGGGCCCACAGCCCGTCGTTGAACAGCTCGACCTCGATGGCCCCGGTGTACCCGGCCGCCTCCACGTACCCCTGCCACTCCCGCAGGTCGACGGCCCCGTCCCCGAGCTGACCGCGTCCGGTGAGCACGCCCTGCGGCAGCGGGGTCGTCCAGTCGGCGAGCTGGAAGGTGTGGATCCGGCCGGCCGCACCGGCCCGGGCGATCTGCGCGGGCGCGGTGTCGTCCCACCAGACGTGGTACGTGTCCACGGCGACGCCGACCTGCCGGGCCGGGAAGCGCTCCGCGAGGTCCAGTGCCTGGGCCAGGGTCGACACCACGCAGCGGTCGGAGGCGTACATCGGGTGCAGCGGCTCGATCGCCAGCTTCACCCCGCGCTCCTCGGCGTACGGGCCCAACTCGCCCAGCGCGTCGGCGATCCGCTCCCGTGCGCCGTGCAGGTCCCTGGAGCCGGTGGGCAGCCCCCCGGACACCAGGACCAGGACACTGGTGCCCAGCGTCGCCGCCTCGTCGACCGCCCTGCGGTTGTCCTCCATCGCCCCGGCCCGCTCCTTCGGGTCGATCGCCGTGAGGAAGCCGCCGCGGCACAGCGTGGTGACGGTCAGCCCGGCGTCGCGGACCAGCTCGGCCGTCGCCTGAAGTCCGTACGCCTGGACGGGCTCGCGCCACAGGCCGACGTGGGTGATGCCCAACTGCCCGCAGGCGTCGGCCAGCTCGGGCATGGACAGCTGCCGGACGGTCATCTGGTTGATGGAGAAGCGCTCGAGTCCGGTGCTCACCGGGCCACTCCGTACAGGGCGAGCAGGGTGCGCATCCGCTCCTCGGCGAGCTTGGGATCCGGGAACAGGCCGAGCCCGTCGGCGAGTTCGTAGGCGCGGGCGAGGTGCGGCAGGGAGCGGGCCGACTGGAGGCCGCCGACCATGGTGAAGTGCGACTGATGACCGGCCAGCCAGGCCAGGAAGACCACACCCGTCTTGTAGAAACGGGTCGGCGCCCGGAACAGATGGCGGGACAACTCGACCGTGGGGTCCAGCAGTTCACGGAAGCGGGCCGCGTTCCCCGTGTCCAGCACCCGCACCGCCTCGGCGGCCAGCGGCCCCAGCGGGTCGAAGACGCCGAGCAGGGCGTGGCTGAAACCCTTCTCGTCGCCCTCGATCAGCTCGGGGTAGTTGAAGTCGTCGCCCGTGTAGCAGCGCACGCCTCGCGGGAGCCGGCGGCGGATGTCGATCTCCCGCCCGGCGTCCAGCAGCGAGACCTTGATCCCCTCCACCTTGTCCGGGTGGGCGGCGACGACCTCCAGGAAGGTCTCCGTGGCCCTGTCCAGGTCGGACCAGCCCCAGTAACCCTCCAGCGCGGGGTCGAACATGGGGCCCAGCCAGTGCAGGATCACCGGTCCGGCGGCCTGGCGGAGCAGATGGCCGTAGACCTCCAGATAGTCCTCGGGGCCCTGGGCGGCGGCGGCCAGTGCCCGCGAGGCCATCAGGATCGCCTGCGCCCCGCTCTCCTCGACGACGGCGAGCTGCTCCTCGTAGGCGGCCCGGACCTCGGCGAGCGACCCGGCCGCGAGCTGGTCGCTGCCCACACCGCAGGCGATCCGTCCGCCGACCGCCCGGGCCTCGGCGGCCGACCGGCGGATCAGCTCCGCGGCGCCCGCCCAGTCCAGGCCCATCCCGCGCTGGGCGGTGTCCATGGCCTCCGCGACGCCGAGCCCGTGCGACCACAGGTGCCGGCGGAAGGCGAGGCTGGCGTCCCAGTCGACGGCGGCGGGCGAGTCGGGGGAGACGTCGGCGTACGGGTCGGCCACCACATGGGCCGCGGCGAAGACCGTACGGGAGGTGAAGGGGGCGCCGGGGGTGAGGCTGCGCGGCTCGGCGCGCGGCTCGTGGACCCGCAGGCCGCCTGTGGCGTCGGGCAGTCGGATGGTCACGGCTGGATCTCCGGTACGTCGAGACGGCGGCCCTCGGCCGAGGACCTCAGGCCCAGCTCGGCGAGCTGGACGCCGCGGGCACCCGCGAGCAGGTCCCACTGGTAGGGAGCATCGGCGTGGACGTGCCTGAGGAACAGCTCCCACTGGGCCTTGAAGCCGTTGTCGAACTCCTCGTTGTCGGGGACCTCCTGCCACTGGTCGCGGAAGGAGTAGGTGGCCGGGACGTCGGGGTTCCAGACCGGCTTGGGGGTCATCGAGCGGTGC
The DNA here is from genome assembly GCF_043673425.1 of Streptomyces sp. M41. Taxonomy (NCBI): domain Bacteria; kingdom Bacillati; phylum Actinomycetota; class Actinomycetes; order Kitasatosporales; family Streptomycetaceae; genus Streptomyces; species Streptomyces sp. M41. The sequence goes on along the minus strand of NZ_JBIMKE010000016.1, from coordinate 76,117 downwards.
TGGACCCGGCAGTTGCGCAGGCCCGCGACGGCCGAGCCCTCGGTGCCGTCCACCTGGAACTCGACGAGCTCGTCGCGGTTGACGCGCACGGCCCAGGAGGAGTTGATCTGGGCGATGACGCCGCCCTCCAGTTCGAAGATGCCGTACGCGGCGTCGTCGGCCGTCGCGTCGTAGGGCTTGTCGTTCTCGTCCCAGCGCTGCGCGATGTGGGTGGTGGCGACGGCCTGGACGGACGTCACCCGGCCGAACAGCTCGTGCAGCACGTACTCCCAGTGCGGGAACATGTCGACGACGATGCCGCCGCCGTCCTCGGCCCGGTAGTTCCACGACGGGCGCTGGGCGCGCTGCCAGTCGCCCTCGAAGACCCAGTAGCCGAACTCGCCGCGCACCGACAGGACGCGGCCGAAGAAGCCGCCGTCGATGAGCCGCTTCAGCTTGCGCAGGCCCGGCAGGAAGAGCTTGTCCTGGACGACGCCGTGCTTGACGCCGGCCTCGTTCGCGAGCCGGGCCAGCTCCAGGGCGCCCTCCAGTCCCGTGGCCGTCGGCTTCTCGGTGTAGACGTGCTTGCCCGCGGCGATCGCCTTCCTGATCGCCTCCTCGCGCGCGGAGGTGACCTGGGCGTCGAAGTAGACGTCCACGCCCGGGTCGGCGAGGACGGCGTCGAGGTCGGTGGAGAGGTGCCCCGGGTCCAGGCCGTGCCGCTCGGCGAGCGCCTTCAGGGCGTGCTCGCGGCGGCCGACCAGGACCGGCTCGGGCCACAGCACGGTGCCGTCGCCGAGGTCGAGGCCGCCCTGCTCACGGATGGCCAGGACGGAGCGGACCAGGTGCTGGCGGTAGCCCATGCGCCCGGTGACACCGTTCATGGCGATACGCACCGTCTTGCGAGTCACGTCATTCCCTTCGCGCGCGGGGTGGGCCCGAGTGGGGCCCGCCCGTCGGCCGGTGAGTGCAGTAGCGAGCGTGATGGCAAGCGCTTTCTATCAACTAGAAGCTAGCCTCTGGGCAGCCGTCCGGGCAAGACCGTGACCAGCCTGAGTTGTTCGAGGGGGCGAACAACAGGGGGGTTCTGGCCTTAAGGTCAGCTCGTCACACCTGGAACCGCGGGCCGCGGTGGCCTGTCTACGAGCACGTACGAGGCGGTTCGACGAGATGCGCGACCGGAGGAAGACGAGATGACGGTGACCCTGGCGGACGTGGCGGCCCGCGCCCAGGTCTCCCCCGCGACGGTGTCGCGCGTACTGAACGGGAACTACCCCGTGGCCGCCTCCACCCGGGAGCGGGTGCTGCGCGCGGTGGACGAGCTGGACTACGTCCTGAACGGTCCCGCGAGCGCGCTGGCCGCGGCCACCTCCGATCTGGTCGGCATCCTGGTCAACGACATCGCCGACCCCTTCTTCGGGATCATGGCGAGCGCGATCCAGTCCGAGATCGGCGGCCCGGGCGGGCGCGCGGGCGGCGAACGGCTGGCCGTGGTCTGCAACACCGGAGGCTCCGCCGAGCGCGAACTGACGTATCTGACGCTGCTCCAGCGCCAGCGGGCCGCGGCGGTCGTGCTGACCGGCGGCGCCATGGAGGACGCCCCGCACGCGGCGGCGATGGCGGCGAAGCTGCGGAAGCTGACGGAGGCCGGGACCCGGGTGGTGCTGTGCGGACGCCCGCCGGCGGCGGACACCGGGGCGATCGCGCTGACCTTCGACAACCGCGGCGGCGGGCGTGAGCTGACCGAGCACCTGATCGGCCTGGGCCATCGCCGGCTCGGCTACATCGCGGGCCCGGAGGAGCGGACGACGACCAGGCACCGGCTGGAGGGCCACCGGGCCGCGCTCGAGGCGCACGGCATCGAGCAGGACGAGCGCTGGACGGTGCACGGCCGCTACGACCGGCAGTCCGGCTACGAGGCGACGCTGGAGCTGCTGCGCCGGGACCCGTCCCTGACGGCCGTGGTCGCCGCGAACGACTCCGTCGCGCTGGGGGCGTGCGCGGCGCTGCGGGACTCCGGGCTGCGGATCCCGGACGACATGTCGGTGGCCGGTTTCGACGACCTTCCGTTCAGCGTGGACGCGATGCCTTCGCTCACGACGGTCCGGCTGCCGTTGGCGGAGGCGGGCGCGCGGGCCGGACGGATCGCGATGGCGAGGGAGGAGCCGCCGCCAGGGGGGATCGCCACGATCCGGGGGGAGCTGATGGTCCGGGGCTCGTCCGGCGGGCCTCGGGGCTGAGCGTCGGGGTGGTTCGGCGGGGGCGGCAGGGGCGGGTGCGATCGGCGAACCGCCCACGTCCCGCGCGAGACCGCGCCCCGAGGACGAGGCCACTGCGGGCGGCGTCCGGGGCCTGGGGTCCGGGGTTCGTGGTCCGCAGGTTCGTGGTCCGGGGATCGTGGTCCGCAGGTTCGTGGGTCCGGGGTTCGTGGTCCGGTCCCTGGCCGCCGGGCACGTGTGGGGCGTGATGGGCACGGCCGGGGTCCGGGGTCCGGCGCATGTGGTCCGTGGTCCGGGGTCCGTGGTCCGGCGCCTGTGGTCCGGGGCCCGTGGTCCATGGTCCGGGGTCCCGGCGGGCGGCGCGGCGAGGGGGTCGAGGTGGTCGGTGCCGCGTGCCGGGGCTGGGTGGTCGCCGGGCAGTTGCGGGTGGGCCGCGGCCTGGAGGAGCTGCGCCTGTGGTCCGGGGGCCGTGGCCCGGCGCCTGTGGTCCGCGGTCCGGGGCCCGTGGTCCGGCGTCGGTGGTCCGGGGCGGCGGACTGTGATCGCTGCGGGCCCGGTCCTGTCGAGGGGCTCGATCCGTCCGTCCTCACGGCGGGAGCAGCGGACCCAGTGGGCCGAGGTCGAGGTTCAGGTCGTCCAGGGTGAGGCCGTAGCGGTCGCACAGCTCGTTCATCCGGTCGTACAGGAGCATCAGGGTCAGGCCCAGCCTCTCCTCCTGTTCCTCGGTCAGGTCGCCCTGGTCGACGCGGTGCAGGGCCTGCCGCTCCATCAGCTGGCGCAGCAGTTCGACGATGGTGAGGACCAGTTTCACCAGGTCCCGCTCCACGGTGTCCGGATCGGCGTGCAGCCGGCGCGCGGCACTCTGGCCCGCGGGCGGCGGGGTCATGTCGTCCGGCCGCGCGGGCAGCAGCGAGAACGCCCGGTGCGCGGCCTGTGCCACCTCCCGCAGCCGGTCGGGGGACGGTCGGTCAGCCGGGCCGGTCACCGGAATCCTCTGAATCCTCTGCTCTGGTGGAGGGCCGCTGCGGCAGCACGGGTGCCCACTGCTCCTCCATCTGCTCGCGCACGGCGATCACCACCGCGCGCAGCGAGATCCGCACCAGGTCGATGTCCGCGATCGACAGGACGAGGTCGCCGGTGAGGACGACACCGCCGCTCAGCAGCCGGTCGAGCAGATCGATCAGCGCGACCTGGCGGCCACTGAGGGGGCTGTCGTCGTCGTAGCCGCCGTACGACTCGTAAGAGCCGTAGGTCTCGTACAGGCGGGCCTCGTCGTCCTCGGTCACCGTTGTCGCGCCCCCTCGGGGCGGGCGGCGCCCTCCTCGGCCGGCGCGGTGAAGGAGTACGGCGCCCAGGGCCCGGTCACCTCGACCCGCACCCCGGGCAGGTCGTGGGCGGTGTGCAGCATCCGGGAGCGGAACTCCTCGGCCAGCCGGCGCGGCACGAGGTACGAGTCGTTGGCGAGGTTCTCGGCGCCGGGGCGGGCCAGGGTGCCCTGCTGGGTGCTGTGCCGGGCGCGTTCGACGGCGAGGGCGCGGGCCTGCTCCTCCGTGCGGCGCACGGCCTCCTCCGCGCAGCGCCGGGTCTCCTCACGCGCCTGGTGATGCTGCCGGCGCCGGCGCAGATACGCGCGTCCGGGGGCCGGGTCGTCGGCCGGGCTGCCGGCTGCCGGGGGCGCGGGGACGGGGTCCAGGGCGGCGGGCACCTCGGCGTACACCTTCACGCCCCACTCCACATGGTCGTCGAACCGGTCCAGCAGCGCGGTGAAGGACTCCCGCCGTTCGCTCAGCATGCGCTCGACCCGGGCGTCGTCGAGGTAGACGGTGGCCAGGCGCAGCGGGAGGACCGTGGTGCGGGCGGCGAGGGTCTCGATCACGAGATGGTGGGCCCGGGCCGTCGACTCCAGCCAGGCGAGGTCCTCCAGGCGGGCCCGCAGCGCCGACTCCGAGAACTGCTCGCCGGGCACGGCGCTGACGGCTGCGGCGACCGGGTGCGAGGTGACCAGGGTGACCGCGGCGCCCGCCACACCGCGGACGCCGGCGAGCGCCGCCTGCGCCGAGCGTGCCGCCGTACCGGACGAGCGGACCACGGCGTACGCGTACCTCAATCGATGCCCGTTCACGGCTCTCGGCCCCGGCCCCGGTCACGTTCCCGGTCCTCGGCGTCGTCGTCCTTCTTGCGCCGGGCGCGCTGGGGCTGCGCGCCGGACTCCGGCTCGGGCTCCGCCTCCTTCGACCGGCGCCGGGTGCCCGAGTCGCGGGCGGTCAGCTCGCCCGCGGATTCCGCCTTCCCGACCTTCCCCGTCCTGTCGGACCGCCCGGCCCGCTCCACTCGCTCGACCTTGCGGCGCAGCTCCTCCACCTCGGCCCGCAGGCTCTCGTTCTGCTCCTCCAGGGTGTCCCGGTGCCTGGCGCGGGAGGACAGCGCGGGGTCGTGCTCCCACCAGTCGATGCCGATCTCCCTGGCCTTGTCGACCGAGGCCACCAGGAGACGGAGCTTGATGGTCAGCAACTCGATGTCGAGCAGATTGATCTTGATGTCGCCGACGATGACGATGCCCTTGTCGAGCACGCGTTCAAGGATGTCCGCGAGATTGGCGCTGGAGCCCCCGCCGCCGTACGGGTAGAGCCCCTGGGACGGCGAGGAGCGGGGGGCGGGTTCGGTCACGGCACTCTCACTCCTCCCGGGTCCGCGCGGATCGGCGGGCCGAGCCGCGCTCGGGGCGCTCGCGCCGCTTCTCGCGCGTACGTTCACGCTCGTCGGCTTCGTCCTTGCCTTCGCCCTCGTCTCCGCCGCGTCCCTCGGTCGCGTCGGTGACCGCCTCGGCGGCGCCCGACAGCGCCCCCTTGCTCCGGCCGCCGGCACCTTCCTCCACGGATCCCTGGACGAGGTCGGTGAGCTGCGCCGGCGCCTTGCCGCTCGCTTCCAGATCCAGCCGGTTGCACGCCTCGGCGAAGCGCAGATAGGTGTCGACACTGGCGACGACCACCCGTGCGTCGATCTTCAGGATCTCGATGCCGACCAGGGACACCCGCACGAACGCGTCGATGACCAGGCCCCGGTCGAGGACGAGTTCCAGCACGTCGTACAGGTTTCCCGTCCCCGTCCCGCCGCCCGCGGGGGCGGGTACGCCGGCTCCACCGTTGCCCTGCGGCACCACAGTCACGGTGCCATCCCTTCCGGCCCGACTCCCCGGCGAAAGGGGAGACGGCCTAGCGGCCGTCCCTCCTGTCCACCTGCGCGCGCGTGTAGCGACGCCCGCGCCTGTACGACTGCAGCTTCCCCTCCTGGTCCAGAACCACGTGGTAGCTGGCCATCACGCTGGTCGTCTCGGGAATGCGTTCCACTTCTACGACCTCGACGTCGGCTTCCCAGCCCTGATCGGTCGGTTCCATCGCGGAAACCGACTCAGGTGCCCTCCCCAGCAGCCCGGCGAGCTGCTCCAGCGCGCATCGCATCGCCTCCGCGATGCGTATCCGCGGCTCACGATCGCTCGTGATCACTCACCTTCTCGCTTCGTTCTCCATCATCGGCTTCCCGTACGGCTCATGCCACTTCTCTCGTACGGCGCAGCACCGCCTGCCCGGTGCGCTGTCTGCCGGCCGCCCGCTTGGTGAGCACCGCCAGCACCACCGGGACCACCATCTCCACCACCCGGGCCACCCCGCCCGACGGCAGTCCCGTTCTGCGCGCCACCGCGTCGGCGACCGGCTCGGCCTCCTCGGCCAGCAGACCGGCCATGAGGCCGCCCGTGGCGAAGCCGCCCTGTGTGGCCACGCCGGTGAGCGGGGCCTCGGGCAGGGTCGCCACGGCCTCCCCTTCACCGGACAGCGCCGAGACCGTCGTACCGACCATCTGTCTGGCCCCCGCCTCGTCCGTGCCCAGCAGCCCCGCGATGTGCCCGATCCGCTCGTCGCCGAGTTCGTCGAGCACGTCGTCCTGGAGGGACGTGAGGGGGTTCTCCGCTACCTCTGACATGTCTGAAACGCTACGTCTGCACCGATTCGTAGTCACGCCGAGAGGGCGCTGAGAAAAAATTCGCGGGGACTGTGCAACCCTTCCTCCACTTCGCCGGTCGTACTTGGCATCAGAACCCTTGGAGGGGGATCCGGGGGGATCGAGGGGGTTCTGACGGGAGGGGAAAACGCGAGGGGCCCGGTCGACGGACCGGGCCCCTCGAAACGTCCTGAAGCTCGAAGCGGCCCCAAGCTGGAACGTCTTCAAGCTGGAACGTCTTCAAGCTGGAAACGTCTTGAAGCGGTCAGAAAAAGACCCCGCAGCGCAACAGCACATTCGCGTACGGGCGTGCCTCACCGGTCCGTACGACCAGCCGCGCCCCGGCCGACAGCTCCTTGAGCCGGTCGTGCGTGACCAGCTCCAGCCGGGGAAACTCCTGCTCCAGCAGCGCAGCCACCGCGGGGTTCGCCGCCCGTACCTCCGTGGCCGCCGTCGCCCCCTCGACCGCGAGCTCGGCCAGCAGACCGTCCAGCACCACGGCGAACGACGGCACTCCGGCCCGGAAGGCCAGGTCCACGACCCGGGGCCCGTCGGGTATCGGCATGCCCGCGTCACACACCAGCACACCGTCGCCGTGGCCCAGCTCGGCCAGCGCGCCGGAGAGATGACGGTTCAGGATTCCGGCCTTCTTCACCGCGCCTCGACCTCCGCGGCCGTCGGGAAGGACTCCTGAGCGCCCTGCCTGGTCACGGCCACCGCCCCGACCCGGGCCGCGTACGCCGCCGCGTCCGCCAGCGACGAGCCCGCCCCCAGCTCGACGGCGAGCGCGGCTGTGAACGCGTCTCCCGCGCCCGTCGTGTCCACCGCGTCCACCTTCACGGACGGCACCCGCGTCACCCCCGCCGGGGAGGCCACCAGCGCCCCCTGAGCCCCCAGGGTCACCACCACCGAGCGGGGCCCCTTGGCGAGCAGGATCCGCGCCCAGTCCTCCGGCGTCTCGCCCACCGCGGAGTCACCGAGGATGACCCTCGCCTCGTGCTCGTTCACGATGAGCGGATCGCAGGCCACCAGCACCTCGGTCGGCAGCCGGCGGGGCGGGGAGGGGTTGAGGACGAACCGGCTGCCCTCCGCCAGACTGCGCACGACCTCGACGACCGTCTCCAGCGGAATCTCCAGCTGGGCCGAGACCACCCGGGACGCCTGGAAGAGACTCGCGGCGGCCCGGACGTCGTCCGGTGCGAGCCTGCCGTTGGCCCCCGGCGAGACCACGATGCTGTTGTCCCCGGACGGGTCCACCGTGATCAGCGCGACGCCGGTCGGCGAGCCGCCGACCAGGACGCCCACCGTGTCGACGCCGGCCGTGCGCTGCGAGTCCAGCAGCAGCCGGCCGTGCGCGTCGTCGCCGACCCTGGCCAGCAGGGCCGTACGGGCGCCGAGCCGGGCGGCCGCGACCGCCTGGTTCGCGCCCTTGCCGCCCGGGTGGACGGCCAGGTCGGAGCCGAGCACGGTCTCGCCGGCACCCGGCCGGCGCTCGACACCGATCACCAGGTCGGCGTTGGCCGACCCTACGACCAACAGGTCGTAGTCGTACATGAGGTTGCTCCCCTGATAGGTCCCCGGTATGACGTGGGGCGGACGGCCGCCGCGAGGCACGAAGCCGGGTCACCGTGCCGTCGGGCACAGCCCGTGGCCCGGCCTCCATGCTCCTGCAACGACCGCCCTCCCGTTCGCCGTTCGCGGATGTCAGCCGCCGAAACCGGCCACGTTCTCCTTCGTGACCACCTTCACCGGCACCTTGACCGTCTCCTGGACCTTCTTGCCCTCGGCGGCCCGCAGCGCGTTGTCCACCGCGATCCTGCCGAGCTCCTTGGGCTGCTGAGCGACCGAGGCGTACAGCGTGCCGTCCTCGACCGCCGTCAGACCGTCCGGAGTCCCGTCGAAGCCGACGACCTGGACGTCCTTCCCGGCCCTGGCGCCGAGTGCCTTGATCGCGCCGAGCGCCATCTCGTCGTTCTCGGCGAAGACGCCGTCGACGTCCGGGTGCGCCTGGAGGAGGTTGGTCATGACGTCCAGGCCCTTGGTGCGGTCGAAGTCGGCCGGCTGCTTGGCGACGACCTCGATGCCCGGGTAGTCCTTGAGCCCCTCGGCGAAGCCCGCGCCGCGCTCCCGGCTGGCGGACGTGCCGGCCTGGCCCTGGAGGATCACGACGGTGCCCTTGCCGCCCAGCTTCTCGGCGAGCGCCCGCGCGCCCAGCTTGCCGCCCTCGACGTTGTCGGAGGCCACCAGGGCCGCCGTATCGGCCTTGTTGACGCCGCGGTCGACGCCCACGACCGGGATGTCGGCCTTGTTGGCCGCGCGGACCGACGGGCCTGCCGCGTCCGAGTCCACCGGGTTGACGATGATCGAACCGACGCCCTCGGACGTGAAGTTCTGGAGCTGGTTGGCCTGCTGGGAGGCGTCGTTCTGCGCGTCGGTGACGGTCAGGTCGGCGCCCAGCTTCTCCGCCTGCGCCTCGGCGCCGGCCCGGATCTGCACGAAGAACGGGTTGTTGAGAGTCGACAGCGACAGGCCGACCTTCTGCGACGCCGCGGACGACGAGCCGCCGTGCAGGAACGACGTGGCACCGACGATCGCCGCGGCGACCACGGCCGCCAGGACGTACGTCGCCGCTTGCTTGCCCCGGCCCCCCGGTGCCCCCGCACCCGCCGGCGCCGCGCTCGCCCCGGCCTTGCGCCGCACCGTGTCCAGCAGCACCGCCAGGGCGATGACGACGCCGATGACGACCTGCTGCCAGAAGGCGGACACCGAAAGGAGGTTGAGCCCGTTGCGCAGCACCGCCAGGATCAGCGCGCCGATCAGGGTGCCGGACGCCTTGCCGGTGCCGCCCGCGAGCGAGGCGCCGCCGATGACGACGGCCGCGATGGCGTCGAGCTCGTAGCCCTGCGCGGCCTGCGGCTGCGCGGAGGACAGCCGGGCGGCGAGCACGATGCCCGCGGCGGCGGCGAACAGCCCCGAGAAGGCGTAGATGGCGAGCTTCTGCCGCTTCACCCGCAGACCCGACAGGCGGGCCGCCTCCTCGTTGCCGCCGATCGCGTACATCGAGCGCCCGATGTACGTCCGGCCCAGCACGAACGCCGTGATCAGCCCCATGCCGATCATCACCAGCACCGGTACCGGCAGCCATCCGCCGAGCGTGTCACCGAGGTGCGAGACCGAGTCGGGGAAGGCGATGGGGGAGCCCTGCGAGATCACCAGCGACAGACCGCGGGCCACCGAGAGCATGGCCAGCGTCGCGATGAACGGCGGGAGTTTGCCGTACGAGATCAGGAAGCCGTTGACCAGGCCGCACGCTATGCCGGTCGCGACGGCCAGCAGGACGGCGAGGAGGACCGGGACGCCTTCCGATGTGGCGCTCCAGGCGAGGACGGTGGCGGACAGGGCGGCGACCGAGCCGACCGACAGGTCGATGCCCGCCGAGACGATCACGAAGGTGACGCCGAAGGCGAGGATCGCGGTCACGGCCGCCTGGACGCCGACGTTCAGCAGGTTGTCGGCCGTCAGGAAGTCGCCGGACAGCGCCGACATGGCGATGACCAGGACGATCAGTGCGGTCAGCGCGCCGTTGTCGAGCAGGAGCCGGCGCAGGCCGCCCGAGGCGGCACGCCCGCCCGCCGGGCTCTTGAGCGTGTCAGTGGCCACGGGGGCCCTCCAGTTCGGTCGTTGCTTCGGTGGTGGGGGCGCTGACGGCGAGCGCCATGACGGAGTCCTGGGTCGCCTCGTCGGCGGTCAGCTCGCCCGCGATCCGGCCCTGGGCCATCACCAGGACGCGGTCGCTCATGCCGAGGACCTCCGGCAGATCGCTGGAGATCATCAGGACGGCGGCGCCCTGGGCGGTGAGTTCATTGATGAGCTGGTAGATCTCGACCTTGGCGCCGACGTCGATGCCGCGCGTCGGCTCGTCGAGGATCAGCACCTTGGTGTCCGCGAGCAGCCATTTGCCGATGACGACCTTCTGCTGGTTGCCGCCGGACAGGGTGCGCACGTGCTGGCCGAGGCCCGCCATCCGCACCCCCAGCTGCCGCGCGATCCGCGCGGCGGCCTCGCGCTGCCCCTTGAGGTCGACGAGCCCCGCGCGCGTGGCCGAACGCAGCGTCACCAGGCCGAGGTTCTCCTCGACCGACGCGTCCAGCACCAGGCCCTGTCCCTTGCGGTCCTCGGGGATGAGCCCGATGCCCGCGGTCATCGCCGCGTTGACGTCGTGCCGGGCGATCGCGCTGCCGGCCACCCGCACCGCGCCCCGGTCGTAGGGATCGGCTCCGAACACCGCCCGCACCACCTCGGTGCGCCCGGCCCCGACCAGCCCGGCGATGCCGACCACCTCACCGGCGCGCACCTCGAAGCTGACGTCGTGGAAGACGCCGTCCCGGGTCAGCCCGTCCACGGTCAGCAACGCGGCGCCCCTGTCGGGCCGTTCACGCGGATACTGCTGCTCGATGGAGCGGCCCACCATGAGCCGGACCAGTTCGTCCTCCGGCGTGGCGGCCGGGACCTGCCCGACGCTCCTGCCGTCCCGGATGACCGTCACCCGGTCGCCCAGGGCGGCGATCTCCTCCAGGTGATGCGTGATGAAGACGATGCCGACGCCGTCCTCGCGCAGCCTGCGCACGATGGAGAAGAGCTTCTCGACCTCCTCGGAGGTCAGCACGGCGGTCGGCTCGTCCATGATCAGAACACGCGCGTCCAGGCTGAGCGCCTTCGCGATCTCGACCATCTGCAGGCGCGCGATGCCCAGTTCGCGGACACGCGCGCGTGGCGAGACGCTGACCCCGACCCGCTTCAGCAAAACCTCGGCGTCCGCCTCCATCCGCTTGCGGTCGATCATCCCGAACCGGCGCGGCTGCCGCCCCAGGAAGATGTTCTCGGCGACCGTCAGATCGGGAACGAGGTTGAACTCCTGGTAGATGGTGGCGATCCCGAGCCGCTCGGAGTCCTGCGCGCCCTGGATGCGCGTCTCCGCGCCGCCGACCAGGATCCGGCCGGCGTCGGGCGTGTAGGCGCCGGAGAGCATCTTGATGAGGGTGCTCTTGCCCGCGCCGTTCTCACCGAGCAGCACATGCACCTCGCCCCGGCGCAGGTCGAAGTCGACGCCGTCCAGCGCGACCACGCCCGGGAAGGTCTTCCGTATGCCCTCGATGCGCAGCAACTCGTCCGCGTCGCTCACGACTGGCTCCTGTTCGTCAGGGGGTTCTCGGCAAGGTCCTCGACGGCGTTCTCGGCGGGGTTTCCGGCGCGTTCGCCGGCAGGGGATCCGGCGGGGTTCTCGCCGCAGGAGCGGCGTACGACGAGCCGGGCGGGGAGGGTGACGGACTCGCCGGGCCGTCCCTCGATGCGGTCGACCAGGGCCCGTACGGCGGCGCGGCCCAACTCGCCCGTCGGCTGGGCGATCGCGGTGACCGGCGGATCGGTGTGCACGAACCAGGGGATGTCGTCGAACGCGGCCAGTGCGAGATCGTCCGGTACGCGCAGCCCACGCGCGCGTACCGCGTCCAGCGCGCCGAGCGCCATCAGGTTGTCGGCCGCGAAGACGACCTCGGGCGGCTCCGGCAGGTCGAGGAAGCCCTCGGTGGCCCGGCGCCCGCTCTCTGCCTGGAAGTCGCCCTGGCCTGTGTAAGCGGCGGGGAGTTCGAGGCCGTGCGCGCCGAGCGCCTCCCGGAAGGCGTCGACGCGCTCGCGTCCGGTCGTGGTCGCCGCCGGTCCCGCGATGATCGCGAGCCGCCGGTGCCCGAGCCCGTGCAGATGCGCCACCAGGTCCCGTACGGCACCGCGTCCGTCGGACCGCACCACCGGCACGTCCACGCCGGGGATCCAGCGGTCCACGAAGACCATCGGGGTCCCGGCCCGCGCGGCGTCCAGCATGCGCGGCGAACCGCCGTCGGTCGGGGAGACCAGCAGTCCGTCGATCCGCCGGTCCAGCAGGGTCGTCACATGGTGGTCCTGGAGATCGGGCCGCTCGTCGGCGTTGCCGATGATCACGCTGTAGCCGAGCGCGCGGGCCTCCTCCTCGACGGAGCGGGCCAGCTCGGTGAAGTAGGGGTTCATCACGTCGCTGATGACCAGGCCGAGGGTGCGGGTCTGGTCGGTGCGCAGGGAGCGGGCGACGGCGTTCGGGCGGTAGCCCAGGGTCTCGACGGCGGCCAGCACGCGCGTGCGTGCCTCGGCGCTGACCGACGGATGGTCGTTCAGGACACGCGAGACCGTGGCGACGGAGACGCCCGCCTCGGCAGCGACGTCCTTGATGCTCGCCATCGCCGCTCCACCTCCTTGTGGATCGTTCGTGGTCCGATCGCGGGCCGATGGCCTCGTGGAATCGCTGGTGGAATCGATTACAACGGCTCGCACGGAGGATTGGAATCGATTACATGAGGGTCTATCAAGCCCTCGACCGCATCTCGCAACCGGATCGTGATGTCGCGGTCCGCTCCCGGGCGATCCAGGCTGGAAGAGCGGAGGTCTTCCATCGAGCCACCGAGGTCATCGAGGTCATCGAGGTCATCGAGGCCATCGCGGCCATCGCGGCCATCGCGGCCATCGCGGCCATCGAGGGCCGGAGCGGAGGAGTCATGACGGCAGCCACGCGCGACGACGTACCCGTCACCCTCGGAGGCGACGGCGTGGAGGTGCGCACCAAGGCGATCGGCGGCGGCATGTCCGTCGGCTACATCACCCTGCCCGAGGGCACGGACATGGGCCCCGCCCTCAAGGGCCTCGAAGGCGACGCCTGCCCGTGCCCGCACTGGGGTTACCTGCTCAAGGGCCGCCTGCGGATGCTGACACCCGAGGGTGAGGAGTACTACGAGGCAGGCCAGGCGTACTACTGGGGGCCCGGCCATGTCCCGGTGGCCCTGGAGGACTGCGAGTTCGTGGAGTTCTCACCGGTCGAGGACTTCCAGGCGGTTCTGGACCATGTGAAGTCGCAGGCGGGCTGACTGGGAGGGAACGACGGGGGCGCCCCAGGAAGGCCGGCCCGGCGGGACCGGCCGGGGGAGACGGCCGGGAGAGACCGGTCGGAAGAGACCGGTCGGAAGAGACCGGTCGGAAGAGGCCGGTCGGAAGAGGCCGGCCAGGGGGTGGCCGGCCGGGAAGACCGGCCGGAGGAAGGTGGGTTCGTCCACAGGCCGCCCGCGTTGTCGGACCCTGGGGGTAGCGTCGGATCATGTCCAATCAGGCGGGGACTTCCACGGGCGAGCGACGACTTGCCGTACTCGAAGGCGTCCTGGAGCGCATCACCTACGCCAACGAGGAGAACGGCTACACGGTCGCCCGCGTGGACACCGGACGCGGCGGCGGCGACCTCCTGACCGTCGTCGGCGCGCTGCTCGGCGCCCAGGTCGGCGAGTCGCTGCGGATGGAGGGCCGTTGGGGCTCCCACCCGCAGTACGGCAAGCAGTTCACCGTCGAGAACTACACGACGCTCCTGCCGGCCACCGTTCAGGGCATCCGCCGCTATCTCGGCTCCGGCCTGGTCAAGGGCATCGGCCCGGTCTTCGCCGACCGCATCACCCAGCACTTCGGCCTGGACACCCTCAAGGTCATCGAGGAGGAGCCCAAGCGGCTCATCGAGGTCCCCGGTCTGGGCCCGAAGCGGACCAAGAAGATCGCGGACGCCTGGGAGGAACAGAAGGCGATCAAGGAGGTCATGCTCTTCCTCCAGACCGTCGAGGTGTCCACGTCCATCGCGGTGCGCATCTACAAGAAGTACGGCGACGCCTCGATCTCGGTCGTGAAGAACCAGCCGTACCGCCTCGCCGCCGACGTCTGGGGCATCGGCTTCCTCACCGCGGACAAGATCGCCCAGTCCGTCGGCATCCCGCACGACAGTCCGGAGCGGGTGAAGGCGGGCCTTCAGTACGCGCTGTCGCAGGCCACCGACCAGGGGAACTGCTATCTCCCCGAGGAACGGCTGATCGCCGACGCGGTGAAGCTGCTCCAGGTCGACACGGGCCTGGTCATCGAGTGCCTCGCGGAGCTGGCCCAGGTCCCCGAGGACGGCGGCGACCCCGGGGTCGTACGGGAAAAGGTGCCCGGCCCCGACGGCGGCTCGGAACAGGTCACCGCCATCTACCTCGTCCCCTTCCACCGAGCCGAACTCTCCCTCGCCGGGCAGCTGTTGCGCCTGCTGCGCACGGACGAGGACCGGATGCCGGGCTTTGGCGACGTGGCCTGGGACAAGGCCCTCGGCTGGCTGAAGGGCCGCACGGGCGTGGAGCTGGCCCCCGAGCAGGAGGCCGCCGTCAAGCTGGCGCTGACCGAGAAGGTCGCCGTCCTCACCGGCGGTCCCGGCTGCGGGAAGTCCTTCACCGTGCGCTCCATCGTGGAGCTGGCCCGCGCCAAGAAGGCCAGGGTCGTGCTCGCCGCCCCCACGGGCCGCGCCGCCAAGCGCCTCGCGGAACTCACCGGCGCCGAAGCCTCCACCGTCCACCGCCTCCTGGAGCTCAAGCCCGGCGGCGACGCCGCCTACGACAGGGACCGCCCGCTCCAGGCCGACCTGGTGGTGGTCGACGAGGCGTCCATGCTGGACCTGCTGCTCGCCAACAAGCTGGTCAAGGCCGTACCGCCGGGTGCTCATCTGCTCTTCGTGGGGGACGTGGACCAGTTGCCCAGCGTCGGCGCCGGGGAGGTGCTCAGGGACCTGCTGGCCGACGGTGGCCCCATCCCCGCCGTGCGGCTCACGCGCGTGTTCCGCCAGGCCCAGCAGTCGGGCGTGGTGACGAACGCGCACCGGATCAACGCCGGGCAGCATCCCGTCACCGACGGCATGAAGGACTTCTTCCTCTTCATCGAGGACGACACGGAGGCGGCCGGCCGGCTCACCGTGGATGTGGCGGCCCGGCGCATCCCGGCCAGGTTCGGCCTCGACCCGCGCCGGGACGTCCAGGTCCTGGCCCCCATGCACCGCGGCCCGGCCGGCGCGGGCACGCTGAACGGCCTGCTCCAGCAGGCCGTCACCCCCGGGCGCCCCGATCTGCCGGAGAAGCGGTTCGGCGGCCGGGTCTTCCGGGTCGGCGACAAGGTCACGCAGATTCGCAACAATTACGAGAAAGGACAGAACGGCGTCTTCAACGGCACCGTGGGAGTGGTCACCTCGCTCGACCCGGTCGACCAGCGTCTGACGGTGCTGACGGACGAGGACGAGGAGGTCCCGTACGAATTCGACGAACTGGATGAACTGGCGCATGCGTACGCCGTGACGATCCACCGTTCACAGGGAAGTGAATATCCCGCGGTGGTGATCCCCGTCACCACCGGAGCATGGATGATGCTTCAGCGGAACCTGCTCTACACAGCGGTGACCCGCGCGAAGCGACTGGTCGTCCTCGTGGGCTCCCGCAAGGCGATCGGTCAGGCGGTGCGCACGGTGTCGGCGGGCCGGCGCTGCACGGCACTGGACCACCGGCTCTCGGCGTACTGAACCTGTTTTCGGCCCCCGCGGCACACCCTTCTGACCTGCCGGTTCGTGAGGCATCGAAAAAAATGATCGATCAAACGAGTCGTGAAGGTCACAGAGCACTTCCAGATGGGGAAAACAGCGGGCAGGATGACAGGTTGGCGGCACTCAGTGCCGCCAATAGGCCCAATGGTCGACCCCGAGTGCACTCTCCTGAGCCGAATGGGGGAGGGTAGAGACAGTCAGGGCAACCTCGAAGATGAGGCACAACGTCGGTGAGGGAAGACGTGAGCGACAACTCTGTAGTACTGCGGTACGGCGACGGCGAGTACACCTACCCGGTGATTGACAGCACCGTCGGCGACAAGGGCTTCGACATCGGCAAGCTCCGCGCCCAGACCGGTCTGGTGACGCTGGACAGCGGCTACGGCAACACCGCCGCCTATAAATCCGCCGTCACCTACCTCGACGGCGAGGCGGGCATCCTCCGCTACCGCGGCTACCCGATCGAGCAGCTGGCCGAGCGCTCCACCTTCCTGGAGGTCGCCTACCTGCTGATCAACGGCGAGCTGCCCACCGTCGACGAGCTCTCTTCGTTCAAGAACGACATCACGCAGCACACCCTGCTGCACGAGGACGTCAAGAACTTCTACAAGGGCTTCCCGCGCGACGCCCACCCGATGGCCATGCTGTCCTCGGTCGTCTCCGCGCTGTCCACCTTCTACCAGGACAGCCACAACCCGTTCGACGAGCAGCAGCGCAACCTCTCGACCATCCGCCTGCTCGCCAAGCTTCCGACGATCGCGGCGTACGCCTACAAGAAGTCCGTGGGCCACCCGTTCGTCTACCCGCGCAACGACCTCGGTTATGTCGAGAACTTCCTGCGCATGACCTTCTCGGTCCCCGCGCAGGAGTTCGAGCTGGACCCGATCGTCGTCTCCGCCCTGGACAAGCTGCTGATCCTGCACGCGGACCACGAGCAGAACTGCTCGACCTCCACGGTCCGCCTGGTCGGCTCCTCGCAGGCGAACATGTTCGCCTCGATCTCCGCCGGCATCAACGCCCTGTGGGGCCCGCTGCACGGCGGTGCCAACCAGTCGGTGCTGGAGATGCTGGAGGGCATCCGCGACTCCGGCGGCGACGTCGACACCTTCATCCGCAAGGTGAAGAACAAGGAGGACGGCGTCCGCCTGATGGGCTTCGGCCACCGGGTCTACAAGAACTTCGACCCGCGCGCCAAGATCATCAAGGCCGCCGCGCACGACGTGCTGTCCGCCCTCGGCAAGTCCGACGAGCTGCTGGACATCGCGCTGAAGCTGGAGGAGCACGCGCTCTCCGACGACTACTTCGTCTCGCGCAGCCTCTACCCGAACGTCGACTTCTACACCGGTCTGATCTACCGGGCCATGGGCTTCCCGACCGAGATGTTCACGGTCCTGTTCGCCCTCGGCCGCCTGCCGGGCTGGATCGCCCAGTGGCACGAGATGATCAAGGAGCCGGGTTCCCGTATCGGCCGCCCGCGCCAGATCTACACGGGCGTGGTGGAGCGCGACTTCGTTCCCGTCGAGGAGCGCTGAGCCTCCTCACCAGGAGCCCCGTATCCGGCGTCGGCCGGGTGCGGGGCTTTCATGTGCGTACGGGAGGGCGAAGCGGGGGGCGTGCGTACGAGAGGGCGAAGCGGGGGGGCGTGCGCACGGGCGGGCAAAGAGGAAGGCGTGCGATCAAGCGGGGCAAAAAGAAGGCGCCCTGGCGCCGGTCCCCCCACGGGCCGACGTCCAGGGCGCCTTCCCATGTCCCGGTGCGGATTCCCCCCACGGGATCCGGCCCGGGCGTCTGTGAAGACAGCGCCTGAATCGCTGTTGAGCAGAACGAGCAAAACTCGACGTACTCATGTATGCGGTTGTCTCTGCGATCTGCCGGGACAGCGCACGCTCGGGAGGGCCGCTCAAAGCTTCCCGACGTGCGTGCCCCGGCAACGCAACTCTGAGGAAGTCCCCCAAGACATCCTCAGATGCCAGGTGGCGCCCCCCAAGACGCCGTCTGACATCGTCAACTTAGACCGTCGAACCCCTTCGATGGTTACGTTCACATCACTGTGATCTGCGTCTCTTGCATATGTCCGTTAGATGCGCAAGGGAACCGATATGGCGATCGAGACCCAAGCGTAAGGACGATGCGCGAGTCTTGTGAAGAGCTTATGTGAGCCGGGCGCCGGACTCCAGAGGGACCCAGTGCGGTTCTTGCTACGAATTCACCGGAACGTGCGCAGCCGCAGACTGTTCGTCACCACGAACACCGACGAGAAGGCCATCGCGGCCCCCGCGATCATCGGATTCAGCAGCCCCGCCGCGGCCAGCGGCAGGGCGGCGACGTTGTAGCCGAAGGCCCACGCGAGGTTGCCCTTGATCGTCGCCAGCGTCCTGCGGGACAGCCGGATCGCGTCGGCGGCCACCCGCAGGTCCCCGCGCACCAGCGTCAGATCGCCGGCCTCGATCGCCGCGTCCGTCCCGGTCCCCATGGCGAGCCCCAGATCGGCGACGGCGAGCGCAGCCGCGTCGTTGACGCCGTCGCCGACCATGGCGACGCACCGCCCGTCGCGCTGGAGCCGGCGTACGGTCTCCACCTTGTCCTCGGGCAGGACCTCCGCGATCACCTGATCGATGCCGACGGCCTGCGCCACCGCCTCGGCGACCGCCCGGTTGTCGCCGGTCAGCAGTACCGGCGTGAGGCCCAGCGCGCGCAGCTCGCGCACCGCCTCCGCGCTGGTCTCCTTCACCGCGTCCGCGACGGCGAGGACCCCGCGGGCCACCCCGTCCCAGGCCACCACGACAGCCGTACGGCCGTCCCGCTCGGCCTCGTCCTTGGCGCGGGCGAGCCCGGCGGGCAGCGCGACCGCCTGCTCGGCGAGTCGCCCCACGACCACCTCATGGCCCCGCACCCGCCCGTGTACGCCCCGCCCGGGCACGTTCTGGAACTCCTCGGCCTCCGGCAGGCGGCCGAGGCGCTCCTCGGCGCCCAGGGCGATCGCACGGGCGACGGGATGCTCCGACGCGTGCTCCACCGCGCCGGCGAGGCGCAGCACCTGCTCCTCGTCGGCGCCTTCGGTGACGTACACCCGCTGGAGGGTCATGCTGCCAGTGGTGACCGTGCCCGTCTTGTCCAGGACGACGGTGTCGATGCGACGCGTGGACTCCAGGACCTCGGGGCCCTTGATGAGGATGCCGAGCTGGGCGCCGCGTCCCGTGCCGACCATGAGGGCGGTGGGGGTGGCGAGCCCCAGGGCGCAGGGGCAGGCGATGATCAGGACCGCGACGGACGCGGTGAACGCGGCGACCGTGTCGTCAGTGGCGCCGAGCCACAGGCCGAAGGTGGCGACCGCGAGGACGATCACCGCCGGGACGAACACCGCGGAGACGCGGTCGGCGAGCCGTTGCACCTCGGCCTTGCCGTTCTGTGCGTCCGCCACCAGCTGCGCCATGCGCGCGAGCCGGGTGTCGGCGCCGATCCGGGTCGCCTCGACGACGAGCCGCCCGGCGGTGTTGACCGTCGCGCCGGTGACCGCGTCCCCGACGGTCACGTCGACCGGCACCGACTCGCCGGTGAGCATGGCGGCGTCGACGGCGGAAGCGCCCTCGACGACGGTGCCGTCCGTGGCGATCTTCTCGCCGGGCCGCACGACGAACCGGTCGCCGACGGCCAGCCGGCCGACCGGGACCCTGACCTCACGGCCGTCCCGCAGCACGGCCACGTCCTTCGCGCCGAGTTCCATCAGGGCGCGCAGTGCGGCACCCGCGCGCCGCTTGGCCCGGGCCTCCAGATAGCGACCGAGGAGGATGAAGGTGACCACTCCGGAGGCCACTTCGAAGTAGATCTGCGAGGCGCCGTCCACGCGGGAGACGGTGAACTCGAAGTCGTCGCGCATGCCGGCCATACCGGCGTCGCCGAGGAACAGGGCCCACAGGGACCACGCGTAGGCGGCCAACGTGCCCACGGAGACCAACGTGTCCATGGTCGCGGCGCCGTGCCGGAGGTTGGTGAACGCGGCCCGGTGGAAGGGCAGCCCGCCCCAGACGACGACCGGTGAGGCGAGGGTGAGGGCGAGCCACTGCCAGTTGTCGAACTGGAGCGCCGGGATCATCGACAGCAGGATGACGGGGACGGCGAGCAGGGCGGAGACGGTGAAGCGCCGGCGGTAGGAGGCCAGTTCGGGAGCATCGGCCGCCGCTTCGGGGCCTTCGGGGTCTTCGGGGCCTTCGGGGGCCTTGTGGGGGTCGGCCGGAGTCTCCAGGGGTGCGGGTCGCGGCGGAGTGGGTTCCTCCGCCGTGTAGCCCGTGCGCTCCACGGTGGCGATCAGGTCGGCGACCTGGATCTCCGTGGAGTAGCTGACCTTCGCCTTCTCCGTCGCGTAGTTGACCGTGGCCCGGACGCCGTCCATGCGGTTGAGCCTCTTCTCGACGCGGGCCGCGCAGGAGGCGCAGGTCATCCCGCCGATGCGGAGCTCCACTTCGGTGGTGCGGGGCGTGCCGGTCGGGCCGGGCGGGTCGGTCGCACCGGTCGGTCCGGGTATCGGCGAGTGGTCGGTGGTGCGGGGCATGGCCAGGCTCAGACCTTGCCGGCCAGTTCGAAACCGGCCTCGTCGACGGCGGCGCGTACGGCCTCCTCGTCCAGCGGGGCGGCCGATACGACGGTGACCTCGCCGGTCGAGGCGACGGCCTTCACCGAGCTGACCCCGGGAAGCTCGGAGATCTCGCCGGAGACGGCACCCTCGCAGTGGCCGCAGCTCATGCCGTTCACCTTGTAGACGGCGGTGACGGAACCCGGGGTGTCGGTCTGGGCGGTCATGTCGTTCTCCTCGTCGAGGCATGTGGGGCTGACGGGACCGTGGGGGCCCCTCCAGTCTCCACGGTATACCCCTACGGGGTATTTCTCCAAGAGGGGTCGCCGTGGTCCGGCGGGCCTCACCCCGGGGGTTCCGTGCCGGTTCAGGCCGGGTCGGTTCAGGCCGGGTCGGTTCAGGTCGGGTCGGTTCAGGTCGGGTCGAGGCGGCCGGGGCCGTCACCCACCAGGGGTGCGAGATAGCGGATCAGGGCGTTCTTCAACTCCCGCACATAGGCGTCGCGCTCGGGCCCGTCGTGGGCGAGGACCAGCTCCAGGCCCGCCATATACATGCCGAGGCTCATATGCGCGGTGCGCGTGAGGTCCGCCGGCGGGGTGTCGGGGAGGAGGGAGGAGAGCAGGTCCACGATCCGGGAGAGCAGGGTCGCGTGCAGGGCGTCGTGCTCCTCGGCGATCCGGCCTGGGATGTCGGGGCCATGCATCAGCGCGAAGAACACCGGGTGTTCGCAATTGAAGGCGATGAACCGGTCCACCGCCGCGGCGACGGCCTCCTCCAGCGGGGTCGCGGGGTCGACCGGCGCGAGCGCCTCGCCGTAGGTCGCGCGCATCTCGGCCATGAGCCGGCTGCCCAGCTCGATCGCGATCGCTTCCTTGTTCGGGAAGAACTGGTACAGCGTGCCCGGCGAGACGCCCGCCTCGCGGGCGATGGCATTGGTGCTGGCGGCCGTGTAGCCCGTGGTGGTGAAGACGTTGGCCGCGGCCTCGAGCAGTTGGGCGACGCGGCGCTCGCCGCGGGCCTGGCGGCGGCGCGGCTGCTCTTTCTCCTCGTGGGCCTGGTCGCCCTTCCCCTGGCGGGCCCGGTCGCCCTTCTCCTGATTGGCGGACACGCGTTATCCCCAGCTCTCCGAACGCGATTGACAAACGCGAGTGGTCGCTCGCATTCTTGAGAAACGCGAGCGATGTCTCGTGTTTTCAGTCTATGGCAATGGCAGTAAGGCAGTGATCGGCGACGACTGATCCATGCTGCCCGCTGCGCACAGCATGGATCAGGGTGAAGGGGACACCGCACAATGACCGAAGTCAACAGGCCACCCCGTATCGGAGGCTGGACCCGCTTCGTCACGGCCCGGCCCCGCTTGTCGCTGCTCGTGGCCCTGGTGATCACCGCGCTCGCCGTGCTGGCCGGCAGCGGTGTCGCCGACCGCCTGGGCAGCGGCGGCTGGGAGGACCCGCACGCCGAGTCGACCTATGCGACGAAGGCACTGGAGCGCGAGTTCCCCGCCTCCCAGCCCAACCTTCTGCTGCTGGTGGACGCGGGCAGCGCCTCCGTGGACGACCCCGCGGTCGCCGCCGAGGCCAAGCGGCTCGCCGAGCGCCTGGCCCGTGAGAAGGGCGTCACCGGGGTCGGCTCCTACTGGCAGACCGAGTCGCCGGCCATGCGCGCGCAGGACGGCCGTGAAGCGTTGATCGCCGCCCGTATCACCGGCGAGGAGAAGGAGGCGGGCGAGACCCTGGACCGCCTCGCACCGAAACTCCGCGGCACTCACGGCCCGGTGGAGGTCACCGTCGGCGGCCCCGTCGCCGTACGGCACGAGATGCAGACGATCATCCAGGAGGACCTGCTCCGTGCCGAGGTGATAGCCCTGCCGGTCACGCTGGTGCTGCTGGTGATGGTCTTCGGCAGCGCGGTGGCGGCCCTGCTGCCGCTGGGCATCGGCATCGTCGCCATCCTCGGCACGAACGCGGTGCTGCGCGGCCTGACCGAGTTCACCGACGTCTCGGTCTTCGCGATGAACCTCACCACGGCCCTCGGTCTGGGCCTGGCCATCGACTACGCGCTGTTCATCGTCCGCCGCTTCCGCGAGGAACTCGCCACCGGCGCCGAAGCGTTGACGGCGATCGGCACCACCTTGCGCACGGCCGGGCGCACGGTCCTGTTCTCGGCCCTCACCGTGGCCGTCTCCCTCGCGGCGATGCTGCTCTTCCCGCAGTATTTCCTGCGGTCCTTCGCCTACGCCGGGATCGCGGTCGTGCTGCTGGCCGCGGCGGCTGCGCTGATCCTGCTCCCCGCCGCGCTGATCCTGCTCGGCCACCGGGTCAACTCGCTGGATCTGCGTCGCCTGTTCCGGCGCGCACGGCCCGAGCCGTCCGGAGCCGACGGTGCGGCCGGAGCACAGGAGGGCAGGGGCTGGACCCGTACGGCGAACGTCGTCATGCGCAGGGCCCCGTTCTTCGCCCTGGGTACCACCACCGTCCTGGTCCTGCTCGGACTGCCCTTCCTGGGCGTGAAGTTCGGCACCGCCGACGACCGCCAGCTGCCGTCCAGCGCGGAGTCCCATGTGGTGCAGCAGCACATCCGTGAAGGCTTCCCGGGCAGCCCCGGAGGCGGCCTGGAGGTGCTGGCCGAGGGCGCTGCGACACAGGCGCAGTACGCCGACTACAAGGGGCGCATCGCCGCCCTCCCCGATGTGCTCCGGGTCGAGGGACCACTGGTGAAGGGCGAGTCTGCGTACTTCACGGTGCAGCCGAGGGGCGAGGCGGTCGACGATCCTGCCCAGCGCCTGGTGGGCGAACTGCGCGCCACCGAGGCCCCGTTCGACACCGAGGTGACCGGCGCCGCGGCGGTCCTCGTCGACTCCAAGGACGCGATAGCCGAGCGCCTCCCGCTGGCGGCCGTCTTCATCGTGATCGTCACCCTGCTGCTGGTCTTCCTGCTGACCGGCAGTGTGCTGATCCCGATCCAGGCGGTGGTGCTCAACGCGCTGAGCCTGACGGCGATGTTCGGCGCGGTGGTCTGGGTCTTCCAGGACGGTCATCTCTCCGGCCTGCTCGGCTTCACCAGCCCCGGCTCGATCGAGACGACCCTCCCGGTGCTGATGTTCTGCGTGGCCTTCGGCCTCTCCATGGACTACGGCGTGTTCCTGCTGTCCCGCATCAAGGAGGAGTACGACACGACCGGCGACCACGACCAGGCGGTCCGGCACGGCCTGGCCCGCACCGGTGGCCTGATCACCGCAGCCGCCGTGATCCTCGCGGTGGTGATGGTCGCGATAGGCACCTCGCGGGTGACCAACACCAAGATGCTCGGGCTCGGCATCGCCCTGGCGGTGGTGATGGACGCGATGATCGTCCGCAGCCTCCTGGTCCCCGCGGTGATGCGCCTCACGGGGCGGGCGACATGGTGGGCGCCGGGGACGTTGCGGCGCTTCCACGAACGGTTCGGGCTGAGCGAGGGGGAGCCGGCCCCGACCCCGGCGGCCGAGCCGGCCCGGGCGCGGGACAAGGTGAGTGTCCACGGCTGACCCGACCCGCGTGGGTTCCGACCGCGTCGCGGGAACACCAGCGGCGCGGGGGCGAGCCGGCTTGCGGCTGGGGCATGACGGTCACGGAGTGGACGGCGTAAGGGTCACGTCGTCGCCGGTACGGATGCGATGTCCGGGCGGCCGTGGTGGGTGGCCCATTCCGGGGCGAGGATCGCCATGCGTATCTCGTCGATCCACTCGCCGCCCTGCCACAGCGACTGCCGGTCGACGCCTTCGGCGACGAATCCGACCTTCTCGTAGGCGCGCCGGGCCCGTGGGTTGTGGGACAGGACGTGCAACGAGACGCGGTGCAGACCGAGTTGCTCGAAGGCGTACCCCACGATCAGCCTGGCGGCCTCCGTGCCCAGTCCGCGGTCGCGTCCGCCGGGGCCGATCAGGATGCGGAAGTTGCAGTTGCGGTTGGGTTCGTCCCAGTTGTTCAGCACGACTTCGCCGACGAGGGCACCGCTCGCCAGGTCCACGACGGCGAGGTCGAGCCGGTCGGTCTGGTCGTTGCGGCTCCCGTACCAGGCGCGCAGCCGGTCCATCCCGAGGGGTTCCTCCGGACTGCCGGTCAGCCGGGCCACCTCGGGGTCGTCAAGGATCCGCGCCAGCACGGGCACGTCCTCCGCCTCGAAGGGACGCAACAGCGCCCGCTCGCCGCGGAGTACGGGTTTCACGGAGAAGTCGCTCATGGACAGACTGTGCCCCACACCAGGGGTGGGGCACAGCTGGTTTTCCGGGAGGCCGGTCCGTGCCGCGCGGTCAGTCCGCCCTGCGCCCCCGGTTGCCCGGGCGGGAGGCCACCCAGGCCCGGACGGTGTCCGGGTACCAGAAGGGCTTGCCGCCCTCCACATGGTCGGGCGGCGGCAGCAGCCCGTGCTTGCGGTAGGACCGCACGGTGTCCGGCTGGACCTTGATGTGCGCCGCGATCTCCTTGTAGGACCAGAGCATTCGGTCGGTCGTCATTGCACCTCCCTGCGCGCGCCTCGGTGGCGACCGGGAGCGGTCGTCGGGGGGACCGTGCGGCGCGCTGGCGATCACAAAGCCTGTGTCCGGTCAACGACGCGAAGTGAGCAGCGGACAGGGCCCGTGCGCGGGTGTGACGCAAGACCCGCGTACATGGGACACGTGTGACAGAAGAGGTGCGCTTGTGACACAGCTGCCGCAAACAGCGCACGCCGGCTGAAGGGCGAGGCGCGTTGACAGCGGGGGTGTGCACAGTAGTCGAAGGCGCAGTGGCCGCGAGCTCGTCCGGGCCGCCGACACCGCTGACGCGGACGCAACGGTGGGCCGGGCCCCGGCGCCCCACCGGCCCCCTGCGCCCCGCACGACCACAACACGGCCACGCCGCGCTGCAGGCCCGTGAACACCGTACCGGCCGACACCTTCAGGCCACGCCGCTCCGTCTCCTCGGCGAGGACGGCGGGGTCGGTCGGCAGATACCCGTACGGGCCCAGCTCGATCCACTCGTAGCCGGACCCCGAGACCTCGTCGAGGAAGCGCCGCCAGGGGACCTGCCAGGGGTCGTCGGGGAACCGGACGCCCCATGGGTCGGGAGCCGTCCCGATGCGGATGCGGGACAGTGAGGACTGCGGTGGCAACGACGTCATGGCGGTCGGCTTCAGCGCGCGCGACAAGCACCGGCAAGGTCTGGTCCGTATGTCTGGACAAAACATTGACAGGGTCGCATTCCTCGGACTACAAAGCCGGAAGGGCCGATACGAAGGGCCGATACGAAGGGAACGCGATGGCGCACGACCTGATCACCATGGGGCGGATCGGAGTGGACCTCTACCCCCTCCAGACCGGCGTCCCGCTGCCGCAGGTCACGTCCTTCGGGAAGTTCCTCGGCGGCTCGGCCGCGAACGTCGCGGTCGCCGCGGCGCGCCTGGGACGGCGGTCCGCGGTGATCACCCGCACCGGCGACGACCCCTTCGGCACCTACCTCCACGAGGCCCTGAAGGGCTTCGGCGTCGACGACCGCTGGGTCACCCCGGTCCCCGGCCTGCCCACCCCGGTCACCTTCTGCGAGGTCTTCCCGCCGGACGACTTCCCGCTGTACTTCTACCGGCGGCCCAAGGCCCCCGACCTGGAGATCGACGCCCACGAGCTGGACCTCGACGCCATCCGCGACGCCCGTATCTTCTGGGTCACCGGCACCGGCCTGAGCGAGGAGCCAAGCCGTACGGCGACGCTCGCGGCCCTTGCCCATCGCGCCCGGTCCGGCATCACCGTCTTCGACCTCGACTGGCGCCCCATGTTCTGGGACGACCCGGACGCGGCCCGCCCCTTCTACGCCGAGGCCCTGAGGCACACCACCGTCGCCGTGGGCAATCTCGACGAGGTGGAGGTCGCCACGGGCGTCCGCGAACCGCACGCCGCCGCCCGCGCGCTGCTGGCCGCCGGTGTGGAGATCGCCGTCGTCAAGCAGGGTCCCAAGGGTGTCCTCGCCGTCAACCGCGAGGGCGATCAGGCCGCGGTCCCGCCCCTGCCCGTGACCGTCCTCAACGGCCTCGGCGCCGGTGACGCCTTCGGCGGCTCCCTGTGTCACGGGCTGATCGAGGGCTGGGACCTGGAGAGGACCGTGCGCCATGCGAACGCCGCCGGCGCCATCGTCGCCTCCCGGCTGGAGTGCTCCTCCGCGATGCCGAGGCCCGACGAGATCGAGGCCGCGCTCGCCGCGGGGGCCGTCAAGTGAGCGTGGACATCGCGGAACTCGTCCGCCTGCGCACCCGGCACCCCGAAGCGATCACCGAGGCCGCCGCCCGCCGGACCCGCCGGCCGCTGCTGGGCGACTCCGGGCGGCTGATGATCGTCGCGGCCGACCACCCGGCCCGTGGCGCGCTCGGCGTCGGCGGTCGCGGCATGGCCATGGCCAACCGCGCCGACCTGCTCGAACGCCTCTGCCTCGCGCTGTCCCGCCCGGGTGTCGACGGCGTTCTCGCCACCGCCGACATCCTCGACGACCTGCTGCTGCTCGGCGCCCTCGACGGCAAGGTCGTCATGGGTTCCTTGAACCGCGGCGGCCTCCAGGGCGCGCGTTTCGAACTGGACGACCGCTTCACCGGCCACCGCCCCGAGGACATCGAGCGGCTGCGCTTCGACGCGGGCAAGCTGCTGCTGCGCATCGACTACGACGACCCGGGCTCCCTCACCACCATGGAGTCCACCGCCCGTGCCGTCGACGACATGGCCGCGCGCCAACTCCCGGTCTTCGTCGAGCCCTTCCTCAGTCACCGCACCCCCGACGGCAAGGTCGGCAACGACCTGTCGGCCGAGGCCGTCACCAAGTCGATCGCCATCGCCTCCGGGCTGGGCGGCACCTCCGCCTACACCTGGCTGAAGCTGCCGGTCACCGAAAACCCTGACGACATGGCCGAGGTCATGGCAACCTCCACGCTGCCGGCCGTTCTCCTCGGCGGCGAGGTCGGTGACGATCAGGACGGGGCATACGAGAAGTGGCGGGGCGCTCTTCAACTACCCACCGTGCAGGGCCTGGTGGTCGGCCGTTCGCTGCTCTACCCGGCGGACGGGGACGTGGCCGCCGCCGTCGACACGACCGTAGGACTGCTGTGAGGTTCCCATGACCAGGAGCCGGACGTGCCGGACCGGAAGGCCGCGTGGCGCTGTCGCCGCGGAGTGCCTCCGTACCGGTGCGGTCGGCACCGCACTATCCGCAGTTCCCCGCCGGCCCTCCCCGCGGAGCGCCGGCACACAGATCGCCTCCGGCGCGGGTGGCCGCTTTGCTTTGGCAGGAGCGAAGTGCGAGCGAAGACTCCCCGCCCGCTACGGCCCCGCGCCGGAGGTTCCCTCACCCACGGGCGGATCCGGCGTCCTCGCGCGGGTCCGCTCCGGTGACCCCGCGCTCGTCCCCGGCGCCGGGCACGGCCCGTCGATCGCCGGGCCCGGCCATGCCATGTACTACTGGAAGGTGAGGGCCGTTCGGGCCGCGTCCCGGCAGTGGCGGATCTGCCCCCGTCCGGTCCACGCAGCAGCCACAGGGAGTTGCCGATGACCTCGACGACGAGGCTCACGGTCGCACAGGCGCTCGTCCGGTTCCTGTCCGTCCAGTACACCGAACGCGACGGCGTACGGCGGCGTCTGATCGGCGCCACCTGGGGCATCTTCGGGCACGGCAATGTCGCCGGGATCGGCCAGGCGCTCCTCGAGTACGGCGATGTCATGCCGTACCACCAGGGGCGTAACGAACAGGCGATGGTGCACGCGGCCGTCGGGCTTCGCCCGGCAGTCGAACCGCCTGGCCACCCACGCGGTCACCACGTCCATCGGCCCGGGCGCGACCAACCTCGTCACGGGCGCCGCGCTCGCGACCGTCAACCACCTCCCGGTCCTGCTCCTGCCCGGCGACGTCTTCGCCGCCCGCCCCGCCGACCCGGTTCTCCAGCAGCTGGAGGTGCCGTACGCCGGCGATGTGTCGGTCAACGACTGTCTGCGGCCGGTCTCCAGGTACTTCGACCGGATCACCCGCCCGCAGGCCCTGATCCCGTCGGCGCTGAACGCGCTGCGGATCCTCACGGATCCCGTGGAGACGGGCGCGGTCACACTGGCGCTTCCGCAGGACGTGCAGGCCGAGGCGTACGACTGGCCGGACGAGTTCTTCAGCGAGCGCACCTGGGTGGTGCGCAGGCCGGGCGCCGACCCGACCGAACTGGCCGAGGCGGTGCGGGCGATCAGGGACGCTCGCAGGCCGCTGGTCGTCGCCGGCGGCGGCGTCCACCACAGCCGTGCCGAGGAGGCCCTCGCCGAGTTCGCCGCGCTCACCCGTATCCCCGTCGCCTCCACCCAGTCCGGCAAGGGCTCCCTGCGCCACGACCACCCCCAGGACGTCGGCGGCGTCGGCCACACCGGCACCGCCACCGCCGACGAGCTCGCCCGCACCGCCGACCTGGTGATCGGCGTCGGCACCCGCCACACCGACTTCACGACGGCCTCCGGCACCCTCTTCGCCCACCCCGAGGTCCGCTTCCTCAACCTCAACATCGCGCCCTACGACGGTCACAAACTCGCCGGGATGCCGTTGATCGCGGACGCCCGCAGCGGACTGACCGAGCTGACGGTGGCCCTGGACCTGCACGCTTACCGGGCCGCCGACGCGTACGTCACCGAGTACACCGAGGACAAGGAGCGCTGGGAGCAGCGGGTCGACGCCTGTTACGAGGCCGACGAGCCGGACGTACGGCCGACACAGCCGCAGGTCCTGGGCGCGCTGGACGCGATCGTCGACGAGACGGACGTGATCGTCAACGCGGCCGGTTCCCTCCCCGGCGATCTGCACAAACTGTGGCGGGCCCGCTCCCGGGACCAGTACCACGTGGAGTACGGCTACTCCTGCATGGGCTACGAGATCCCGGCGGCGATCGGCGTCAAGACGGCCGCCCCGGACCGGCCCGTGTGGGCGCTGGTGGGCGACGGCACCTATCTGATGATGCCGACGGAGATCGTGACCGCGGTGCAGGAGGGCATCGCGATCAAGGTGGTGCTGGTGCAGAACCACGGGTACGCGTCCATCGGCGGTCTGTCGGAGGCGACGGGTGCCGAGCGCTTCGGCACCGCCTACCGCCATCGGGCGGCCGATGGCTCGTTCACGGGCGCCCCGCTCCCCGTCGACCTGGCCGCCAACGCCGCCAGTCTGGGCATGCGGGTGCTGCGCGCGAAGACCGTGCGCGACCTGCGCGAGGCGCTCGCCGAGGCCCGTGCGGCCGACACTCCCACTTGTGTCTACGTCGAGACCGAAACGGCAGACACTGTGTCGGGCGCGCCGCCCGCGCATGCCTGGTGGGATGTTCCTGTGGCCGAGACCGCGACCCGACCGTCGGCGGTCAAGGCACGTGAGCTGTACGAACGGCACGTCTCGACCCGACGCCGCCACTTGTGAAGGAGTATCTGGGCATGACGAAGATCGTCAACCACTGGATCGGCGGTAAGACCGCCGAAGGCGCGTCGGGCACGTTCGGGCCGGTCACCGACCCGGCGACCGGCGCGGTCACCACGAAGGTCGCGTTCGCCTCGGTCGACGAGGTGGACGCCGCGGTCGCCGCCGCCAAGGAGGCGTACCTGACCTGGGGCCAGTCCTCGCTGGCCCAGCGCACCTCGATCCTGTTCAAGTTCCGCGCCCTGCTGGACGCCAACCGGGACGCGATCGCCGAGCTGATCACCGCCGAGCACGGCAAGGTGCACTCCGACGCCCTCGGCGAGGTGGCGCGCGGCCTGGAGATCGTCGACCTGGCGTGCGGCATCACCGTGCAGCTCAAGGGCGAGCTGTCCACGCAGGTCGCCAGCCGCGTCGACGTCTCGTCGATCCGCCAGCCGCTGGGTGTCGTCGCGGGCATCACGCCGTTCAACTTCCCGGCGATGGTCCCGATGTGGATGTTCCCGATCGCCATCGCGTGCGGCAACACCTTCGTGCTCAAGCCGAGCGAGAAGGACCCGTCGGCGGCTGTCAAGATCGCCGAGTTGCTGTCGGAGGCCGGCCTCCCGGACGGCGTCTTCAACGTCGTGCACGGCGACAAGGTGGCCGTCGACCGCCTCCTCGAGCACCCGGACGTCAAGGCCGTCTCCTTCGTCGGCTCGACCCCGATCGCCCGCTACATCCACACCACCGCCTCCGCCAACGGCAAGCGCGTGCAGGCGCTCGGCGGCGCCAAGAACCACATGCTGGTCCTGCCGGACGCCGACCTGGACGCCGCCGCCGACGCCGCCGTGTCGGCCGCCTACGGCTCCGCGGGCGAGCGCTGCATGGCCATCTCCGCCGTCGTCGCGGTCGGGGCGATCGGTGACGAGCTGGTGGAGAAGATCCGCGAGCGCGCCGAGAAGATCAAGATCGGTCCGGGCAACGACCCGACCTCCGAGATGGGCCCGCTGATCACGGCCGTGCACCGCGACAAGGTGGCGTCGTACGTCGCGGGCGCGGCGGCCGAGGGCTGCGAGGTCGTCCTCGACGGCACCGGCTACACCGTCGACGGCTTCGAGGACGGCCACTGGATCGGCATCTCGCTGCTCGACAAGGTGCCGACCAGCGCCAAGGCGTACCAGGACGAGATCTTCGGCCCGGTGCTGTGCGTGCTGCGCGCCGAGACGTACGAGGACGGCGTGGCCCTGATCAACGCCTCGCCGTTCGGCAACGGCACCGCGATCTTCACCCGGGACGGCGGCGCCGCCCGCCGCTTCCAGCTGGAGATCGAGGCCGGCATGGTCGGCGTGAACGTCCCGATCCCGGTCCCCGTCGGCTACCACAGCTTCGGTGGCTGGAAGGACTCGCTCTTCGGCGACCACCACATCTACGGCAACGACGGCACGCACTTCTACACCCGCGGCAAGGTCGTCACCACCCGCTGGCCGGACCCGGCCGACGCGCCCTCCGGCGTCGACCTCGGGTTCCCGCGCAACCACTGACGCCGAGCGTCTGGGGCCGTCCGGATCGCGGACGGCCCCATTTTTTTGCGGGCCCGCTCTGCGGTTCCCGCAGGCCCGGAAGTCGCGCTGTACACGGCTTTGACGCAACGTTAACACGCGTCAACAGGCCCTCCAGCAACGGATTTCGTAGGTAACAAGCCATTGACGCGATGGTTTCCGTCACTGTTGCATCCCCCTCGTGACCGACACCCTCACCCCTGTCGAGGCCCCCGTCGCACAGGCGTCGGACAGCCCGAAGAAGCTCAAGCGCTCCATCGGCGTGGTCGGCGGCACCCTGCTCACGCTCTCCTGCGTGACCCCGGCCTCCACCCTCTTCGTGGTCGTCCCCGACCTGTTCGGCTCGCTCGGCACCGCCACCGCCGCGACGATCGCCATCGGCTCCCTGCTCTGCATCGCCGTGGCGTTCTGCTACTCGGAGCTAGGCACCCTCATCCCGAGCGCGGGCGGCGAGTACGCGATGGTGTCGACGCTTGCCGGACGGCTCGCGGGCTGGCTCGTCTTCGTCCTGTCGCTGCTGGTCGTGATGATCGTCCCGCCGGTCATCGCGATGGGCACCGCCGACTACCTGGCACCGATCGCCCACCTCGACCCCTCGATGGCCGGCGCCGCCGTCATGCTGCTCGCCACCCTCGCCGGACTGCTCGACCTGCGCGCCAACGCCTGGATCACCGGCGTCTTCCTGGTCCTGGAGGTGATCGCGGCGGCCGTCGTTGCGGTGCTGGGCTTCGCCCACGCCGAGCGCGGCCCCGGCAGCCTGGTCTCGATGCAGGTGGCCGGCGCGGACGGCGGCACCGACACCGTGACGGCGCTGCTGATCGTCTCCGGGCTCGCGATCGCCCTCTTCGTCACCCAGGGCTTCTCGACCGCCGTCTATCTCTCCGAGGAGCTGGAGAACCCGCGCCGCAACGTCGCCCGCACCGTCCTGGCCACCCTCGGCATCTCCGCCGTCATCATCCTCGTCCCGGTCGTCGCCATCACCCTCGGCGCCCCGGACATCGGGGAGTTGACCGGCGGTGACATCTCCACCATGGTCACCGCCTGGTCCAATTCCGCGGTCGGCGCCTTCGTCAGCCTCTGCGTGGCCCTGGCGATCATCAACGCGGGCATCGTCATGGTCATCCAGAACTCCCGCGTCCTGTTCGCCTCGGCCCGCGACAAGGCCTGGCCCGCGCCGGTCAGCTCGGTCCTCGCCAAGCTCGGCCGCTTCGGCTCCCCTTGGGTCGCCACCCTCGCCGTCGGCGTCCCCGGCGCCGCCCTCTGCTTCGTCGACCTCGACACCCTGTACGGCGTCACGGGCGTCTCGGTGACGGGGATGTACCTGCTGGTCGCGATCGCCGCGCTGCTGTCCCGCCGGGGCGCCCACCGGCACACGGCCGCCTGGCGGATGCCCCTGTGGCCGGCGGTGCCGGTCCTGCTGATCGTGGTCCTCGTGTACATCCTGAGCGAGCAGGAGACCGGCCACCTGCTGTGGACGGGCGGCATCACGGCGGCGGCGACCCTCTACTGGGCCGGGTACCTCCGCCCCCGCCGGGACACCCGATGGCTGGTGTCGATCCCGGCGGACGAGACGCCGGACGTACCACGAACGCGGTAGACAAATCACCCCGCCGTACCTCTGTGGAAGGTCCCACGATTCAGCCCTCGGTCGACAACTGACCGACAGCTTCACCCCGTACGGTTGAAGCATGGATCTTCGACTGCCCGCCCTGCGGGGTCGCGTACGCAGGCCGCGACGGTGGTTCGCCGCCGCGGCCTGCGTCGTCGTCCTCGCCGGCGCCGGTACATGGACGGCCGTCGCCGACGACGACGCGCCGCCGGTGCGCAGCACCGACCGGGTCATGAACATGGGGGACGGGGTGCGCATCGACACCTCCTACTTCACCTCGGGCAGCTCGGGACGCCGGCCCGCCGTGCTGCTGGGCCACGGCTTCGGCGGCAGCAAGGACGACGTACGGCAGCAGGCCGAGGACCTGGCCCGGGACGGGTACGCCGTCCTGACCTGGTCGGCCCGCGGCTTCGGCAAGTCGACCGGCAAGGTCGGGCTCAACGACCCGAAGGGCGAGGTCGCCGACGTCTCCCGGCTGCTCGACTGGCTGGCCGAGCAGCCGGCGGTCGAGCTCGACGGATCAGGCGACCCCCGGGTCGGCATGGCGGGCGGCTCCTACGGCGGGGCCATCGCGCTGCTGACCGCCGGGCACGACGACCGCGTGGACGCCATAGCCCCGGCGATCACGTACTGGAACCTCGCGGACGCCCTGTTCCCGAACGGTGTGTTCAAGAAGCTGTGGGCCGGCATCTTCGTCAACACCGCCGGTGGCTGCGACAAGTTCGTCAAGCCGGTCTGCGAGATGTACGACCGGGTCGCCGAATCCGGCACCCCGGACGCCGAGGCCCGCGCGATGCTCCAGGAGCGCTCGCCGTCCGCGGTCGGCGACCGCATCGACGTGCCCACGCTGCTGATGCAGGGCCAGTCCGACTCCCTGTTCCCGCTGGACCAGGCCGACGCCGCGGCGAAGGCGATCAGCGCCAACGGGGCGCCCGTCGACGTCGACTGGATCTCGGGCGGCCATGACGGCGGCGACATGGAGCCGGGCCGGATCCAGGGGCGCGTGAAGTCCTGGTTCGACCGCTACCTCAAGGGCGACAAGGGCGCCGACACCGGACCCGCGTTCCGAGTCACCCGCACCCTGGGCACCGGCAGCGGAGACGGCGAGCCCCGGCTGAGCGGCGTCGACGCGGACACCTACCCCGGCCTGGCGGGCGACATGCGGCGCATCGCCCTCACCGGACGGGCTCAACAGCGCTTCGCCAACCCGGCCGGCGCCAACCCGCCCGCCGTGTCGGGCCTCCCCGGACTCGGCAGCGCCGGCGGCCTCGCCCAGCTGTCCTCGCTCGGAGTCGGCGTCTCCCTCGACTTCCCCGGCCAGTTCGCCGCGTTCGAGTCGGCGCCCGTCCGGGAGGACCTCCAGATCACCGGGTCGCCGAAGGTCACCGTCCATGTGAAGTCCACCAGCGAGGACGCCGTGCTCTTCGCCAAGGTGTACGACGTCGGCCCGGGCGGCCGGGCGGGGCAGGTGCTGCCCTCGCAACTGGTCGAACCCGTCAGGGTGGAGGGCGCCGAGGCCGGCAAGGACGTCACGATCACCCTCCCGGCGATCGACCACGAGATCGACGACGGCCACCGACTGCGGCTGGTCCTCGCCTCCACCGACCTCGGCTACGCCTCCCCGACCGCCCCGGCGACGTACACCGTCTCCCTGAAGGGCGACCTGGAGGTGCCGACGGCGCTCGGCGACACGGACGGGCCGGCGTCCCTGCCCGCCTGGGTGTGGTGGCTGCCGCTCGCCGGCGCCCTGGTCGCGCTCGCCCTGCTGCTGACCGGCCGGCGCCGGACCACGGCCCCCGCCGCACCCGACCCCGCACTGGCCGAAGTGCCGCTCCAGATCACGGATCTGAGCAAGCGCTACGCCAAGTCCGCCGACCGGTACGCCGTCAAGGACCTGTCGTTCCGGGTGGAGAAGGGGCAGGTGCTGGGCCTGCTCGGGCCGAACGGCGCCGGCAAGACGACCACCCTGCGGATGCTCATGGGGCTGATCAAGCCGGACGGCGGCGAGGTCCGCCTCTTCGGCCACGCGATCGCGCCGGGCGCCCCCGTGCTCTCCCGCGTCGGCGCCTTCGTCGAGGGCGCGGGCTTCCTGCCGCATCTGTCCGGCCGGGAGAACCTGGAGCTGTACTGGCGGGCCACCGGCCGCCCCGCCGAGGACGCGCACCTCGACGAAGCCCTGCGGATCGCCGGCCTGGGCGGCGCCCTCGCCCGAGCCGTGCGCACCTACTCCCAGGGCATGCGCCAGCGCCTCGCCATCGCCCAGGCCATGCTCGGGCTGCCGGACCTGCTCATCCTCGACGAACCGACCAACGGCCTCGACCCGCCGCAGATCCGGGAGATGCGCGAGGTGATGATCCGCTACGCCGCCGACGGGCGCACCGTCATCGTCTCCAGCCATCTCCTCGCCGAGGTCGAGCAGACCTGCACCCACCTGGTCGTGATGGACCACGGGCGGCTCGTCCAGGCGGGCCCCGTCGAGGACATCGTCGGCTCCGGCGACACCC
Organism: Streptomyces sp. M41; assembly: GCF_043673425.1. Taxonomy (NCBI): domain Bacteria; kingdom Bacillati; phylum Actinomycetota; class Actinomycetes; order Kitasatosporales; family Streptomycetaceae; genus Streptomyces; species Streptomyces sp. M41. The sequence goes on along the minus strand of NZ_JBIMKE010000016.1, from coordinate 40,832 downwards.
TGCTCGTGGGCACCGCGGCACCCGTGGACGAAGCCCTCATGGAGAAGGTCACCGCCCTGCCCGGCGTCGCCTCCGCCGTGCGCGCCGACGAGGGCCTGCTGGTCCAGCTCGACGCCGACGGCACCCCGCAACGCCTGGTCGCCGACCTCGTACGGCTGGACGTGCCCGTGCGGTCGGTCGGCCCGCACCGCCGCCTGGAGGACGCCTTCCTCACCCTGATCGGAGCCGAAGCATGAGCAAGCTCGCCGAGCCGCCCGTCGAGGTCGCCGACGGCTACCGCGCGGGCCGCACCCTGCCGTTCCGGGTCGAGCTGGTCCGGCAGCTGAAGCGGCGCCGCACGCTCGTCATGGGCGGCGTCCTGTTCGCCCTGCCGATCGTCCTGCTCGTCGCCTTCCAGGTGGGCGGCGAACCGGGCGACGGCAACGCCCGGATGAACCTCATGGACACCGCCACCGTGTCCGGGGCCAACTTCGCGGCCGTCAACCTCTTCGCCTCCGCGGGCTTTCTGCTCGTCATCCCGGTGGCGCTGTTCTGCGGGGACACGGTCGCCTCGGAGGCGAGCTGGTCGTCCCTGCGCTATCTGCTCGCGGCGCCCGTGCCCCGGGGCCGGCTGCTGTGGTCCAAGCTCGCAGTCGGGCTGAGCCTCAGCCTGGCCGCGCTCGTCCTGCTCCCGGTCGTCGCCCTCGCCGTCGGCACCGCGGCCTACGGCTGGGGCCCGCTCCAGCTGCCCACCGGCGGCGCGCTGGACACCGGCACCGCCGCGCAGCGCCTGCTGATCGTCGTCGCCTACATCATGGTGTCCCAACTGGTCACCGCCGCCCTGGCGTTCTGGCTGTCCACCCGCACCGACGCCCCGCTCGGCGCGGTCGGCGGCGCGGTGTTCCTGACCATCATCGGCAACGTCCTCGACGAGGTGACGGCCCTCGGCGACTGGCGCCACTTCCTGCCCGCGCACTGGCAGTACGCCTGGCTCGACGCCGTACGGCCTCAACCGGACTGGTCCGACATGATCCAGGGCACGTCCCTGTCGGTAACGTACGCCCTGGTGCTGTTCGCCCTGGCCTTCCGCGGTTTCGCCCGCAAGGACATCGTGTCGTAGGTCAACGGAAGATCACCCACCGGTCTCGGCGGCCCGTCACCGTGCCCTCTTCGAGACCCATCCGCAACGCCCCGTAGCGCACGTTCCGGCCCCCCGGCCCGTCACAGTCACAGAAGTCGACGTCAACGGACCAAGGGGGCAGGGACGATGGGGCGGTACCGGACACGACGGCTGCGGGCGGCGCTGCCGGCGCTCACCGCGGCGGGCGCACTGCTGCTCACCGGATGCGGCGCGAGCGACAGCGGCGGGAACAGCTCCGCGGACCGCGGCGGCAGGGAGCGCGGCTTCCCGGCACCGGCCCCCGCGCCCGGCGACGGCGGCGGCACGGACGAGCAGCGCGACGGCAAGAACGGGGACTCCCGGGAGTTCGCCCCCGAGCCCGACCATCTCTCCACCTTCGCCCTGGACGTCGACACCGCCTCCTACGGCTACGCCCGCCGCACCCTCGCCGAGGGCCGGCTGCCCGAGCCGTCCACGGTCCGCCCCGAGGAATTCGTCAACAGCTTCCGGCAGGACTACGAACGCCCCGACGGCAACGGCTTCACGGTCACCGTCGACGGCGCCCGCACCGCCCGCGACGACTGGTCCCTGGTCCGCGTGGGCCTGGCCACCCGCCCCGCCGAGGACCCGGACGAACGCCCGCCCGCCGCGCTGACCTTCGTCATCGACATCTCCGGCTCCATGGCCGAACCGGGCCGCCTCGACCTCGCCAAGAAGTCCCTCGGCGTGATGACGGACCGGCTGCGCGACGACGACTCCGTCGCTCTCGTCACCTTCAGCGACGAGGCCGAGACCGTCCAGCCGATGACCCGCCTCGACGGCAACCGCGACGAGATCCACGACGCGATCGACGGCCTGGAGCCCACCGACTCCACCAACCTCGGCGCCGGCGTGGAGACCGGCTACGAGACGGCCGTCGAGGGGCTGCGCGAGGGTGCCACGAACCGCGTCGTCCTGGTCTCCGACGCGCTGGCCAACACGGGCGACACCGACGCGGACGCCATCCTCGAACGCATCGCCTCCGAACGCCGCGAACACGGCATCACCCTCTTCGGAGTCGGCGTCGGCAGCGACTACGGCGACGCCCTGATGGAGCGCCTGGCGGACAAGGGCGACGGCCACACGACGTACGTCTCCACGAGCGAGGAGGCCCACAGGACCTTCTGCGAGGAGCTCCCCCGCAACATCGACCTGACCGCCCGGGACGCGAAGGCACAGATCGCCTTCGACCCGGCGACCGTCGCCGACTTCCGCCTCATCGGCTACGACAACCGCCAGGTCGCCGACGACGACTTCCGCGACGACACCGTCGACGGCGGCGAGACCGGCCCCGGCCACACGGTCACCGCCCTGTACGCGGTGCGCACCCGCCCCGGCACGACGGGCCATCTCGCCACAGCGAGCGTCCGCTGGCTCGACCCCACCAGCCGCGCCCCGCACGAGGAGTCGGGCCGGCTGGAGACCGGCGCCCTGCACGAGAGCCTCGGCGACGCCTCCGCGAAATTCCAGGTGACGGCGACCGCCGCCTACTTCGCCGACGCCTTGCGCCAGGAGGACTCCGGCCGGACCCCGCTGCCGGGCGCGCCGTCCCTGCACGACCTCGAGGAACACACCGAGGGCCTGGCGAGGAGGACTCAGGACACGGACGTACGCGAACTCGCCGAGACCATCGGACGCGCGGCCGACCTGCTGGACTGAGCGCGCCCGCGCCGGGGCGGCGCCGGTCCGTCACGGGCATTGACCTTCAGCTACGCATGAGTAAGTTGACTCTCCAGTAAGTACACCTGGCACCGGGAGCCGACATGGGCGTACGCAAGGATCTGAAGCGGGCCAAGAAGCGCACCGACCTGATGGACCGCATCCAGGTCGACGTGGTCAAGGACGCCGGGGGAGTGGTCCGTGAGGCCCGCACCCCGCCCCTTGCCCCACCCCCCACCACCGGCAGCACCGCCGACCTCCCTTACACCAACGCGGCCGAGGCCCCCGACGCCGTGGTCCTGCGCCGCGACCAGGGCGGCACCTGGCACCCCGTCACCGCCGCCGCCTTCGCCCGTGAAGTCACCGCCGTGGCCAAGGGGTTGATGGCGGCGGGCCTGGAGCCGGGTGGCCGCGTGGCCGTCATGTCCCGCACCCGCTACGAGTGGACGGTCCTGGACTTCGCCGTCTGGGCCGCCGGCGGCCAGACCGTCCCCGTCTACGCGACGTCCTCCGCCGACCAGGTCGAGTGGATCGTCAGGGACTCCGGCGCCCGCCATGTCATCACCGAGACACCGGAGAACACGCGCACGGTGCGCACGGGAACGGCCGCCCATCAACAGCAGCCGCGAATATGGCAGCTGGATCAGGACCCCGCCCCCGGAGCCCCCGGCGCCATCGCCGAGCTCACCGCCCTCGGCGAGGACCTCCCCGACGACGAGGTCACCAAGCGCCGCGCCGCCCTCACCCCCGACACCATCGCCACCCTCTGCTACACCTCCGGCACCACCGGCCGGCCGAAGGGCTGTGTGCTCACCCATGCCAACCTGCACGCCGAGGCCGCCAACACGGTCGAGCTGCTGCACCCGATCTTCAAGGAGGTCACCGACCAGGAGGCGTCCACCCTCCTCTTCCTGCCGCTCGCCCACATCCTCGGCCGCACCCTCCAGATCGCCTGTCTGATGGCCCGCATCGAGATCGGCCACTGCCCCGGCATCAAACCCGACGAACTGCGCCCGGCCCTCAGGGAGTTCCGGCCCACCTTCCTCGTCGGTGTCCCGTACCTCTTCGAGAAGATCCACGACACCGGCCGCGCGACGGCGGAGAAGATCGGCCGCGGAGCCTCCTTCGAGCGCGCCCACCGCATCGCCGTCCGCTTCGGCGAAGCCCACCTGCACAAGTTCCTCGGCACCGGCAAGGGCCCCGGCCCCGGCCTGTACGCCGCCTGGGCCCTGTACGACCTGCTGGTCTACCGCCGTATCCGCAAGGAGATCGGCGGCCGGGTGCGCTACGCCATCAGCGGCGGCTCCCCGCTCGACCGCGACCTCAGCCTGTTCTTCTACGCCGCCGGCATCCTCGTCTACGAGGGCTACGGCCTGACGGAGACGACGGCCGCCGCCACCATCGTCCCGCCCCTGAGGCCGCGCCCGGGCACGGTCGGCCGGCCCGTCCCGGGCACCGCCGTCCGGATCGCCGACGACGGCGAGGTGCTCATCAAGGGCGGCATCGTCTTCGGCTCGTACTGGAACAACCCGGCCGCCACCGACGCCGTCCTCGACGACGAGTGGTTCGCCACCGGCGATCTCGGCGCCCTCGACGAGGACGGCTACCTCACCATCACCGGCCGCAAGAAGGACATCCTCGTCACCTCCGGCGGCAAGAACGTCTCCCCGGCCGTCCTGGAGGACCGGCTGCGCAGCCGCCCGCCCATCGGCCAGTGCCTCGTCGTCGGCGACAACCGCCCCTTCGTCGGCGCACTCATCACCCTCGACCCCGAGGCGGTGGCCCACTGGCTCGCCGTACGCAAGCTGCCCGTCGACACCCCGTTGGCCGAGGTGATCGAGGACCCGCGGATGCGCGAGGACGTCCAACGGGCCGTCGACCACGCCAACGAGGCCGTTTCCCGGGCCGAGTCCATTCGGGCCTTCGTCCTCGTCGAAGGCGAGTTCACCGAGGACAACGGCATGCTCACCCCCTCGCTGAAGGTCAAGCGGCACGCGGTGACGACGGCCTACGCGGACGAGATCGAGGCGCTGTACCGCAAGTGAGGGTCCGTTCGGGCGCACTCCGATGGTGCGGCGGCGGCGGATGTGACTACGTATCACTCAGTGAGAGGAGCTGTACCGAGGAGGATGCATGGCCCCTGCCCGTCGCCGGTCCGCCCCCAGGGGCCTGGCGTTCATCACCGCCGGAGTCGTCGTGTCGGCGGCGTTCGCCGCGGGCACCGCCCACGGGGCCGACACCGCATCCCGTCCCGACCCCCGCCGCCCCGCACCCGTCACGCACTCCGCGCCACGGGACGGGGCCCGCCCGCTTCCCCGCACCGAAAGCCCCTCGTCACCGGCGCCCCCGGGCGCGCACTCCCCGCCCGGGGTGGCCGCGCGCGGCCCCGCCTTCGGCGCCTACCTCCACTACGGGCCCGCCGGCCTGGAACGCATGAAGGAGCTCGGCCGCTGGCTGGGCGGCCACGAGGTGCGGGTGGGGCACACCTATCTGCCGGGGGACGTGTGGCGGAACATCGAGGGCGGCCACGGCTTCCTCGACAGCTGGGCGAAGTGGCGGCGGGCCAAGGCCGACCGGCTGTTCGTGCTGAACGTCCCGATGATGGAGCGCAACGAGGCGAACGTCCCCGACGGCGAGGTCAGACGGCTGCTGCGGCGCGCCGCGTCCGGCGCCTTCGACGACCACTTCGAGGTGCTGGCCGAACGGCTGGTCGACCTGGGCGCACCGGACACCGTCATCGTGCTCGGCTGGGAGATGAACGGCATCACCTACACCCACCGCTGCGCCCCCGACCCGGACAGCTGGAAGCGGTACTGGAAGCGCATCGTCACCGTGATGCGCTCGGTCCCCGGCCAGAAGTTCAAGTTCGACTTCGCCCCGAGCCGGGGCATGGACGCGATCCCCTGGCCGGAGTGCTACCCCGGCGACGACTTCGTCGACATCATCGGCATGGACGCCTATGACCAGCCGCACGGAGCCGGCTTCGACCAGCAGGTGTCCGAGCCCTACGGCCTCCAGCACCACGTCGACTTCGCGCGCCGGCACGGCAAGCCGATCTCGTACCCGGAGTGGGGGCTGTTCCGCAACGGCGACAACATCACGTACATGCTGCGGATGCTCGCCTGGATGGACGAGCACAAGCCGCTGTACAACACCATCACCGACTACTGTCCGCACGGCGTGTGGCTGTGCTCCGACAATCCACGCGCCTCCGCGCTGTACCGCACCCTGCTGTCCCTGCCGCGGCTGCCACGGCCGAAACCGGGTCCGACCGCCCCCGTCCCGGCCGTGTCCACACCCCCCGGCACCAAGCCGGCGACGGGGACGGGGAAGCCGGCGGCCGAACCCTCCCAGCTGCCGTACTGCACACCGCTGGACCTCGCGAAGTGGCGGGAGCACCAGACCGGCGGCAAGCTGAACGTCTGCCTGAACTGGGCGGAGCGCTACCGCTGATCGTCCGGCGCGGGGCCCTTGCGCAGGATCTGCTTGGCCCTGCGCCGGGCGTACGCCTCGCCGGCCGCCACCGCCAGCAGCGGCGCGGTGCGGCGCCGCGCCAGCAGGAAGCGCTGGTTGACGACCGGCTCCGGCTGCCAGCGGTACTTGTACGGCTCGTCGCCCCGCAGCAGGCTCAACGACTCCCGTTCGCCGTCCGCGAGGTGCTCGGTGGACGCGTTCAGCAGCATTGTCGCCACGTCGACCTTGCGCGCCCGCAGCTCCGGGTGGAAGCCGTACATGTACATGCCCGCCAGCCGCGGCGACACCAGCGTGACGTTGACCGCCACCACCGCGCCGTCGAGCCGGAACTCCGACGTGATGACCTCCCCGGTCCGGGACAGCGGGACCGCCGCCCGGACCAGGTGCTCCAGGAACCTCGGCCGCAGATGCTCCGGCGACACCTGGCGGCCCTGCCACTGCAGCCGGTGCAGCTCCAGCAGCCGGGTCAGCGCCGCCTCCGTCTCGTCGTGGCCCACGACGCGCCACTCCAGGCCGAGCCGGCCGAGCTGGTTGACCTTGCTGCGGATCCGCCGGGCCCGCCCCGTCGGCAGCCGCCCCACCAGCTCCGCCATGGAGACGGCCGGCAACTCCAGGCACAGGGAGGCAGGCACCCGGCGCCGCGGGCCGCGCCAGCACCGGTAGACCCGTTCCATCGCGCCGCCCGGCCGCACCTCCGGGAAGTCGACCAGGGCCGTACGGGCCAGCTCGGCCAGGGCCTCCGCCAGCGCCCCGGCGGCCGGCGCGGCCACCGCCTCGTCGAGCAGCACATCGCACAGGTCGGTGATGGCGCCGCCGAGCGGCACCAGCGCCGGCAGCGGCCGGTGCACCCGCATCAGCGGCGCCACCGCCACCAACTCGCCGCCGTGGCGCACCAGGACGAGCCGCAGCGCACCCGGCCTGCCGTACGACAGCCACCACGAGTGCAGCCAGGCATGAGTCTGGAACGGCGTCGCCGACGGGCACGCCCGGTACAGGCGCCCCCACTCCCCGGCCAGCCCCGCGAAGGCGCGCTCGTCGGTGCACACCTCCACCGTGAGGGCGCGGGCGGACGGCAGCGCACGGGAGGACGGGACCGGGCGGACCGGCGCCGTCATCCCAACGTCCCGTGCGCGTCGGCGGCGTTGGCCGGACCGGGCACCGACGCCCGGCTCTGGTCGTCGTCGTCCGTCCCCCGCCGCGGCCGGGCCAGCAGCGCGAGACCGCCGAGCAGCCCTCCGGCGCTCGCGCCCACCAGCGCGGTCAGCGCCGGTGACGCGGACGACGGCTGGGTGGGCTTCATGGCACGGGCGAGCCGCTCCAGCCGGATGCCGGTGCGGTCCTTGGCGTGGTCCGCGTGCGTGACCAGCGCGCGGGACACGGCGTTGGCGATGTCGACGGCCTGGCCGGGCCGCGTGGAGGTCGCCGAGACCGCGACCATCGGCGCGTCCGGCGAGGTCGCGGTCTCCACGCTCTCGCGCAGCGTCGACACCGGCACCCCCGCCCACACCTGCGCGTCCCCGAGCACCGCGAGCTGGGTGGCCACCCGGCCGTACGCCTGCGCGAACCCGAGCGCGTCGGTGCAGTCGGCCTCCTGCCCGCCGTTGGGCACGGCCACGACCGAACTCGTCGCCGTGTACTGCGCCGGCGTCAGCAGGCCGTAGGCGCCACCGGCGACCGCGCCGAGCAGCGCGCCGGCCGGCAGCCACCGCCAGGCCGGAATCGTCTTCAGACGGGTGCGCGCACGGTCGGACACCGGGGCGCGCCGTTCGGAGTTGTCTGTCATGAGGAACTCACTTCCAGGGTCGAGCCGGACACAGCGGCCGTGTACAGATCCATCAGCTGCCGGGCGGTGCATGCGATGTCGTAGCGGTGCAGGGCCTGCGGGGCGGTCCGCTCGCCCGGCCCCGCCGCCCGCAGCCGCAGCAGTTCGCGTGCATACGCCTCGGCGTCGCCCGTCACCCGCCGGGCACCGGGCACCGCGTCGGGCGGCAGGTCCTCGACGGCGGGGCAGCGCGCGTACAGCACGGGCAGCCCGGCCGCCAGCGCCTCCACCACGGCCAGGCCGAACGACTCCTGCGCCGACGGCGAGGCGAGCACATCCATCGCGGACAGCAGGGCGACCAGATCGGGGGCGTCGTCCCCGGGGCCGGACAGCGCGGGCCGCTCGCCCGCCAGCACCACCCGGTCCGCGACGCCCAGCGTCAGCGCCAGGCGCCGCAGCGCCGCCTCCTCGGGCCCGCCGCCGACCAGCAGCAGCCGTACGTCGCCGGGCAGCCGGGCCAGCGCCCGCACCAGCAGGTCGAACCGCTTGCCCGGCGCGAGCCGCCCCACGCCCCCGACGACGTACGCGTCCTCGGGCAGCCCGTGGAACGTGCGGGCCTCCTTGCGGCGCACCGGGTCGAAGCGGAACCGGGGTGCGTCGATGCCGTTCGGGATGACATGGATGCGCGGCGCGGGCACACCCCAGTGCCGCAGCCGTTCGGCGACCGTCGGTGAGACGGCGACCGTGGCCCGGCCGAGACGCTCACCGGCCAGGTACAGCGCGCGGACGCCCGGGGTGAGCGGGCGGCCCTCCAGCAGGGTGTCCCCGATCGAATGCTCGGTGGCGACCACGGCCCGTACCCCCGCGATCCGCGCCGCGAGCCGGCCGTACAGACAGGCCCGGTACAGATGGGTGTGCACCAGGTCGTAGCGGCCGACGCGGATCAGCCTGGTCAGCCGGGGCAGCGCCCCGATGTCGCGGTTGCCGCCCATCCCGAGGTGGACGACCCGCACGCCGTCGGCGGCCAGGCCGGCGGCGACCGGGCCGGGATTGGTCAGCGCCACCACGTCGCACTCGGCGGCGAGGTGCCGCAGCAGCAGCCGCAGCTGCTGTTCCGCGCCGCCGACGCCGAGGCCCGTGATGACGTGCAGGGCCTTCACACGGACTCCAGGGCACGCCCGTAGCGCCGGGCCAGCCGGCGCTTCAGCTCCAGCCGCAGCGAGGTGTCCGCCTGCCCGATGTGGATACGGGGGAGCGCGAAGTCGCCGGAGCCGGCCGGACCGGGGGCGATCGCGCAGGCGTAGCGGTAACCGGCCCGGCGTACGGCGGCGGTGGCCCGCTCGTCCAGATATCCGTACGGGTAGCAGAAGCCCTCGATGTCGCCGCCGGTGAGAGCCGCGAGCCGGTGCCGGCTCTCGGTCACCTCGGTGTGCAGCACGTCGTCCGGGACGCCGGTGAGATCGAGGTGGGTCAGCCCGTGCGAGGCGATCTCCATGCCGGCGGCTGCCGCCCCGCGGATGCCGTCCACGTCGAGCAGCGGCTTGCGCGGGCCGCCCGACTCCCAGGTGTTCGCGCCGCCCAGCAGCCCGGGCAGCACGAACACGGTGGCCGTGCAGCCCCGACGGCGCAGCACCGGCACGGCCTCGGTGACGAAGTCGGTGTACCCGTCGTCGAAGGTGAGCCCCACCAGACCCCGCTCCGCGCCTCGGGCGCGCGCCGCGAGCAGCTCCCGCACACTCACCCCGCGCAGGCCGCGAGCGGCCAGCCAGGCGAGCTGCCGGTCGAGGCGTGCGGGAGTGACGGTGACGTCGAACGGATCGTCCGGGCAGTCCGAGACGGAGTGGTACATGGCTACCCAGGCCGCGGCACGCCGCTTCGGGCGCGCCTCGACGGCTGGTCCGGGGCCGGGTTCGTCCGCGCGGGGCGCGGCGGAGATGTCAGCGACCATGGCGAGGCTTTCGTGTGACGGAACGACGGACAACGTGCGCGACGGGCCGCAACAGGGCCCGGGCGCCCGCCGCGTCGAGACTCCGGGCCAGCAGCAGGAACAGTGCGGGCACGCCCGCACAGCAGGCGGCGACGGCCGCGGCGGGCGAGGTGAACAGCTGCGCGCACAGCAGACCGGCGCCGCCCGCGCACACGGCCGCGTACACCGGACGGGCCAGTTCGACGACGACCCGGCGGACCCGCACCGGGACGCTGCGCCGGCTCAGGCCGTGCAGCAGGAGCAGCGCGGTCAGGGTGATGCCGGCCGCGTTGGCCCCGGCGATGCCCCGGGCGCCCCAGGGCCCGATGGCCCAGGCGCTGAGGACGACGGTGAGGAGTGCGCCGGCGCCCATCGCGGCCAGCGGGTACCAGGTGGTCCGGCCGGCCGAGAAGTACGACCGCACGAGCGCGCCCACCAGGGTGTGTCCGAGCAGCCCGACCGCGTACACCCGCATCACGGCGGCGGTCGCGGCGGTGTCCTCGGCCGTGAACGCGCCGCGCTGGAACAGCAGCTGGACGATCTGCGGCGCGCAGGACACGACCACCGCGGCGCCGAGCAGCACGAGACAGGCCATCAGCGCCAGGTCCCGCTCGACCCGCTCCCGGGCCCGCACGGTGTCGCCCTCGGCGAGGGCCCGCGCCACCACCGGGAAGGTGACGACGCACACCATCATCGACAGCGACATCGGCAACTGGGCGACCTTCTGCGCGTAGTTGAGGTGCGAGATGGCACCGGCGGGCAGCCCGGAGGCGAACCAGCGCTCGATGAGCACCTGCGACTGCCGGCACAGCGCGAACAGCAGCACCGCGCAGACGAGCCCGAACGCGAGGGCCCGCTCCGGCGACGGCGCCGCCGGCAGGGTGGGGGACCCCTCGGCGGGCGCCTTGGCACGGTCCGTGCCGGGCCGCCCGGCGATCCGCCGCCACAGCGACGGTGCCTGTACGGCGGCCATGAGGCAGCCGCCGATCGCGACACCGAGGGCGGCGGCGCGTACGCCCCAGCGCGCACCGACGGCGAACAGCGTGGTGATGATCGCGAGGTTGTAGGCGATGTAGATCGCGCCCGGGGCGAGGTAGTCGCGATGGGCCCGCAGCGCCGCGCTGAAGTATCCGGCCAACCCGAAACTGAGCACACAGGTCGCGGTCAGCCGGGTGCAGGACACCGCCAGGGACGGGTCGGGCAGCCCGGGCGCGAGGACCGACACCAGCAGGGGCGCACCGGCCGCCAGCGCGGCGGCCGTGGCGGCGAGCGCGAGGCACAGCCGTGGCAGCGAGGAGGCGACGAGGGCACGCACCGGATCGGGACCGGCGACGCCGCTCGCCCGCCGCGCGAGCGCCACGCTGAACGCGGGCACCAGCACGAACGCCATGCCGTCCTCGATCAGCAGCGTCGACGCCATCTCGGGCACCGTCCAGGCCACCAGGAACGCGTCGCTCTCCGCCCCTGCCCCGAAGAAGTGCGCCAGCACCTGATCCCGCCCGAGCCCGAGCACCGCCGCCGCCATGGACAACGCGGCGGACAACAGGGTCGCCCTGGCCAGGAACCGCCCCGAGGGCACACCGGAACGCCGGCCCGCGTCGCGGACGGGGCGGGCGTCCTCGACGGGCGGGCCGGCCACGGGGCGTGGGCCCGGCGCGAGCGGGCGCCGGGTGCGCGCGGGCGGACCGATCCGTGCGCTCGACGGGGACGGGGCGTCGGCGCCGGCCGCGGGGGCGTCCGTGCCCTCGGGCGACGCCGCCGGGCGGGAGTTCACCGGGGGGCCGACTTGGTCGTCGGGGTGGTCGGGGTGCTCGGAGTGCTCGGAGTGCTCGGGACGGTCCGGGTGGTCGGGGTGACCGGGGTGCTCGGAGCGCCAGGGGTGACCGAGGCCGTCGGGGCCGCGGCGTCGGCGGGTGTCAGGGCCCACCAGGCGGCGAGGCCGAGGCAGACGGCCGTCAGGATGGTGGAGGGGCCGCCGATGTCGGTGTACAGGAAGTTGACGAGCTGCCACAGCAGCAGGCCGCACACCGCGAGCGCACAGTCCCGGGCGCCGCGTCCGCCCCGCCGCATCCGGCGCAGCGCGCACACCAGCAGCGCCAGCCAGCTGCCCGCCATCGTGAGCAGCCCCAGCATGCCCTGCTCGCTGAGGATCAGCAGATACATGTTGTGCGGCGACAGCAGCGGCTGGCGCCGGAAGGCCTGCCCCGCACCCTCCGTGTCGCTGGCCGACGACAGCGCGAGCGAGGCGTGCGAGTCCCGGTGCGCGGCGAAGGACTTCAGCCCCACGCCCGTCACCGGGTCCCCCCGCCAGATGTCGACCGCCGCGGCCCACATGCTGTACCGGTCCACGACCGACTGGTCCGGCGCGTCCGTGACCTTCGTGATGCTGGTCAGCCGTTCCTCCAGCACCGCGGCGCCCAGCCCGAACCCGCCCACCAGCACCACCGAGACGGCCACCCCCGCCGCGCACACCTTCGCCGCCTGCCGCACCCCGGCCAGCAGCAACAGCGCCCCGCAGGCCACCGCCGTGGCGATCCAGGCACCCCGGCTGAAGGACAGCGCGAGCGGCACGAGCAGCGCCAGCGCGCATCCGGCCGCCACCAGCCGCTGGCGCCGTACGCGAGTCCCGAGGGCCAGACCGGTCGCGGCCACCACCCCGAAGGCGACGACGGTCGCCATGCCCATCACGAAGGACGGCCCGAACGTGCCCACCGCCCTGATGTCGGCCCCCTGATACGAGGCCCCGGTCCCGGTGAGGTACTGGTGCACGCCGATCCCGCCCTGCCACAGCGCGAGGCCGACCAGCGACCACAGCACCAGCCGGGCGCCACGCCGGTCCCGCACCAGCAGCAGCACCGCGATCGGCACCAGCACGAACGCCTGGAGGTAGCGGGCGAGCCCGGTGATCGCGTCACCGGTGCTCGCCGCCCCCGCCGCGGCGACCGCGATGCCGACCACGGGCAGCCCCAGCACGACCGCGGCCGTCCGTGTCAACGGCCGCCCGGCCCGCCGCACGGCCTGGACGAGCGCGCACATCACGACCAGTCCCGAGGCCGCGTCGGCGGGCGTGGCCGAGCTGTCCGGCGGCACCGGCAGCCCCAGCAGGACGACGACCGCCACGACGGGCAGTACGGACAGCACGGGCCGCACCCGGCGCAGTGCCACCGGCAGCGGGACGGGCCATGAGGAGGCCGCCGCAGGAGTGCTCATCGGTGCTCAGCTCCCCGTCGGCCGGACGACCTGGGCCGCCGTGCGCAGCAGGATGCAGACGTCCTGCCACAGCGACCAGTTGTCGATGTAGGCGTTGTCGTAACGGCACCGGTCCTCGATCGAGGTGTCGCCGCGCAGCCCGTTGATCTGGGCGAGCCCGGTGATCCCGGTCCGCATCCGGTGCCGCTCCGGATAGCCCGGATAGGCCTGGCTGAACTGGGCGACGAAGTAGGGCCGTTCGGGCCGGGGCCCGACCAGGCTCATGTCGCCGCGGAAGACGTTCCACAGCTGGAGCAGCTCGTCCAGCGAGGTGCGGCGCAGGAAGTGGCAGAAGCGGCTCATGTCCTGCTCGTTCGCCACGCTCCAGCGGGTCGCCGCCTCATGTGCGCTGGCGGGCCGGTGCGTGCGCAGTTTCAGCATCGTGAACGGCCGTCCGTCCTTGCCGATCCGCTCCTGCCGGAACACCACGCCGGGCCCGTCCGTGACCCGCAGCACGAGCGCGCACACCGCGAGCACCGGCCCGGCCAGCACCAGCAGCGCCCCCGAGAGCGTCACGTCGAGCGCCCGCTTGGCCGCGGCGCCGCGGGCCCGCCCACCCGCCGCGCCCAGCAACCGCCGGGAGAACCCGGCGAGTTGAACCGAGCCCGCACGGGAGCCCCCGAGGCCGTACGACGGCAGGTCCGCCTCCAGCTCCCACAGCACGCATCCGTACGCGGCGAGCCCGCGCAGCACGGCGGCCTTCTCCACCCGGGTGGCGGCGCCGACGACGAGCACCGTCGCCACACCGTTCTGGACGACCGCCCTGCGCGCCTGGAGCGCCGAGGTCAGCACCGGCAGCCCCGGCTCGTCGTCGGTGTCGCCGAGGGCCTCCGGCTCGTCGACGACGAGCCCCACCGGCCGTACTCCGCACTCCGGTTGGCGCGCCAGCGCGGCAGCGACCTGCCGGGCCGTGACGAGCGGACCGACCACGAGGGCGGGAGCCGGGTCACGCCGCAGCACCCGACGCCGGTACCCGTGCACCGCAGCGCGGCCCGCGCAGGCCGCCGCGCAGTGCACGGCGACCGCGGCGGCCAGCACCGTCAGCGGCAGCGACCGCAGCGGGGAGAGCGTCACGACTGCAGCCCAGCCGATGGCGATCCGCCCGCAGACGGCGGGGAGTTCGTCCAACGCGCCGGGCACGACCGAGGTGTCGTACAGCGCGGCCCGCCGGTTCAGGATCAGTACGCCCAGCGCCAGCAGGGCGAGCACCAGCGGCTGTCTGTGCGGTACGGGCACGACCAGGGCAGCCGCCAGGGCGGCGGCGCCGTCGACGGTCCACAGCAACGCCCCGGTGGTCGGCCGCGGGCGACGAGATCCCGGGCCGGCGGGCGCCCGGAGTCCGGTGGCGTGGCCGCGCTGGCCGAGAACGGAGACGGCGCCCTCGGGCGCCCCGTGCTGCCCCACGGGTGAGGCAACGGTGCTTTCCGCGGTCATGTGGTGATGCACTTCCTGCCCTCGTTGGGTCCGACGACCGGCGCGGTAGCGACGCCGAGCAGTTCGCGGTACACGTCGGTCACTGCGTCCGTGACGTGCCGCAGGGCGTGGGAGGCGAGCACGTGCGCGCGGCCCTCGGCGCCGAGCGCCACCCGCAGCGGCTCGTCCCGCAGCAGTGTCGTGAGCGCCCGGGCCAGCGCCGCGGGATCCTCCGACGGCACCAGGCAGGACGGCGCCCGACCGGGCGGAAGGCTCTCGCGCGCCCCGTCCACGTCCGTGACGACGACCGGCCGGCCGCACGCCATGGCCTCCAGCGGAGCGAGCGCCATGCCTTCCCAACGGGACGGCAGGACCACGACGTCGGCGGCCCGGTACCAGGCCGCGGTGGAGCGGGCGGCGCCGGCGAACGTCACCGACGCCGGCGCGTCGCGGCGCAGCCGGTCCGCGTCGGGACCGTCGCCGACCAGCACCAGCCGCGCGCCGGGCATCCGCCGCACCACCTCGGGCCAGGCGGCGAGAAGCACGTCCTGCCCCTTCTGACGGCACAGCCGGCCCACGCACACCACGAGCGGCCCCGCCCCGGACATCGCCCTGTCCCCGTCCGGCCGGAACCGGCCGGTGCCCACCCCGTTGGGCACCACACGCCAGGTGGCGGTGATGCCGTGGCGCTCCCCGGTCCGCCGCTCGGCCTCGCTCACGCACACCACGCGCGTCGCCCACCGCGCGCCGAACCGCTCCCAGCCGAGTGCCGACCGTGCGACGAGGCCCTCGGCGGCTTCGAACGACCAGGCGTGCGGCTGGAACACGGTGGGCCGACGCCCCCGCACCGCGAGCCGCACCGCGAGCCCCGCCTTCGCGCTGTGCGCATGCACCAGATCGGGCCGTACCGCACGCATCAGCCGCGCCAACTGCCGCACCTCGTAGGGCAGTCCGGGCCCCGGCGAGCGGGTGGCGTCCCAGCGCACGACCGTGCAGCCCGCCGAGCGCAGGGCGTCGGTCAGGGTGCCGCCCACGGGACAGGCCACCGTCACCCGCAGCCCCGCGGCGAGCTGTGCCGCCGCCAGGTCGGTCACGACCCGCGCGACCCCGCCCTCGACGGGCTGAGCCACATGCAGGATGTGCGACGCGGTATTGCGCATGACCGAGGCTGCCCTTCCGAAGAAAGAGTCCGAACCAGCAACACGATGTGTGGCTCGCGTTCCCGATGTAAGATCCCGGCTCCGTTCAATGGGATCTGTGCTTCAACCGGCGTCCTGGCATCGGGGTATGAGGGGCAGCTGCCACTTTTTTATATTTATCTGTCTAGCTGTCAGTCGTGTTGGAATGGCGGCGCTTTGCGGCTGGTTTCTCACGCGGATCACCCGTTCGGCCCCCGGCGCCGGGTCTTTTCGTATGAGTTCCTGGAAGTTGGCCACGGCAGAGTTTCCCGAGGGAGCCCCTGTCGTTAGCCCAGGAGAACCGAGACCGAGTCACTCGCGAGCCAGCCGGATTGAAATCCCTTACGGCACAGGCGAGTTACGGAAGACGAGTTTCCAGGAAAGGAACATGATGAAGAAGCTGAAGGCTGCCGCCATCGTCGCGGGCTCCCTCGCCGTCGCCGGAGTCGCAGGTCCCGCCGCCGCGCTGGACATGCCGGCGCGAGGCCTCGCCGACAAGGGGAAGACGGTCGCCGGCAGCCTCCCCTCCGCCGCCACGCTGCCGACGGGCCTGGGCACCAACGTGAAGCGCACGGCGGACGGGGTGAAGAAGGGCGTGAACCGGTCGGGCATGGTGAAGACCCCGGTCTTCGGCGGCACCCTGCCGAACCCCGTCGACGGCCGTCTGCTCGGCGGACTCCCGCTCAACAAGTAAGGCGATCAGGCAGGCGATTCGTTCCTCGACTTCGTCGCCCGTCGGCTCGACGTTCCGGGCCGGCTCCGCATTCGGCGGAGCCGGCCCTTCGGCTTTTGGCCGGCGCCGCGCATATGGTCGCCGCCGTCATTGGGCCGAACGAATGGTCAGGAGTGACCAGGGGCAAAGCGCCGCCGTTGGACCGATCGAGTGGCCGCTCCTTCCTCCTTGCCGGCGCTCTTGCACCTCGGGCCCGGTCCGCATACAGCGCGGACCGGGCCCGAGGTTCCTCCGGGAAGCATGGCCGCCGGACGGCGGCGGGCACAAAGGCGTTGGCGGCCCGCCGGAAAACCGGCGGGCCGCCAACGAGAAGAGGTACTGCTCAGAACAGGAAGCCGCCGGCGTGCACGGAGTTCCGGCCCTGCTCGATCTTGCCGGTGTTGCAGCCGCTGTACTTCGAGTTCGGCGCGGGCACGATGCCGAGGACGGCTCCGTTGGACCACGGGGCGATGCACGGAGCGTAGATGAGCGTGCCGTTGGCGACGACGAGACCCTGCTGGGGACCGTTCGCGACGACCGGGCCCGACGAGAAACCGCTACCGCCCTTGACGGTGGTGGTGTCGTTGTCGGCCGCGGCGGTGCCACCGGTCGCGAGGACGATGCCCGCGGCGATGGCGGAAATGGCCGTAACCTTCTTGCGCATGAGTTGAGCCTTTCCGGGCTGCGTTTGGGATTTACCTGCTGCGAGTGCTCGAAGCAGGGGTCAGAACAGCAGGCCGCCCCTGTGGAGGGCCTGGCGGGCCTGCTCGATCTCGCCGGTGTTGCAGCCGACGTAGTTCGAGTTCGGTGCGACGACGGCGGCGAGGACGGCGCCGTTGGACCACGGCACGACACATTCGGCGTCGACCAGGGAGCCGTTGACGACGACTGCGCCTTGCTGAGGCGCGTTCACCACGACCGGGGACGACGAGAACCCGCTACCGCCCTTGGCCGTGGTGGTGTTGCTGTCGGCCGCGGCGGTGCCGCCGGCCGCGAGGGCGATACCCGCGGCAATGGCGGAAATGGCCGTAACCTTGTTACGCATGAGCTGAGCCTTTCCGGGCTTCGCTAGGGGGGTTACCTGCTGTGACACTCGAAGCAGGGATCAGAACAGCAGGCCGCCGCGGTGGAAAGACGCGCGTCCCTGCTCGATCTCGCCGGCGTTGCAGCCGCTGTACTTCGAGTTCGGCGCGATGGTGCCGGCGAGGACGGCACCGTTGGACCACGGGGCGGCACAGGCCAGATCGACGAGAGTGCCGTTGGCGACGACGACGCCCTGCTGGGGCCCGTTGGCGACGACCGGGGACGTCGAGAAGCCGCTACCACCCTTGACGGTCGTGTGGTTGCCGGTGGTGCCGTTCGTGCCGTTGGAGCCGTAGCTACCACCGGCAGAGGCGATACCGGCCGAGCCGACTACGGTGCTGAGGGCGAGGGCCGTGATGACCGCGAACTTCTTGGGCAACTCGGGTTCCTTCCTGAATTCACGGTTGCGCACGCTTACGAAAAGGAAACCCGTATATGCACGCATAAGTCACGGCGAGAACAATCAAACGGGCGTAGATTCCATCGGATGGCGCAATGCGACGTGCCGGTCGGGGCTCGCGGCTTTAGCTTGATTCCTGAAGTGGCGTCGCACCGGGGTCGGAGCGGATTTTTCGAATCCACGCCGTGCCGCCGGAAAACCTGGGTGCTGGACCGAATGAGGCCGGTGGAACGCGGCGGACGCACGCGGCCCCGCTCGGGCCCCGACATGCCTCCGGCCCACCGGTCGACATACGGGCCGGTGGGCCGGGGTGTTGGTACGGGGTGCCGAGAACCGGATCAGAGTCTCAGGAATTCCGGGGCCAGGACAGCCAAGGACTCGTAACGGTTGCCGGTCGTCACTTGGGAAGGAAGGTGCCGAGCCCGGCGGCAGTCGGCGCCTTCAGCGGGTGCACCTGGACCGTGCCCTTGCCGGCCGGGTTCTTCACGGGGATCGTGGGCCGCTTGGCGGCGTCCGGGTCGACACCGTCCAGGTATACGCCGGACACTCCCACCGCGCTCTTGCTGCTCTTCTCGAACGCGCTGCCCTTCGTGATGCCGCCGTCGCGGGCCAGTCGGGACACGACATCGGTCGCCGGCACGACCGCGGGGGTCACCTTGGTCGGGGACATGAGACCCAACGGACCGCTGGAGCCGCCCGATCCTCCGACGGCCGCCGCAGCGGCGGCGGAACCACCCACAAGACCCGCACCGATGGCCAACGCTGCCGTGGTGAAAACTGCCTTCTTCATCATTCACCTCGCTTGAAAGTACCTCTGATCCGACGGTTGGAGAACATAGCAGCCCATGGGCCTCGCAAAAGCTGCTCGTTGCTCCATACGCGTGAAAGTGGCGGGGGTGAAGAATGGAATGCACAGAGACATTCGGATGGATTGACATCTGGTCCGCGAATCAATTGATCGTATGGTGCGCCCGGCACGGTACGGGCGTCCGCGCGAACGTAAATGGAAATTCGGCGGGTGGCCTACCCTCGCCGCCATGACCATCGACACCGCCACGTTCACGCCGACCTGGTCGGAGGAGTTCGACACCCCGATCGCCTGGGGCTCCAGGTGGGTCGGCGACAGATCGAGTGCCTACCGCTACTGCGATCACAACCCGGACGACAACAAGCTCGACTGGCTGAGCCCGGACTGTGTGACCGTCTCGGACGGCATCGCCACCTTCACCGCCACCCCGGCCGACCGCATCCTCGAGAACGGCCGGCGGGCCTGGCACACCGGACTGCTCACCACCGAGTACTCCGCCGAGAGCTTCCAGGTCCGCACCGGCGACTACGTCGAGACCCGGGTCCGGCTCCCCTCGGGGACCGGAGCCTGGCCGGCGCTGTGGACCTGGAAGGACGGCGAGAACGAGGTCGACTGCTTCGAGTACCACCCGGACAACCCCCACCTGCTGGAGCTGTCCAACCACGTCAACTGCTCCTCCACCTACCACACCGACGCCGACGCCATCGCCCCGGACCGATGGGTGACCATCGGCACCCGCTACGGGGCCCGGTCCGTCGAGTGGTACGTCAACGGCGGCCTGGCCGGCCGCGACGACGCCGGAGTCGGACACGACTGGTCGGCGTATCTGATCCTGAATCTGTCGGTGTGCGCCGGCCAGTACCACCCGGCCCCCTGCGCCCCGGCACCGATCACCTTCGCTGTCGACTACGTCCGCGTCTACCGCGAGGCCACACGATGGTGACCCCCGCCCCTGGCTCCACCTCCGGCCCGCCACGGGCCGGAGGTGCCGGACGGGCGTTCGCCGTGCTGCTGGTGCTCACCGGGGCAGCCGGGCTGCTGGCCTCCTGGGTCATCACCCTCGACAAGTTCAAGCTGCTCGAGGACCCGGACTTCGTCCCGGGGTGCAGCCTGAACCCCGTGCTGTCCTGTGGCAGCGTGATGGAGAGCGACCAGGCCGAGGCGTTCGGATTCCCCAACCCGATGCTGGGCCTGGCGACCTACGCCGTCGTGGTCTGCGTCGGCGTGAGCCTGCTCGCCGGGGCCGCGTTCCCGCGCTGGTACTGGCTGACCTTCGAGGCCGGCTGCGTCTTCGGGATCGGGTTCGTCTCCTGGCTCCAGTTCGAGTCCCTGTACCGGATCAACGCCCTGTGCCTGTGGTGCTGCCTCGCCTGGCTGGCCACCATCGTGCTGTTCTGGTACGTGACGTCGCTCGTCGTGCGGGCCGGCTTCCTGCCCGCCCCGGACCTGGCGAAGTCCTTCTTCGCGGAGTTCACCTGGGTCGTTCCCGTGCTGCACATCGGCATCGTGGGAATGCTGATCCTGACCCGCTGGTGGGACTTCTGGACCCGCTGAGACGCGTCCGGCCGCGCCGCCGGCCACCGCGTCCGACGCGGCGACACCTCCGTATGGACGCCTCGGTGGTGACCCCGCGGGGGTGTGCGCGGTTACTCGTACGAACAGCCGAACCGTACGAGGAGTGAGCGATGGCCGTCAGCGCAGACGGGATGTCGGTGGGCGCGGCCCAGGGGGCGGGCGCCCCGGCCGGCAGCGAGCCGAAGCGGCGGACACGACGGGAACTGGCGCGGCTGCTGCTCGCCTCCTCCGCCGTGGCCCTCACACCGGTGCTCGCCGCCTCCCGGCCCTCGCAGTCCGCGGACGGGCAGCGGGACACCGACCTGCCCTTCGACGAGACGTACCGGGGCCGCCACATCCGGGGCGCCCCGCTGCCCCTGGAGAACCTCAGCGCCCTGGGCACCCCCTGGCATGTCACCGTCGACGGCAGCCCGCTGCATCTGATGCGCCGCGCCGACGGCACCTGGCTGAGCATGCTCGACCACTACAGCTGGTACCGCACCCCCCTGGAGGCGACCCGCGCGGCCGTCGACGAACTCGGCACCCGGCGACTGCGCGACCTGGCCCCCGGCCCGTTCGGCGGCGCACACGCGCACTCGGAGGCAGCGCATGGTGTACGTGCGTAAGAACGTGACCAAACTGACGGCCACCGAGCGCCGGAGGTTCGTCCAGGCGATGCTCGAGGTCAAACGGCGCGGAGAGTACGACGAGTTCGTACGGCTGCACATCGCGCACTTCGTCGGGGACGGCGACCGGGGGCTGCGCGCCGCCCATATGACGCCCTCCTTCCTGCCCTGGCACCGCCAGTTCCTGCTGGACCTCGAGAACGCCCTGCGCCGTGTCGACTCCTCGGTGACCGTGCCGTACTGGGACTGGACGCGGGACCGTTCGGCCACGGCGCGGCCGTGGACCGAGGACCTGCTCGGCGGCAACGGGCGGCGCGAGGACCGGCGGGTGACGACCGGGCCGTTCGCCTTCGCGACGGGCAGATGGACCATCAGGGCGGGCATCACCGACGGCCGCTTCCTCACCCGGGACCTTGGACGCTCCCGCAGCCCGATCGACCTGCCGACCAAGGCCGACCTCGAATGGGCGCTGAAGGACCCCGTCTACGACGTCGCCCCGTGGAACTCCACCGTCTCCAAGGGCTTCCGCAACAAGATGGAGGGGTGGGGCAGTGGCAGCAACCCGTGGCGCAACCACAACCGGGTGCACCGCTGGGTCGGCGGCCACATGCTCGGCGGCGCGTCCGTCAACGACCCCGTCTTCTGGCTGCACCACGCCTTCGTGGACATGCAGTGGTCCCGCTGGCAACGACGCCACCGCAAGCACAGGTATCTGCCGGCACGGCCACCCGGCCGGGACAGCGCCCAGTACAACCGCATCGTCGCCCGCCACGAGCGGCTGCCACCGTGGGATGTGACACCGGACGAGCTGGAGGACGTGTCCAAGATCTACCGGTACGGCTGAGGCACACCCGCCTGCCCGCCTGCATGGGGGTGGCGGCGGGGCGGCGGCGGAAAAATCGCTCCGTGCCGCGAGGTGACGTCCACTAGCCTCCGGGCATGGCAACCGATCCCACGGAACAACTGGTCCGACTCTTCGCCGAGGAGAGCCGGGTGCGCGCCTTCGCCGCCGTGGCACTGGGCGCGGGAAGCGCCGAGCAGGTCGCCCGGACGGCCGGCCTGTCCCCCAGGGAGACGGCCGTGGCGCTGCGCCGGCTGGGGGACCAGGGCGTGGTGACGGCCGGGGACGCCGGAGAGCTGTCCGTGGCGTACGGGCTGTTCAAGGAGTACGCCCGAGCGGCGGCACGGCGCGAGCAGGACTCCGCGCCCACCGGAGGCCGGGCGTCCGGGGACGGGCGGGCCGACATCGTCCTGGGCACCTTCGTCCGCGACGGCCGGCTGGTACGGCTTCCCGCGGCGTGGACCCGCAAGAAGCTGGTGCTGCGCCACATCGCCGAACAGACCTTCGAGCCGGGCGTCGACTACCCGGAACGGACCGTCGACGACAAGCTGCGCGCCTGGTGCGAGGACAGCGACGACATCGACCATGTGACGCTCCGGCGCTATCTGGTCGACCTGCACCATCTGCACCGGAGCGAGGGCATCTACCGACGGCCGGCGCAGGACGACGAACGGGCCCCGGCCGCGGACACCGCCTGACCGCGTCGCGTCGTCAGGGCAGCCGTCGTACCGGTGAACCCGCCAGGTACGCCTGGATGTTCTCCACCGCCTGGCCGTAGTACGTGGCGTAGTTGGCCCGCGAGACATAGCCCAGGTGGGGTGTGGCGAGGAGGTGGGGGGCCGTGCGCATCGGGTGGTCGGCGGGGAGAGGCTCGGTGTCGAACACATCGACTCCCGCACCCGCGATGCGGCCTTCGTGCAGGGCGGCGAGCAGGGCATCCTGATCGACGATCGCCGCGCGCGAGGTGTTGATCAGGTAGGCGGTGGGCTTGAGGAGGGCGAGTTCGGACGCGCCGAGCAGCCCGCGGGTACGCTCGCTCAGTGCGAGGTGGACGGAGACGAAGTCGCTGTCTGCGAGCAACTCCTCCTTGGAACCGGCCAGATGGACACCGACCTCGTCGGCGTACTCCTTGGTGAGGTTCTGGCTCCAGGCGCTGACGCGCATGCCGAAGGCGAGCCCGACATGGGCGACCCGGCTGCCGATCTTGCCCAGGCCCAGCAGGCCGAGGCGACGGCCGTGCAGATCGGCACCGACGGTGCTCTGCCACGGCCCGCCGCCGCGCAGGGCGTCGTTCTCCTGGACGATGCCGCGTGCGAGGCCGAGCAGCAGGGCCCAGGTGAGCTCGACGGGCGGCGTGGAGGAGCTGGCCGTACCGCAGACGGTGACGCCGTGGGCCTCGGCGGCGGCGTAGTCGATGACCGTGTTGCGCATGCCGGAGGCGATCAGCAGCCTCAGCCGGGGGAGACGGGCGAACAGGGCGGCCGGGAACGGGACGCGTTCGCGCAGCGTGACCACGATGTCGAAGTCGGCGAGGGCCGCGGCCAGGGTGTCCTCGTCGGCGAAGTGGGTGGTGAACGGGACGACCTCCACGTCGTCCGCGACCGGTGACCAGTCGGCGACCTCGGTCGCAGCGTTCTGGAAGTCGTCGAGCACAGCACAGCGCAGCCGCACGGTGGTTCCTTTCCATGGCCGGGAAACCGACTGTACGCAGGCGCGCCCGACCCGGCGGGATGCCGGCGACGCCCTCCGCTGTACGGTGACGATCACGGCGCCGGGACCCGCGTACCCGTCCCGTACCCGTCCCGTATCCGTCCCCGGGAGGACCGCACCTTGTTACGGAGCATCCTCGTCACCGGAGCCAGTGGCTTCATCGGCGGCCATGTCGTCGCGGCCATGGCGGAGCCGGAAGGCGTCGCCGCGCCGTCCCGTGTGCGGCTCCTCCTGCGCGACCCGGCGAAGCTGCCGGACACGGCCGCAAGTGCCCTCGCCGCGCCGGAGATCGTACGAGCGGACCTGGCCGCCCCGGCCTCACTGCGCGGAATCTGCGACGGCGTCGACGTCGTCCTGCACTGCGCCTCCCACATCGGTGACGACGAACGCCGCACCGAGACCGTCAACGACCGCGGCACCCGCGCCCTCGTCGAGGAGGCGGCCCGCGCCGGAGTGTCCCGGATCGTCTACGTGAGTACGGCCGCCGTGTACGGCCGAGGACCCTTCACCGGGGCAGCCGTGCCCGAACTCGCCCTCGCCCCGTCCTCCCCGACCAGCCGTTCACGCGCCGCCGCCGAGCGCCATGTGCTGGACGCGGGCGGTGTGGTGCTGCGCCCGCACCTGGTGCTGGGGGACGGCGACCGGTGGGTGGTGCCCGGGCTGGTCGCCCTGATGAGGGCGCTGTCGGCGGGCCTGAAAGGCGTCAGCGCCCGGCACTCCGTCGTCGACGTACGGGCGCTGTCGCGCGCGGTACTCGCGGCAGGGCTGTCCGACCGCGACCTGGCGGGCGCGCATCACGTCAACCACCCGGAGCCGGTGAGCACTTCGCAGCTGCTCGACACGGTGACCGACCGGCTGAACCTGCGCCTCCCGAACGCCCCACTGGACCTCGACGAGACCCGCGCCCAGCTCGCCGACCAGCCGCGCGCCCTCCACCACCTCGGCATGCTCGCCGTGGACCACTGGTTCGCGGACGACGGTTTCTGGGCGGGGGTGGGGGTGGATCCGGGGCCGGGGCCGGGACGCAGCCTGGCGGAACATGCGCCCTGGTACGGGCAGTTCCTGAACTGTTCTTGATAGGTGAGGTCTTCGTGGATGCCAATACCAGTACCCGTTGCAATTCCGGTCTCGACACCCATGCCGATCGCAGGCTGACCGGAAAGATCGCGCTGGTCACCGGGGCCGCCCGTGGGATCGGCCGAGCCATCGCCGGGCGACTGGCCCAGGACGGAGCCGTCGTCGGCGTCCACTACGGCCACAGCGCGGCTGCCGCCGTGGAAGTCGTCGCGGAGATACGCGAGAACGGCGGGCGTGCCTTCCCGGTCGGGGCGGAGCTGGGGGTGCCGGGTGACGCCGCCGCCGTCTTCGCGGCCTTTGACGCGGGGATGCGGGAGGAGGCGAGGATGCGAGAGGAGGCGGGGATACGGGAAGAGGCGGGGGTACGGGAAGAGGCGGGGATGCCGGAAGAGGCGGGTGTCCGGGAGGAGGGGGACCGGGGGGAGTTGGGGGAACAGGGCGGACCGGGGGCAGGCCGGCCCGGGTCGGACGCCGTGGGCTCGCTCGACATCCTGGTGAACAACGCGGGGGTGAGCGGCTCGGGACCGGTCGGGGAGGCGGTTCCCGAGGTCTTCGACCGGATGATCGCCGTCAACGCCAGGGCACCGTTCTTCCTCGTGCAGAGCGCGCTGCCGCGGATGCGGGACGGCGGGCGGATCGTCAACATCTCCTCGCTCGCCTCGCGGCGGGCCTTCCCCGAGTCGGTGGCGTACGCCATGTCCAAGGGCGCGCTGGACACGATGACCCTGTGCCTGGCGAAGGAACTCGGCGGCCGTGGCATCACCGTCAACACGGTCGGGCCGGGGTTCATCGAGACGGACATGAACGCCCGGCGCAGGACCACCCCCGAAGCGCGGGCCGCCCTGGCGGCACGCTCGGTCTTCGACCGGATCGGCCGACCGGCCGATGTGGCGGACGTGGTGGCCTTCCTCGCCTCCGACGACGCGCGGTGGATCACGGGCCAGTACCTGGATGTCAGTGGTGGTACCGACTTGTGACGCCGTATGCCGCCGTCCGCCACCTGATCGCGCTGTCGCTGCTGCCGTTGTCGTTGTCGCTGACCGCGTGACAGGTTGCATCCGCAACTGGCATGCTCACGGTCGCGATCATTCGCGATCATTGTCGACATCGGGGGAACGATGACCACAGGGCCGGGAGGGTTCTCGGCGCGAGCCGCATCCATGGACGGTAGCTCGCACCTCTTGAACGAGCTGGCCGGGCTCCTCTACGCCGGGCGCATGGACGGGGAGAACGCCACGCAGTGCCGTGTGCCGCGCGTGCACCCTCAAGTCGCGGAAGCCGTAGAGGACTTTGCCAGGTACACACAGGACCAGTACGGGGACCTCGTGACACTGCTGTCGGCCCTGTCGACGAAGCTGCGGTCGACGGGAAACGCCTATGTGCAGGCCGACGCCGACGCGCGGCGGGCGATGGACGAACTGCTCGACAAGGGCCGTTACGTCGCGCCCGAGGACCGGTGAGCGCCATGGCCCACCGCGCGGACGTGGAGTTCCTGGAGGCGGCGAACCCGCAGCTGATCGAACGGTCCGCGGCCGAGTACGGCCGCTTGCACACGCTCCTGGCCTCGTGCGACGACGACTTCCGCAAGGCCGGGAAGGTCGAGTGGGAGAGTGAGCACCGCGAGCGCTACACCAAGCGGCTGAAGGAAGCACTGGACCTGGCGGAACACCTCTCGGCAGCCTTCAGACGCGTGCGCACGGCGTTGGACGCCTATGCTACGGCCGTCGCGCGGGCAAAGGGGCACTTCGAGAACGGACAGGCCACGGAAGACCGGCTGGCCGAGGTGATGTCGCGTGAAGCGGTGGCGATCACTCCCACGGCGCGGGCCGCGGAACCCCTGCACCAGTGGGAGGACCTGAGAGCCACCACCGGTTTCCTCGACTGGGTGGCGGAACTCACCGTCGACGTGGACGCGATCCGCGAAGAGGCCGAGCACTACTACAACGCCACCAGGCACCACTACGGCGACGCCCTGCGGGTCGAGTCCGCGGCCCGGGAGGACTGCGTGCACGAGATACGGGCAGCCCTGCGGTCCCTGCCCGACTTCCGCGGTGGCGACAGCACCCTTCCGGCCCTGCTGGTCGGTGCCGTGGACGCACTGCGCCGCGAAGTCGGCGACGCGAGCCGCGACCCGAACGTCCAGCTCCCGGGCACCGGCACGAAGGTCGACTCACTCTCCGGCGTTGCGAGCGACACCCGGGTCTCGTCGTCGTTGCAGCGCATACGGGACAGGCTCGCGCAACTGCCGGGCGCCCAGGACCACTACCTCTGTCTGCCGTCCGACGACGACGCCGGCCGTCGCACGTACATCTCCGGGAACAAGGCGCTGATCAATGACGCCGCGCACAATTCGGGACTGCCGCCCGAGCTGGTGGCGGGCGTCGCCTGGATGGAGGTCGAGGGCGACCCCTCCTGGATCGACGACGCCGCCTACGGGGTCCGCCGTCACATACCCGGCACGGGAGAGGCGGACCAGACCTCCATGGGCCCCATCGCCATCCAGATACGCCGCTCCGCCGAAGTCCTCGGCTACGACCCGGAGAACCTCACCACCGCACAGCGGGAAGAGCTGGTCGACGCGACCAAGGACCCGGGCCAGAACATCTACATCGCCTCGGAGTATCTCGCCCAGCTCAAGGCCGAGAGCGACTTCGCCGACGTGCCGCCCGAGCGGATGACGAGGGCTCAGATGCAGGAACTGGCGGCCCGCTACAACGGCGGCCCCTACTACCGCAGCGCCCAGGCCCAGTCGTACGGCCACGGATTCGCCGCGAACGTCGACGAGGCGGCACGGGCGCTCGACTCATGACGGGAACGGGGACGGGGCCGCCACCGGCATGGGAAGGGCCGGAGGGCTCGCGAGCTTCACAGGGCTCGCCGGCATCACAGGGGTCACGGGCATCACGAGCATCACGCGTCGTCGGCGCCACATGCGCGGCCGTGCTGGTCATCGGCTTCCTCGCGGCGGGCGCGGCAACCGGCGTCGCCTACCTGTGTGGATCATCCCGTGCGCAGTGCTCACGATGGCGGCATGGGGACGCCTCACGGTGTTCCTGCCGGCACGCTGACCCGGGGATCCGCCCGAACTCGCGGTGCCCGACGGCGACTTGCACGCAGAACTGGGTCTTGGACCATTGATGCTGCGAGCGGGCAACCCTCTTACGGTGCCGTCCGCCCCTGCTGGCACACTGCCACCATGGCCACCACGCCCGAGCAGATAAGTTCCCGCACAGCCGCAGCGTGGACGGTCGCGCTCGCGGTCCTCGGGGGATTCACCGGATACGCCTGGAGCGGGCCGTTCCTGGCCGTCACCTGCGCCCTGTCCCTCGGAGGCGGCGCCGCGGTCGGCACGGCCCTGTCCCGCCGTCGCATCGTCGCGACCATCAAGGAGGGCCAGGGCAAGGCCGCCGCGCTCGGATACGCCGACGGCATCGCCGACATGATGGTGCTGGGCATCTCCGCCTACGGAGCCTCCGTGTTCCCCCTGTCCGGCCCCGACGCGGTGGACGCAGCCGAGCGCATGGCGCGCCGCAAGGCCGCTTACCGACTCACGGCCGCCGAAGGGCTGCCGCACCAGGTACGCACCGCCGCGGCAGCCGCCCTCGAGGCGATCGACGAGGGCCGCGACCGCGACACCCAGTCCGCCATCGCGGACCTCATGAAGATCGTCCAGGAACAACGCCGCGGCACCTGACGCCGGGCGGCAAATCGAGGGCCGGACGTGCGCTGTTTCCGAAGAGGCATTTCACGGAAAATGCCGCAGTATCAGGCGGAAGCTGCCACCATGGGCCGATGGATCCGTTTACCAGCATCCTGACAGCTGTCGCGGGTCGGGTGGCCGGCGAAGCAGCCAAGCCTTTGATCGACAAGGCTGCGGAGGGAGGGTGGCAGGTCGGTCTCGGCATCCTGCCGCACATCGTCCGCGACATGGCGGGGCACGGTGCCCTGGGTCGGGTGTGCCACTCTGCTGCCCCACCTGCGTCTCTTCCGCCGCTGGGTGTATCGCCGATCGACCTTCGACACGTATTCGACTTCGACAGGTGGCAGGGGCAGGGCTAGGGGCCTTCGTTCGGATCAGCGGGCAATGTTCTGTTCCACGGCTCCCTTCGACGGGATCACTTGCCTCCTGCTGATACGAGCCTGCGGGCCAGGCCCCCGGGGACGCCCAGGTCGGCCCATACGATGAGGCTATGCAGCGACATTCAGCAGGACGCTGCCTCCAGGTTGTCGGCGTCGGTCACGCTGCCATCGGCGCCGTGATCTACCGCGATGTGTTCGCCGACATGGTTCGCGGAAACCCTCTCAACTCCGTGCCCGACCGGGGCGATCGCGCCGCCGCCTTCTGGTTCATGGCCGCTGCGCCGACCCTGTGGATGGGCGGCCGACTGCTCCGGTCCGCGGAGGAGCACAAGGACATCCCGGCCCAGCGCGCCGCGGGCGTCGTTCTGACCGCCTTCGGCGTGATCGGCACCGCAGCCATGCCAAAGAGCGGCTTCCCTACCCTGGTGGGGATCGGCGGCCTCCTGCTGCGCAGGTCGCTGCGCGGCTGAGACGTTGTGTTCAGGGTCATTGAGCAGACCGGAGGAAGATGCCTGAGGTGTGGAGTCCGGCCAGGTAGATGGTTGCGGTCTTCTCGTAGCGGGTGGCGATGCGCAGGCTCGGCCGGGGGTCGGGCCTGCGCGGGGAGCGGAGCGAGCCGCCTTGATGAAGGGGAGGAAGTCTTATCTCGCTGGGATGAGGCGCTTCCCGTCATGGCTGCGTACGTACGGGCCGCTGCCGTCCAAGGCGTCAAAGAGCCTGACTGCGAAGACCTCGGACATGCTGCTCGCTGACCTCGTCGGGCGTGAGCCACGAGACGGCCGTGGTTTCGTTTGAGACGCGCTCGGTGCTGCCGGAAGGCTTGCAGCGGAAGACCAGGGCCACGATGCCGCGGGTCAAGTTCTTGTAGGCACCCGTTAGTTTGGCCACCTTGACGCGGATCCCCGTCTCCTCCAGGACTTCGCGGGCCACGCCGGCCTCGGGGGTCTCGTCGAGTTCGAGGATGCCGCCGGGGAGTTCCCAGGTGCCGTTGTCGGCTCGGCGGGTGGCCAGGAGGCACCCGTCCTCGCGCGCCACTACTCCGGCCACGGACACGGAGAGCAACGCGATCTGCAGGGCCGCGCGGAGGGCGAGACACGCACTGGTCCCGCACGTCTTCGAGTCGCCGACCGGACGGCGCGTCCACGACCCGGAACACGCGCCTGACGAAGTGGCTGAACGACGGGATCCCGCCCGCCCAGGTGGCCGACTGGGCCCGGAACAGCGTGGCCGTGCCGGCGGCATAGGGCGACTGTATTGGCGCGTGTTGGTCACCGGGGCTCCGGGTGTCATCTCCGCGCAGGTCGAGTGACGGGCGGTGGGTGCCCGCCCCGGGCGCGGAACCACCTCGGCCGCCGGTGTAGGGCGGGGTGGGCGCGGCGCTACCGGTCGTGCAGGATCTCGGGCCGCGTTACGGGCACGATGGTGATCAAGTCGTCGAGGCCCTTGAAGTCGTCGGGGTTGGTGGTGAAGAGGGGGAGTTCCTCGGCGGCCGCGATGGCGGCGATCATCAGGTCGGCCACACGGCGACGGGGCTTGCGGCCTGTGGAGACGACGGCGGCGGAGATTCTGCCGTAGAGGCGGGCGGCCTCCACGTCGAAGGGGATGGGGTCGAATTCGTTCTCGGCGCGTTGCAGGACGTCCATGCGGCGGGCCCGCTCGGCGTGTTCGTCGTAGTCGCTCTGCTCGTCGTTGCCGCGTACCTGGTGGGGGCCTGCGGAGAGTTCCGCGAGGGTGATGGTGCTGATGGCCATCTCGGCGGGCAGTTCGTCGGCGTCGATCCACTTGCGCAAGATCATGATGTTGGTATCGAGCAGGCCTTGCTCGTGCTCAACGGGCATACGGGTCGTCCAACTCCTGCTCGACGACGGCGTCCTGGTCGTCGCGGAAGGCGTCCGGCGAGATGTCAGGGGCGGTGCGGGACATGGCCGCGAACTCGGCACGGGGAACGAAGCGGCGACGGCGGCGGAGCGGGATCAGCTCGCCGACACGGTGCCCGTCGCGGGTGACGGTGAACGCCTGTCCTCCCTGGACGGCGTCCATGATCTCTTTGGAGCGGGTGCGCAGATCGCGCTGAGTGATCTCGGGCTGCGCTGTCATGCGGCCCATGGTAGCGGCGGTGTGCTATCCGGTGCTACATCGTGCTTCGGGTGTGGACTCGCTGGCGAGAGGCGTTGTCGCCACGCCGCAGGGTCTGTCTGTGCCCACGATCTTGGGCAGGCGAAGGCGCTGCGCATAGAGCGATGTGAATCCGGACATGGAAGAGCCCCTCGCGCGTATCCGCAGGTGAGAGGCTGTTTGCGCCCCCGGCAGGACTCGAACCTGCGGCCAAGCGCTTAGAAGGGCCGTGGTCACTGCTCTCGCCGGTGAGCCCTGACCTGCGGGTATTTCGATGATGGTGACGCCCAAGTCGCCAACTTCGACACGCATTCGACACGGGCCCCGTTCGTGGACGGGCCTGCAATGTAGCGGCCGGGCCGGACTGCGTCGGAAGACGCCGACCCTAGATCTTCCCGATGGACTCACACGTGACCGCTCGAGCCGACCTCCGCAGTTGGCTTCGCGATCCAGGACGGACAAGCTGTGAGTACTTCACAGCCCACCGAATGGGTGACGCAAGGGGGTACGCCTTGTCCTTGACTGCACGGCATGCGGTACGGGGCTTGCTGGATGCGACGCTGACGGATCTTGGGAGTGGGTGGTCTTGGGAAGCAGTGCACCGAGTGCGGCCGCGAATTGATCTGGCCTGTCCCGAGTGCGCCCATCGCGTCCATGCCAAGGTCTCACCTCGGGGAACGCGATATTTCGCACACGATCCAAACGGGCCAAACTGCGCAATGGCGGGGGAGTCCCTAGAACACCACCTGCTAAAGCTGGAGTTGGCTATTGCCATCCGTGCGGCAGGACACCAGGCCCAGTTAGAGGTGCGCGGCCCAGGAGGCCGTTGGCGTGCAGACGTATTGTCATCCTCCCCGGATGGCGCGATCCAGATGGCATGGGAGGCGCAGCTATCCGCAATCACGCCCCAGGAGATCGACGCGCGCACTCAACGGCTTGCTGCCGATGGTGTTGGCGTTTGCTGGGTGTCCACACGCCTGCGGCCGTGGCACGGTGCCGTCCCCTCGATAGTGGTCACCCCTCCACCTACGGATGATCCAGACTGGCAGGTCACCGCGGGACTCGCGGCCTTTGAGATCGAAGAGTGCTACGTGCACGAGAAGCCCTGGCAGTGCCCTTTGAGGGAGCATGGCGACTGGCATCGCGTGGACGTCACGCTGCCGGCGTTCGTGAGGCAGGTCATTGAGGGCAGCGTGGTGGCACACCAACCTACGGAGCAGATCTATTTGAGCGATGGCTCCTGGTCTCAGGTCTGGAGTTCGCCGCATCACGTCGCCGTCGCGACACGATTTGGCATAGCTGAACGGGAGGGTCAGCAACGACAGGCGCGGGCGAACTTGGAACGGGATGCCCGCAAGTGGCCCGAGGCTAACCGCATTTTGGTTCAGGAGTGGCAGGAGAATCTCCCAGAAGGAACACTGCAGGCCCTGCGCCCCGCAGTTGCCCAATGGATACGCACAGAGACAGGAAAGGAACCAACATTTAGACCCCAATGGATCGCTTGGAACTGGGCATCTGGCGTGCCAGTCTGCGTCGACGGGCGACCATATGGAGTCATGCATCCCGACCCCTCCAGGGTCGACTGGAAGCTCTTGACGCGTATGGTCATCTTTGTTCCCAGCGACGCCGATCGACAAGCCCTGCTCTGCTCGGCCCCAGAGGGGACCTGCGTCGTCGCACTGTTGGCATAGCGCCGCCGGGGCGACGTGCACACGGCTCCGGAGGCCGCATGGGCTTGAGGTAACGCTGCAGGTCATAGGAGCACTGACCTGTGTCAGTTGTCATCTCGTCCACGGATGGTCCAAGCCTGCATCTCCGCTGGGAGCAGTCGTGGCACCCTGACGTCGGCTCCACCAGTATGGAAGAACCGCCAGATCCCGACGCGGCCCCCCGGCCTCTCAACTTCTGGCCCGGCGTCGGGTTTTCGGCATCGTGAGCTGTCCGGCGGTGGTCATTCGTTCGTAGGCTGTCAGTAGCACCTTCAAACGCTCGGTGTTGTCCGAAAGCTTTTTCCGCCCGCCGAACAAGCCATCAACTACGACATCCAGGCTCTGGTGCGCTTTCAAAAGACGGTCCGGCATTGCGTATTCGTCGTAGAGGTCAGAAAGAGTCGATGTGGGATAAGCTGCTCGTACTTCCTCGACCTTTTGCCAAGCCTCGGCTAGTGAAGTCTTCTGATTTCTGTTTGGGATCGGCCATGGGATCGGGAAATAGGCCAGCCCAGGGGACAGGGAGATGTCGGACTTGAGACGCCCGGCGAAGATTTCAACCCAGGCCATGAACATGGAGGACTGAAGAAGTGCTGCGTGCCAGGGCTGGGCATCGGGGAAAATGATGAGCTTATTCCCGGCTACAGTCTCAGGCGTGAAGAAGCGCCCAGGGATCCATCGACGGTTCTCTGAGGAAACCTCTGGAATGGCGAAATAGGTCGTGCTGGGTTGGCGATCCTGCGTGAACAGGCCCGGTTGGTTTGCGTACTCCTTTACTGATTCAGTCGGAGACTCCAGACGGGCCTCCTTTACGCCATTTAGACGAGCATGGAGCAATGCGGACGCTTTGATATGGGCGGGGTTGGCGTCTTTAAGCCACAGGCACCAGCGCAGTGGTTTACCCTGCAACATATCCTTGCCTTGAACGAAGCGACGCAAGTAAGGGGCTGCGTTAGGGTCGGCTGCGACTTTCGGGTACTCCGCTTCGGTGACCAGTAGGTGTCCGCCGTCGGTGGGTTGGCTGCCCTTGTGGGCATTGGGCATGCCTTGAACTGCAGGGGCCGTCAGTTTTGCTGGCACCAAATCAGGGCCGTCAGACAAATAAAAATTGAGACGGCTGGTGGGCCTTTCAATAGGTGCTCCGGCGATGTCCTTATAGGAGAACAGGCGGGTCTTACGGGCGCGTCGCGTCTTGCCAGAAAAGCCGACGACGATGCAGTGGACAACAGCTGCCTTGGGGGCCTCGGAGGTCCACTTGAAGGTCTGGTGGGCAAAGTCCACGGCGAAGCCGTGGCGGTCTAGAAGTGGAACCATGGTGCGCGCTTGTTCACCTTGAGTGATGGAATTCGTGGATACAAAAGCGACCCGTGCTTCTCCTGTATTGCGCAAGTAATCCATCGCCTTGGCGTACCAGCAGGCCACGTAATCCAGGCGTCCCGTTCGTAGCCCCTTCGCATCGACCTTGGTGAACACCAGGCGGTTGTCCTTCTGCTGTTCCGGGGTCATACGGGTCATGCCAATGAACGGTGGGTTGCCCAGCACGTAGACGTCATTGCTTGCAGGCAGCACCGAGTTCCAGTCCATGTGGAGGGCATTGCCGACCTGGATGGTGTCGATTTTATTCAGAGGCAGAGGGTTAGGACCCACGCCCAGTGCGAGCTCGAGGGCCTGGTTGGCTTGGTGCTCGACCAGATGCAGTGCGGTGGCAGCGATGCGGGCCGGCCACTCCTCGAGCTCGATTCCGTGAAAGTTCTCCAGACGCACTGGCAGGAGCGTCTCATCGAAGAACATGGTTCCTTCTTGCCAGCCCTTCCCTCTCAGTGCCTGCAGTCGTTCGAGGACCGCCAAGTCCAGAGCCCGCATTTCACGGTAGGCGACGACGAGGAAGTTGCCACACCCGCAAGCGGGGTCAAGGAAGCGCATTCTTCCCATGTCCTCGCGGAGGCCTTCCAGCTTCTTGATGTCATGCTGGTGGTCGGCGAAGCGCCGGCGCAGGTCGTCGAGGAACATTGGACCGATGACTTTCAATATATTTGTCTCGGTCGTATAGTGCTCCCCGAGCTCGCGCCGGGCTGTCTTGTCTTTCACAGCCTGGAAGAGAGAGCCGAAGATGGCGGGGCTGATGGATGACCAGTTGTACATGGCGGCGTCCATGAGCTTGCCGCGCATCTCGGCGTTGAACGCTGGGATTTTCAGCGGTTCCTCGAACACGCCGCCGTTGACATACGGGAAGCGGGCCATAAGCTCGTCGAGGTTCTTTTGCCGCTCCCCGACCGGGGTAGCCATGACTTGATAAAGCATCGATAGCTGTGCGCCGAGGTCGGATCCATCCTCGCTGGTGCGGTCGGTCAGGAACTGCAGGAACAAGTCGCGCTCCCACACGCCGGAGTCATCGGCGTATAGGGCAAACAGCGTGCGCACCAGGAAGACACTGGCAGAGTGATCGTCGTACCCTGAGCCTTCAAGGCTCTCGTAGAGGCCGGCCATGAGCTGCGCTGCCGAGATGGAGGCCTGCTCCTGCGCGTGCGAAGCGAACTGCCGCACCCCGTAACCGGCGAAGAACGCCAAGCGATCCGAATTCTTGGGGAAATCCTCGATGCTCCATTCAGCGATATCTTCGCCCTGGGGGGCTGTCAGGTCCAGAAGGCGGAACTTCTTGAAATCGCTAGTGAGTATCCAGCGTGGGGACTCGACCTCGGTCAGGCCGTTTACGTAGTCCAAAGCTTGCTGTTCGGCAACGACGAGATTCTTGCCCGCTGACTTCATCTCGATCAGGGCCAAGCCTGGAATGAGGGCGTCGATGTACCCCTGCCCACCTGAAGAGGCTTTCTTGACGCGCTTCTCGTAGAACGCAGCGCGGGTCTCGGTCACGCCGTAGACCTTCAGGAGATCACGCACGAACGACTGGGCATCTTGCCGCTCATCGCCGGGCGAGTTCTTCCACTCACCAAGAAACCTTGCGGCGCGAATGCGGATCTCGTTCAGGGACAAGGGCTTCGCCATGGGTGGATCTTACGGCTGCATGCTGTGACAAACAACAACGCTGCGTTGCGTAAGTGGTGCACTGGGCGTCGGCAGTTACGGCACGACGCTGCGTGCAGTTCTGTCGGCGTCCACCAATCGAACATATCGCCTTAAACCGGCTGACTACCTGACAAGGTCGGTGGAGTCTCAACGACCGAGTCAAGCCGAAAGAGCGCCGTCCATGGGCTTAGGACGGCGCCCCCGTGCAGGCTTTGCGTCGTGCTGCCCCTCGATGTGAACTACGGACACGAGGGTCGCTGAGGTCTCTCGGGCTGCTCAGCAAGGTTGCCAGGGTCACTCATGACCGGCGAGGGTTCATGCAGTTGCTGTACGTCGCTGCTGTACCGCACGCGTCGTCCGGGG
This sequence comes from Streptomyces sp. M41, assembly GCF_043673425.1. Lineage (NCBI taxonomy): Bacteria > Bacillati > Actinomycetota > Actinomycetes > Kitasatosporales > Streptomycetaceae > Streptomyces > Streptomyces sp. M41. Next base: position 4,891 of record NZ_JBIMKE010000016.1, on the reverse strand, counting down.
ACGGCCCGGCGGCCTGCGCACACTGGCCTTGGCGGCGGGGTGGCCTGACGCCGATGGGGCCGGACGAGAACGCTGCGTGACCTCTCACTCGCCTCGGCAAATTTGTGACGGTTGGGGTGACGTCTCAGAAACTTGCCTTCCCGTGAGATTGCGGCTCGTGCGTTGAGTCGCATCCACCACGGCAAGGTAGATAGCAACAGCTGCCGAAACTGCATGCCCTACAACCGGGTAGGACAAATACAGGAATCCCTGAATGATCGCCAATGTCAAAGGAATGATGGAGCGCATCCACCTCTTCCGTGACACAGAGGAGCTATCGGAGTCAGGCATCACGGTACCCCCTACAGGATTCGACGCCTCTTTTAATGGAGGCGATTTCGCATCGCCTTGGCGGCGTTTCAAGCACAGGATGCCGAAACGCATAGGGAGAGGGCAAAGGTCGGTGTGTACACATGTGTACACACGCTTTTGCTCAGACGTATGCGGGGTCGTGATTGATGCGTTACGCTCGCTCCATGACTGAGGATCGCGACGAGAAACCTGACCTTGAGGTTGGGATTCGTGAGGCACGTGCCAACCTGAGGGGCTTAATTGACCAGGTGGAGCAAGATGGCGCCGTCGTGTACCTGACTCGAAACGGACGTCGCGCCGCAGCCTTGGTCGCACCTTCTTTCGAGCCGAGTGCAGACAGCCCGAAGATTTGGGTTCCGCGGAGCACACGAAAGGCGATTGGCCTGGTTGAAGCTATGATGACATCTAATTCCGGACTAATGCCCGCCGACATATTGGAGGAGCTAAAGGAACGTAGCGAACTAGTTGGGGAACTCGCGATCCTGATAACGGTTCTGTACGCTCCATTTGGGCAGCTCTCGAGTGATGGAGATGTCTTCGTGTTCCCTATGAAAGATGAGGAGAGTGAAGCGGAGCGTCGAATTTCCCTTGAGGAATTGATCATGCCAAAGTTATTCCGAGAGCGACATGGGAGTGAATCCTATACCGGCGAGGGAATACCGATTGTCGCTGGTGGCCTATGGGCTCTACAAATGGGGGAGGACCTCCATGGGTGGCGTAATTCTATAGATGTTCCGATTAGCTGGGATGAGTTGATGACGTGGGTCTCCGCGACATTATTTCTCGCGGATTTTGTGAATGCGATTTTAGGCGATGGGGCCGCCCAAGAAATAATGTATGGTTCGGATGAATGGCTGAGGGAAGAATTTTGGGCCGATCGTTGATCGTTGTCGCAGAATTTCGCCGAGGTTGGCGTAGCGGCTTTGGGCGGGAGCTGCTTTGGGGCGAGTGATCATGGCCCCGTAAGCTTCCGGCGCGTCGGGCAGGCCGTTGACCTGCCCGTTAAAGCACGACGTTGGGGCCATGATCTTAGAGGCTCGCCCCAAAGTGGCTGCCTAAAGCCGTGGAGCCGACCGCCCCAGCCACAGCGGGTTTCTCCCCGTCTCATTGCCACGCCCGCTGTCCGGCCGGCGGCCCTGTGCGGGACCAGCGGGCTGCATGAACGCCCGCGCATCTGGCATCGTCGGCCCGCATGCCACCGCCACCACGATCCGGCCTCTTGCGGTAACACAAAGCGTCTTTGTCCTGCACTGTTGGGGATCATCGTTCGCCCCGTGCCCGTGTTGGAATGTGGCCGCTGCGTGCGGCGACGGGCGGGCGGCGACGTGCGGCCGGGGCGAAGACATTGAGGCGGCGCGGCGGCGACCGACCGGCGCCGCCGCGCTTGGCGCGGCCCTCGGTTCGATTCGACCGACCTACGGGTGTAGGCAACCGGGTGGAAAGGGGTGCGGCGTGGTCCCGTGAGCAGGGCGTTGAGGTCCTGGCCGTTGGTGGGTTTTTCTCCTCCCGAGGCCGGATCGTGGTGGCGGTGGCATGGGGGCCGTGAGCGGCCGTTGATGCGCTTGGGCGGAGTGTGCGGCGGTCGGGTTGGCGATGATCGACAAGCAAAGTCAGCCGCCGGACCAGCGAGCGCAGCGAGCCTTGATGAAGTAGGGAAACTCTGTCCGCGCTCGGCTGGCGATGGCGTCATTGATGCCGAGGAGGCCACAACTCCGGTACGCCAGTGGACCGTTCGTGCGCCGACTGTCACTTTTACTGACAGCGTCACGGATCCGTGTGGGTACCGTCGTAGTGTCGAAGGGAACTCATGGTGATGGCTGAACTGAGCACAGGGCAGCGCGTAGCGCGCGCACGGCGCCGCCACGGCTGGGATCAAGCGCAACTGGCGGCTGCTGTCGATCGGTCTGTCAGTTGGGTATCCAAGATCGAAACCGGTCGCCTCCCGCTCGATCGCATGAGCGTCCTTGGCCAGCTTGCCGAAGTGCTCGGCGTAGAAGTCATAGAGCTGACGGGTCAGCCATATCGGCATGACACCGCGGAACTCGAGTCCGGGCACGCCGCCATCCCCGGCCTTCGCCTCGCTCTCCAACAGGCGACCATGCCCGGCGGTGCGGCTCTGATCACAACGACTGCACTCCCCACTCTTCCGGACCTTACGGCGCGCGTGGAGGCTGCCGAGAGTCTGAGGCAAGATGCGAAGTTCACGGCCCTGGGCGACCTGCTTCCCCAGATCCTCCGTGACCTGGTGGTCCTGTGCGACGTAGCCGAAGGGGATGACGTAGCTAGGGCTGAAGCGCTCATGCTTCGAGCAAGCCATATGGCGCGCGTGTCCTCCAACCTGCTCGGACATCATGATCTCGGCTGGAGTGCTGTTCAGCGGGAGCTAGTGGCCGCTGAGAAGGCTGGGTCACCTGTCCTCCAGGCGGCTGCACGCTGGGATCTCTGCGGCGTCTGGCTGCATGAAGGGGAACTTGGCTCGGCCCGTGACATGGCGCGCAAGGCTCTCGATGATCTCGAACCTCACCTGTCTACGAATGATCAGACAGTGCGTGCGTTGTGGGGTGCAATGCACCTTCGCGCGGCAGTTGCATGGTCAAGGCTCTGGGATCGCACGGAGGCTGAGTCGCACCTGACGGAGGCTCGTCAGGCTTCAGCCGGCGTATCGGAAGACGGCAACGTCTTCCAGACTCAGTTCAACGCCATGAATACAGAGATCCACGCCGTGGAAGTGAGCTTGGAACTGGGGCACCCTCGCGATGTGCTCTCACGCGCTGAGCTGGTCAACATCGCGCGCATCGCCTCGGGCGAGCGTCAGTCTCACTTTTGGGTCTGCACGGCAGCCGGCCAGATGATGAACGGCAAACCCGCGCTTGCGGCTGATGCGATCCTGCGGGCCGACGCGATCGCCCCTCAGCACGTGCGCAACAGGCCGATTGCTCGCAACCTCGTGGACGACCTTAGGTCGACGGACAGGCACTCTCGCTCGACAGAGATCAGGCGTCTCGCTGCGAGCATGAAGTTGAGCTGATCACTACTGGAAGGGGGAAGACTGCCGTGAGGGTCGCGGACAGGGCACGGTTATTGATCGAGCTGCACGAGATCAAACGGAAGCTCGCCGAAGCCACTCATCGTGTTGATCGGCTGTCTTCCTCCGTCAAGGACGCTCGCGAACCTGGCCTTCGAGCCGATCGAGCCGCGAGTTAATCAGCTCCAAGGCAGCCCTGATCTCGCTCAGCTCGTCGACCATGTTGCCGTCCCGCTCGGCCGAGTCCGTGCCTACTGGATCACTAGCCACGAACGTGCCGCGCCCTTGCTGGCTGACGATCAGGCGTTCGCTTCGAAGGATGTCGAGCGCATGGCGGATCGTCATGGCGGCAACGCCGTAGTGCTCCGCCATCTTGGCGTTTCCGTCGAGCTTCTGACCAGCCTTGAGGACTCCGGAAGCGATCTTCTTCCGAAGATCGTCGGCTACCTGCTCATAGGCGCTACGGGGGTCGTCTTGGCTCACGGTCACATCCCCAGGTTACCTAAGTGACCTAAAGAAATCTGCCCCTAGGCCTTGCGCACAGCCATGAAGCAACTAATCTAGGTAACACAAGAGAAGCTAGACAGGTTCACTACTTGTCTAAGCCTGGGGGCGGCGCTCCTACCGCCAAGCAGATTCGCCGCCCCCGCCCCTCAATCAAAGGGAGTTCCATCATGCAGCAGATCCCCGTGGACACCGCCGGCGCGACGTTGATGGTGGCTCAGCCGCCTCAGCCGAAGTACGCGAACCAGAAGACCCAGGAGCGGGCTGCAGACAGGCAGACCGGTGAGCTTCTGGTGACGCTGGACGTGCTGTTCGTGATGAACGGCAACGCCGAGGTAGTCAAGGTCACGGTGGGGGAGTCGGCCATCTCCGGTGAGCTGGCCATGGGTACCCCGGTTGCGTTGACTGGTCTGGTGGCGCGGCCGTGGGAGAACGAGTTCAACGGCCAGAAGCGGCACGGCATCAGCTTCCGTGCGGTCGCGGTAACCGCCGTGGACGCCGGCGGCGCGAACAACCTGAAGGCAGCCTGACCGTGAAGTGGTTAGTGATCGCCGTCGTGCTGGACGTTGCCGGGTTGGCGCTGCTGCTTCGGTGGCGCTTTCCCGCCTGGTTCTGGATGACCTTCGGTGTCGTCTACGCCATGGCCAAGGTCCGCATCCGCTACGCGTCGGTCATGGATGCCTGTGACCTGACGGTTCCGGCCTCCCGGTTCCGGCTGTGGCTGGCCCGGCTCTTCAAATGGCACACTCCGCGCCAACGCGTCCCCCGCCTGATGTGGATCAAGCCGACCCGGACGGGTCTGCGGTTGCGGATCCGGATGATGCCGGGACAAGACACCTTCGACTACTCGGCGGCTGTCGACCGGCTGCGGCACGCCTTCGGCGTCCACCAGGTCACCTCCCGCGAGATCAAGCCGGGAGTGGTCGAGATCGCCACGACCGGCTACGACGTGCTCAAGCGGGTGCAGATGCCGGCTCGGACCGAGCGGGGCGAGCTGCGTATCCCGGTCGC